>NZ_JBAUJR010000269.1:0-13766 GCF_049683935.1 Mycobacterium sp. | reverse complement strand
CTTCTGGGACCGCAGCGCTCCGATCGCGTCGACGGGATGATCCAGCGCGGCGGGCTGTGGGCCGTCGTCGGTCAGCGATTCGTCCCGGGGATCTCCGACGCGCTGGCCTCGTACACCTTCGGCGCTTTCGGAGTTCCGTTGTGGCAGATGGCGGTCGGGGCGTTCATCGGGTCGGCGCCACGGGCGTTCGTGTACACCGCGCTGGGGGCGTCGATCGGGGAGTTCTCGGCGCCGCTGGCGTATACCGCGATCGCGGTGTGGTGCCTGACCGCGGGACTGGGCGCGTTCGCGGCGCACCGGGGTTGGCGATCGTGGCGGGCCGGCCGGACCGGGTGAGCCGGCACGCCGCCGGTCGCGGTCAGGACGTGGGGACGAGTTGCGCGACGTCCTTGTGCAGGTGCGCGAGACCTCGGTCCAGCGTCGCCAGTTCGCCGCCGTTGCGGCGGGCAAGTTCCGCGAGGTAGGCGTCGGTCACCTGCCGGTGACCGATGACACCGGCCAGCGGCACCTCAGCGAAAGAGAGGCTGTCAGGCCAGAATTCGTGTCGTTCATGGGCAGCGACTCCGCCGGCGACCGCCTGTGCGGTTGCTGCGGACTGGCCCGCTCTCAGGAGGAACCGGACGAGGCTGCCCTGGGTGATGGGGCACGTGGCGAATGCGGTGTCAGTCGTCGCCAGCCAATCCGACGCAGAGTCGTGGTGCACATGATCGGTGACCACGAGCGCGATGAGGACGTTCGCGTCCAGCAGCACGGTCACTCGTCATCCTCGAGAGACCGCACATCTTCGGAGGTGACGACGCTTCCGACGCTGACGAGCGGCAGACCCGTTCTCGGGTCCTTCGACACTGCCGCCGCCGAACTCCCAGCGACCAGCCCACGCCGAATGAGTTCTGCGACGGTCTCGCTGAGGGTTCGGTGGGTATCGCGCGCGATCGCCTGCGCCAGCCTGTGCAGATCCTCGGGAAGGTCGATCGTGGTGCGCATACCGCAGAATATCATCGCCGCATCATGGTGCAGTGATGCAGAGATCGGCCGCGGTAGAGTGCCGCTCTGCAGACATCAACGCACGGAGCGGGACCCCGATCACACTGACCACACCAACCGCGGCCCACCGAACGCCCGACGACATCGTCCTCACCGACGAATTCCGTCGCGCGCTGACACTGCTGAACGAAGGCCACAACACCTTCCTCACCGGCAAGGCCGGTACCGGCAAGTCGACGCTGATCCGCCGGTTCATGGCCGACACTGATCGCAACGTCGTGGTGGTCGCACCGACCGGGATCGCGGCGCTCAACGTCGACGGGTACACGATCCACCGACTGTTCGGGTTCCGCACCACCACCGGTTTGCACGAGGTGCGCTCCGGCGACTACCGACCGGGCCGCTTCGCCAAGACCCTCGCATCGCTGGACACGCTGATCATCGACGAAGCCTCGATGGTGCGCGCCGATCTGTTCGACATGCTCGCCGCCGCCCTGCAGCAGTTCGGCCCACAGCCGGGGCAGCCGTTCGGTGGAGTGCAGGTCGTCCTCGTCGGTGACCTGTACCAGCTGCCACCGGTCGTCACCGAGAACGAAGCGCACTACTTCTCGACCGCATACGAGACCCCGTACTTCTTCTCCGCCCGCAGTTTCCATCGCGAGGACTTCCCCACCGTCGCGCTGACCACGGTGTTCCGCCAGCTCGGTGACGATCGAATGGCGGCCATTCTCAACGAGATTCGCGAAGGGGTGCTGCTCGGCCACGCCCGCGAGCAGCTCAATGCACGCACCGATCCCGACTTCGTCCCGCCCGAGGACGAGTTCTGGTTGACGCTGGCTCCTACCAACCGGCTGGTCACGGCACGCAATCGCCAGCATCTGGAGAGGCTGTCCGGCGACGAGATGGCGCACCACGCCAGGACTTCCGGCGATCTGGCGTTGTTCGACCCGCCGGTCGAGGAGACGGTCCGCTTCAAGGTCGGCGCCCAGATCATGATGCTCAACAACGACCAGTCCGACCGCTGGGTCAACGGCACGATCGGCCGCGTCGTCGGCGTGGACCACGACCGCCACGGAGCCGTCGTCGTCGTGGAGTTCCCGGACGGCAGCACCGCCGACGTCACCCCGTTCACCTGGGAAGCGACGCGCCCGGTCGTCGACGGCGGCGCGCTCCGCCGCGAGGTGGTGGGCACCTACACGCAGATGCCGTTCAAGCTGGCGTGGGCGATCACGATCCACAAGAGCCAAGGGCAGACGCTGCACCGGTTGGTCGTGGATCTGACCGGTGGCATGTTCTCGTTCGGTCAGCTCTACGTGGCCCTGAGCCGCTGCACCTCGCTGCAGGGTCTGGTCCTCAAACGCCCGGTGCTGCCCAAGGACATGAAGACCGACCGGCGGATCGCCCGGTTCCTGCGCACTGCGGTGCACGACGACCGCGACCGCCGGTACTGTGCGATCGCCCTCCTCACCGTCGGCGACGAGGGACGGTTGTCCCGACCGCGCCCGGTCGAGCTGGCGGTGGCCTTCGACGACGGCACTGCGGTGACCACGTTGGTCAACCCGCAGCGCGATCTGGCCGATGCCCGAAATGCTTACGGCATCAGCGTGTCCGACATTCTGCTCGCCCCCACGCTTCGGGAGGCGTGGGCGGTGATCTCGCCGATGCTGTCGGGCTGCACGCCGGTCGGTGTGGGTATCGACGAGACGATGGGCCTGATCGATTTCGAGTTGAAGCGGCTGGGTCATGTGACGCCGATGCCGATGGGCGTCGACATCCCGCGCCGCGCGGTAGCCGCGGCACGGTCAGCCGTGGACGTCGCGGCGGCGACGATGCAGGCCTTCGCCGAGTTGGGCGTCGCCGACACCGGATCGTCGTCGTTCGACGAAGCCGACTCCTCCGAGATCTCAGGGCTGCTGGTCAGCCGCGACCAGCAGACGCCGACACCGAGTGCCGACCACCTGCCGGCATTGTCGGCGCTGCTGCGGGTGAGTCGATGCGTCGGCCCGGTGCTGATCGGTGAACCGGCGGCACCACTTCACGGTGAGGATGCGGCGGTTCGGCGGTCGGTCGCCGACCAGCTGCGGGCGGCGGCCACCCGGGTGACGCTCACCGACGAGGTCGTGCAGCGGCTGCGTGCGGTGGAGGAGCTGCTCGACGCCGACATCGTCACCGACGACATGCTTCTCCAGCGACACGACATCAACACGATCCTGGTGCCAGGCACGCGCATCTGCTTCACCGGGACCGCGCAGGACATGACCGGCCGGGTGGTGGAACGCGACGAGATGGAGCGCATGGCCATCTCGGCCGGGCTCACACCGGTGAAGACCGTGAGCAAGACCCGCTGCGACGTGCTGGTGACGGCCGAGGAGGGAACCCAGTCGGGCAAGGCACGCAAGGCCCGGGAGTACAGCAAGCCGGTGGTGTGCGCCGACGAGTTCTTCGCCTGGCTCGCCGCGCGGTGACGCACCGTCCCCGCGGAACAGCGTTCCCGGCTGCGATCGCGGCCCCAACCACAGCCGTGGCTTCACGCTCGGCGCAGAATGGGGAGCGTGCCGTCCCCCGCGTTCGCCTCGGACAACGCCGCCCCGGCGCACCCCAAAGCTCTGGAAGCCCTGCACCGGGCCAACGACGGGTCCGCTCCGGCCTACGGCGCCGACGCCGTCACCCAACAGGCAGCCGACGCGCTCCGGGATGCCTTCGACTCGCCCGGGGCTGAGGTGCTGTTCCCGTTCACCGGCACGGCGGCCAACATCATCGCGCTCGCATCCGCGGTGCAGCCGTGGCAGGAGATCCTCTGCAGCGACGTCGCCCACGTGCTGCTCGACGAGGCCGGCGGACCCGTCCGGCTCTCCGGCGCCCAGCTGACCCGGTTGCCCAGCGATGATGGCCTGATCAGCCCCGACGTACTCGACCGGCGGGTCGCCCGCCGTGGCGCGGTCCATCATTCGCAGCCCCGCATCGTCACGATCACCCAGTCCACCGAGAACGGTCGCGTCTGGACCGCACAGGCCATCGCGGAGTTCGTCGACCGCGCACATGCCCTCGACCTGCTGGTCCACGTCGACGGCTCACGCATCGCCAATGCCATTGCCGCGCTCGGTGTCTCACCTGTCGAGGCGATCGGCGACGCGGACATCGTCACCGTCGGTGGAACCAAGAACGGCATGCTCTTCGGCGACGCCCTGCTGGTCCGCCACCCCGAACAGTTCAGCGGAATCCATTTTGTGCAGAAGCAGATCGGTCACCTGGCCAGCAAGCACCGCTTCGTCGCCGCACAGTTCCTCGGCATGCTGGAGGACGGTCTCTGGCTGCAGACCGCGGCCCACGCCAACGCGATGGCGCGCAGCCTCAGCAGCGGGATGACGGACCTCGGACTCCACCTGTCCTCTCCGGTGGAGGCCAACGAGGTGTTCGTGAAACTCGATGCCGACGTCCACCGCGCGCTCGCCCGGGACTACCTGGTGCACCAGCCCGACGCCGCCGAGCCGGTCGTGCGGTTCGTGTGTTCCTGGTCGACCGACGACGGTGACGTCGACGCGGTGCTGGCAGCGCTGCGCGGGCTGCTGTAGATGACCGGGCAGCTGTTCAGTCGCGGCTTTTGCGTTCCCGCTTGATGCGATAGAGCTCGTCGTCGGCAGAAGCCATCAGCTGAGCGAAGCCCTCCGCGTCGACCGGTCGGCCGACCGCGGTCCCCGCACTGACCCGGACCGGGCCTGCGCCGGCGAGATCGCGGGCCAGTTGACGGGCCCGCTGCTCATCGAATCCGCTTAGCACGACCACGAACTCGTCGCCGCCGAGCCGGCCGATGAGCGCGGACGGGGGCAGCCGTGAGGTCCAGGCCCGCGCGAGTTGGGCCAGGGCACGGTCACCCGCCGCGTGCCCGTCGTGATCGTTGACGGCCTTGAAATCGTCGACGTCGAGGACGATGACCCCCACCGGTTCCGCTCGCCGCTGCGCGCGGGCGATCAGGTCGGCGGCGTGGCGTTCGACGCCGGCACGATTCCACGCAGAGGTCAGCGGGTCACGCAGCGCGGCATCGAAGAGTGTGGCGTGCAGCACGCCGATGATCTCCGCGGCGGCGATGATGCACACCGCGAACATGAAGTACCACGGCCACGGCGCCGGAGCAGGTGCCACCGCCAGCGCCGCCGCACTGGCCGCCGAAAGCAGCACGGCCACTGCGCGCGCAGGTGCTGGGCGGTGCCACACCCTGAGGTAGATGGCGGCGAACATCAGCGGGATCAGCGCCCACACCTGGGCGACGATGAGGTCGTGGTGGATCATCGGCACGATCGGTGCCACGCACAGACACGACACCGCCACCAGGTAGCGCCAGCGACGCAGCGGGGTGGGAAGGGCGAATGCCAGGCCGACCGCGCACAGGAGCACCGCCAGCATCTCGCCGCGGGTGGCAGACCACTGCGCGGTGGTGAACACCGCCGACGTGTACAGCACCAGCAGCACCCCGAGGAATGCCAGCAGCATTCGACGCTGCAGTGCGGCGGCGAACGTCATGACCTGCCTTCCCCTCGGGTTCGCACCCATCCTCGCAGCAACCGCAGCTGGTTTCGTGAATATGGCTGTTGGCAAAGGTATTCGCATCCTCTCGTTCCCCTTGGCGGGAATCTGAGGACCTTTGCCGGCAGTGCGCGCTCTCGCCGCGTGCCTATGGTGGATGGGGACACCCAACACAAAGGAGTGACCGGTGACGCGCTACCACCTGCCCGACACGTCCGACCTGACCCGGCTCGGCGAACCCCACGAACACGCCATCACGATCTACGCAGAGACCTCGCCGGCTCCCGACCAGCGTGAGGCCAGCCTGCTGAACGCCAAGAGCGCCGTCGACCGCGCTCTGCGCGCGATCCGGGAGCGTGGCGCGAAGAACGCCGTCGAGCAGAAGCTGCGCGAGCGATGGACCGAGATCGCCGAATCCGACCTGTGGCTGCGGCTGTCGCGGTCGCTGGCGATCTTCATCGCCGACGACGTCCACGAGGTGTATGTGCTGCCCAACGCGCTGCAGAACCAGTCGCAGGTGGGCGCCTACTTCGACATCGGCCAACTGGTCCGCGCGGTGACCACGCCGCAGGAGGCCTACGCGCTGACGCTGTCGGCCAACGGGTGGAATCTGTGGCGGGCTACGGCCACCACCCGCGCCGAGGAGTTGCCGTTGATCGGCGAGTACCCCGCGGATGCGGCCGAGGCGACCAACCGCGCGACGATCCGCGACCGCGACCATGTCCGCAGGCTGGTAGGCGACGAGGGCAAGAAAGCGCTGCTGGACGTCTACGCCAAGCGGGTCTCCGAAGCGGTGGAATCCGAACTGGGACATGTGGATCCGTCGGCGAGCCGACCGCTCTTCCTGTTCGCGACGGATCCGTTGCTGGAGCTGTACCGCGCCCGGGACCACAAACGCGAGATCGTCGCCATCCCCGGCGGGCCGGACACGCTGCGGCCCGACCAGATCGACGACGCGATCCGCGGGTCGCTGTCGTCGCTCAACGCCGAACGCACCAATGCGCGGGTCGACGACATCGGCGACGGGGTCGCCCGTGGTCTGGTGGCCACCGACATCGCCGACATCGGCAAGGCCGCGATGGCCGGTGCGGTGTCCACACTGGTCTATGACTTCACCGTCGAGATCCTCGGGCGACTCAACGACGCCACCGGGGTGGTGACCTATGACGAGGACGGTTACGACCTGCTCTCGCGGATCGCGGTCGCGGTGCTCCACAGGGGCGGCGAGGTCATCGCGGTGCGACCCGAAGAGATCACCGCGGATATCTGGACAGGGACGGCGGTGGCCGGGCTGCGGTTTGCGCTGTCCTGACCCCGCCTGACGATGATTCCGGAGCGTGTCTACGGTCAGTACCGGGATGACCGTCGAATACGTTCTTGACAAGGCGATCGCCGACGGCCAGGTGCCTGGCGCGATAGCGGCGGTGACGACACCCGGCCGTGCTCCGGTGATCTACGTCGGCGGTGACGACGGGATGGCCGTGCCACTGCGGCGCGACACCATCATGCGTATTGCGTCGATCTCCAAGCCGATCGTCGCCGCGGCCGCGCTGAGCATGCTGGATTCCGGTGAGCTGGCCCTGCGTGATCCGATCATCCGTTGGCTGCCCGAGCTCGCGGATCGTCCGGTGCTGCGGGCCGACGACGCCGAGCTCAGCGACACCGTGCCCGCGGGACGCGAGGTCACCGTCGAGGATGTGCTGACGTTGCGCTGCGGCGACGGGATGCTACCCCGGTTTCCGATGGATGCACCGATTCA
Organism: Mycobacterium sp.; assembly: GCF_049683935.1. GTDB lineage: Bacteria > Actinomycetota > Actinomycetes > Mycobacteriales > Mycobacteriaceae > Mycobacterium. The sequence continues at coordinate 6,502 of NZ_JBAUJR010000269.1, read as the reverse complement.
GCGGGCGTACGCCGACGCCCGCCTGGGCAGCGACGGTCCTCCCGGCCGGTACGCGATACCGCCGCCCGAGGAATGGCTCCGCCGTCTCGCGGCACTGCCGCTGATCGCCCAGCCGGGAGCGCGCTGGCTCTATCAGACGTCGGCCGATCTGCTCGGGGTGTTGCTGGCCCGGGTCGCCGGCCAACCGCTGCCCCACGTCCTCAGCGACCGGGTGTACGCGCCGGCAGGCATGGCGGACACGGAATTCCACGTGCCGGCCGACAAGCTGGCGCGATTTGTGCCGCAGTTGTCAATGACCGAGGGCGGGTTCGAGGTGTTCGACCCGGTGCACGGTATGTGGTCGTCCCCGCCCGACTTCCCCTCGGGCTCCTCGGGTTTGGTGTCGACGATCGACGACCTCATCGGGTTCACCGACGCGCTGCGGGACGGCCGACTGATCTCTGTCGAATCGCTTGCGGCGATGACGAGCGATCATCTGAGCCCTGAGCAACGCGCCGACGCCGAGGTCTTCCTCAACGGAGCGGGCTGGGGTTACGGCCAGTGCGTCGAGCCCGACGGTCGCTACGGCTGGGACGGCGGCCTGGGCACCGGTTGGCGGACCGATCCCCGCACCGGGGTGACCGATCTACTTCTGACGCAGGTGTTGTGGGACGGCCCGGAAGGACCCGCGGTTCTCGAGAGGTTCCGGCAATCGGCGCACTAACCGCCCAGCGCCTCCCCCGCTGGTCCGAGGTCGAGAAACACCGTCTCCCCATTCGCGTCATCGAGCCCGTCGTTGTCGGTGACGACGTACAGGTTCTGATTGCCGGCGATCGCGAAGCCCTCGACCTTCTCCTGCACAAATCCGTTGGTCGCCTGCAGGTCGGGTAACAGATTGCGCGCCAACGTCTTCGGCAGCACCTGTGGCGCGTCGGCGGCCGATGTCACTCCGGCTTCCGTCGGCATCGCCACCCGGTAGATCGCCTTCACCTGCGCGTCGGGGCCGTTGAGCTTGTCGCGTTCGAGCACCAGTAGGGCGCCGCCGTGCACCGCGATCTCGGACAGTCCGATCCAGTCGTCGTCGACGTCGGTGGTGTCCAGCTGGTAGCCGAACCATTCCCACGTTCCGCCGTCAGGGGTGTAGCGCCCGATGCGGACCACACCCGCCGGGTCGGTCTGCAACTCGCGCTGCAGTGCCACCCACACCGTGTCCCCGTCGACCGCGACACCCTCCAGGCCTTGGCTTCCCAGTTCGCCGGCGATGTCGGCGGGCAGCAGAACCCGGTCTTCGACGCTGCCGTCGGCGGCGACGTACACCAGTTCGTTGCCGGGCCCCTCTTCGCCCTCCACCGCCAACACGAGTCCGCCGTCCGGTCGTGCCGACACACCCTCGACGTCGAGAGTGACGTGCTCACCGTTTTCGGTGATCGGCAGTTCGCTGTCGATCAGCGCCGGGGTCTGTGAGACGTCGACGCCCAGGACCCGCGCCGGACCGTAGGCATTGTCGGTGGCGGTGTACAACCGGTTCTCGTCGGCGGGGTCGGCGGTCAACGCACCCAGCGCGCCCCAACCGAGCGGCACGCCGTCGATGTCGCCGGAGACGATCGACGGGAACGGCGTCGGCCCCGCAAACTGATCACCGAATCCGTAGACGTTGACCGAGGCACGCACCCGAGCCTCGGCGTCGTCGGCCTCCGACGAGATGACCAGCAGCTCGCGCTGCGGGATCGGCAGGATGCCCTCGGGTCCCGGCGTGGTCGGCATCAGCTGACGGAATCGCGGCGACGTGACGTCGCTGACGTCGTAGGCCGCGACGAAGTTGCTGCGCTCCGATGCCACCAACGCTGTTGGGCGGCCACCGATCTCGGTGATCGCCAACCCTTCCGGTTCCGGCCCCTTCGATTCCGCCCGGCTCTCGATATGCAGACCGGTGCGCACGGCGAGCTGTTCGAACGAGTTGCCGGCATCCCAGACCACCTCACCGGTGTTGGCGTCGAAAATGCTCCAGCCGCGAGTGCCGCCCTTCCAGTCGCCCTCGTTGGCGGTGGCCACGTGGTCGTCACCGATCCAGCCGAGCGCGTCGGGCTCCCTCGGCGTCTCAGGGATCGAGCCGGTCTGGTCGATCGCGCCGTCCTCGGCGGTGTCGATGCCGTCGACCGATTGTGTTCCGGCGCTGAAGATCCGAGCGACCTCGCCGGTGCGGCCGTCGAGCACGGCGATCCCGTTGTTCTCCTGCAGCGTCACCGCGACCTGGCCGCGGGAGTTGATGCTGACGTACTCCGGTTCGAGGTCTTCGGGCGTGTCCAAACCGGCCGCGCGCGCCGCCTCCACGTCGAAGTCGGCCCTGCGGGCCGTCCAGGCGGTCGGCGCACCGGCAAGATCGATGAACTGCATGAAACCCGTGGGCGGTTGCGGAAGGTCACCCTCCTCGACACCGGGCGGAGTGAACTCCTCGTCGCGCTGATTCTCCATCGCGATCGCGGCGAACGACCCGTCCGGGCTGATCGCGATCGAGTCCGGTTGGCCACCCAGGTCGATGCTGTGCACCGGGGTGCGATCGGCGACCCGCACGACGTCGACGCGTCCCGACGGGTTGGCGAAATCACCGCCGGTGGTGTCGACGACGACCAACACGAATTCGCCGACGGCGGCCACCGAGGTGGGCTGGTCGTCGGCGTTGCCGAGATCGGCCAGCGAAAGCGTGCCCAGACCAACGGGTTCGGCAGGATTGCGGAGGTCGAGGAATCCGATCCGCTTGCCGGCGGCGTCGGTGTAGATGACGGTGTTGCCGTCCGGAGTGACGGTGGAGATCTCGGCGACGGTCTCTGCCTCGACAGGGGCGTCGGTAGGTCTGTTCAGATACACCGGGTAGGTGGCCGTGCGGTGGAAGCGCTCAGCGGCGGGCAGGTTCCAGTCGATCGGCGACGTGGCTCGCGGGGTGTCCGGGGTGGGCTCTCCGGGGGCGTCGTCCTGCGTGTCGGTGGCGCACCCGGCCGCCACCAGTGCCACCACGGTCGCCGCTGCCGCTGCCCGACCCAGATTCGAGGTCTTCACCCGTCACCCTCTTCAGTTGTGCCGTTGAGTCGAGTGAGCTTGTCGCGGGCAGGTGAGCTGATAGGGATCGGCCGGTGAACGCCCGGCAACGGGTTGGTGGCCGGGAGCCGGCCCAACCCGACACCGACGATGTCCCACCGGTGGCCTATCTTGGACCGTCCGAACCGCACACACAGACGAGGAGCCGAGGTGGACGCCGACGACACCGTACTGTCGGCCCCCGAGCTGCTCGAACTCAACCGCGACGTGCAGGGATCCCGCGCGATGCGGCTGCTCGCGACCGTCAACCTGGGGCTGTACGCGACGTTGATGGAACGCCACCTCAGCGGCGGCGTGGTCCCCGAGACCGAGCTGGTGGTGCAGCTGGAGCGTGACCTCGACGAGCTGGACCATCCCGACGGGCAGTCCGGGCTGGCGCTGATCAAGTCGTGGGCAAGCCAGGGCTGGCTGCACCGCATTGTCGACGAGCGCCGCGATCAGAACGTCTGCTATCTCACCCAGGACGCCCGACGGGCGCTGGACTTCGTCCGTGGCATGCGGCGCAACGACACCATCGCCACCGGCGGCTCGATCAACGGCATCGCCTCCCGCCTCAAGCAGGTCGCGGTCCGCGTCGGCACCGATCCCGCCCGCATCCGCAAGAGCATCGAGGCCGAGATCGCGACGCTGCAGGCCGAACTCGACGAACTGGACGCCGGCGATCGCCCGAACCCGGATCTCACCGACTCCTACGACGAGGCCCGCGCCATCGCCCTGCAGATGGAGCGGCTGATCACCGACATCGGCCAGTACGGCACGATGATCGAGCAGGCCACCGCGGCGCTGGACGAGCCGATCGACAGCAACGTCGAGTACCGCGACCGGCAGCGCCAGATGTACACCGACTACCAGGCGGCCTGGGATTCTCAGGGCCGCGACAGCCACCGCGCGTTCCTACGGATGATCAACGACCCCGACCAGCGCGCCGAGTTCGAGGCCGACGTCGCCGCCGTCGCCGAGGCGCTGCCGCTGCTGGACCCTGCGCTGCGCAGGGTGATGGCCGGGTTCTTCGAACTGGTCGGTCACCAGATCGACGAGGTCGAACGGATCCAGCAGCGCTGCGCTCAGCGGGTCAAGCGGTTCACCGCGTTCGGCACGCTCGAGCAGAGCCGGGGCGTGGCCCGTCAACTCAACGAGGCGATCGGCTCGGCGCGTGCCCTGCTGAAGACCTCACTGATCGACTCGCGCCTGGACATCGACGTGCCGCTGGCCCGGCACGCGATCAGCTCCGTCGGCGCGCTCAGCTTCAAGATCGGCGATCTGTCGAATCCCAAGCCCGCCAGGGCCGCCGAGGGCGAGGTGGATCTGGCCGGCTTCGCGGCGCTGACGACTCAGGTCGACGCACCCGCGATGTCGGAGATGATCAACGCCGCAGTGAGCGCCGGGCCGGTGTCGCTGCCCCAGGTGGTCGGCATGCTGGAATCCGCGTATCTCGGGCATGTCATCGTGCTGTGGTCCTGGGCGCTCAAACAGCCCGACGCATCACCTTCGGCGGCGTCGCGCACCGTGCGGTTCCGCTCGCTGGACGGCCCCGACCGCGAAATCGCCGTGCCCGAACTGATGTTCACCGAACCGATCACCACCCTGGCGGGAGCCTCGTGACGTCACCGTCTGCCGAGCGGGAAGCCGACTTCGCCGCATTCTCCGATCTGCCCCAGGTCGACCAGAGCGCCCGCCCACCTCATCAGCGTCGGCCGCGCTTCGACGGTGACGTCTCCGAGTTGCCCGACCGCGCGTGCTGGGCGCTGCAGCACCTGCTGACCCGCCGTTACATCAGTGCCGAGACCGATGCCGACGTCTACCGCTGGGTGCTGGAGTACCGCGATCAGCTGAGCGTGCGGTTGTCCGAACTGGACCTGTTGCTGCGAGTGGTGGATGGTACCGACGTCGCGTTCGTGGAGCAGGCCCGCTACGAATCCGCCAAGGGCATCAAGCTGTTACGCCGTGAACCGCTGGGCACCTACGACTCGATCCTGGCACTGCACCTGGCGCAGATGATGCGCGCTGCCGGCGGGCAGAGCGTGCTGATCAGTCGCGAGGAGATGCACGGACTGTTCTCCGGGGTGCTCAACGACACCGACCGCGACGCGGTCACGTTCACCGCGCGCGTCGACGCCGCGATCGCCCGGCTGACCGGCCTGGAGATCCTGCGCCGCAGCCGCGACGACGAGGACAGCTACACCATCAGCCCGGTGATCACCGCGATCATGACCGCTTCGGTGATCACCGAGCTGCAGCAGCAGTTCGAGCAGCTGCAACGCGGCGGCGCCCCGGCCGAGGAGATCTCACTTGACTGAGCAGTTCCACCTGTCGCGGCTGCAGGTCGTCAATTGGGGGGTGTTCGACGGGTACCACTCGATCCCCTTCAGCGTCGGCGGCGCGCTGATCGCCGGCGCCTCGGGCAGCGGCAAATCCTCACTGCTGGACGCTATTTCACTGGGCTTCCTGCCGTTCAACCGACGCAACTTCAACGCCTCCGGCGACAACACCGCCGCCGGGTCGAGCGCGGGCCGACGCACCGTAGACAAGTACGTGCGCGGCGCGTGGGGGCAGCGCAGCGACGGCGGCACCAGTCGGGTGATGTACCTGCGTGGCGAGGGCACCGCGTGGTCGGCGGTCGCGGTCACCTACGCCGGCGACTCCGGGCGCTCGGTCACCGGCCTGGTGCTCAAATGGCTCACCGGCGAATCCCGATCGGACTCGTCGAGCCGGTTTGTCCTCGGTGACGGCGACCTCGACATCGAGGACGTCTGCAACCGCTGGGCCGCAGGGCGTTTCGACACCGGGGTGTTCAAGGACGACCGGGGCGAGCGAAGCGACGGGAAAAGCCTGGGTTGGCGGTTCACCACCAAGGTGGAGTCGCAGTATCTGGCCCAGCTGTACGCGACCATCGGCATCCGCGCCTCCGACGCGGCCCAGCAGCTGCTCGGCAAGGCGAAGTCGCTGAAAAGCGTTGGCGGACTGGAACAATTCGTACGGGAGTTCATGCTCGACGAGCCCGCCAGCCTCGCCCGGCTCCCCGAAGCGCTCAAGCAGATCGACCCTCTGGTGGAGGCCCGCGAGCTGCTGGCCGTCGCTCAGCGCAAACGCGAGATACTCGGCGACATCGAGACGATCCAGCACCGCTACGCCTCGGAGTCCTCGGATCTGGGCATCATCGACCTGGTCGACGCCCCGATGGTGCGCGCGTTCACCGATCACGTCCGGCTGGCGCAGTGCCCTTCGCAGATCGCGCAGCTCGACACCACGATCGACCAGCTCGACAACGAGTACGAGGACGTCACCCGGTCGCTGAATCTGGCCAAGGCCGAGGCGGATTCGCTCAACGCCCAGATCAGCGGCACCAGTACCAGCATCGGCCCGCTGCAGTCGCAGGTCACCGCTGCCGAGACCGAGGCCGAGCAGGTGTCGCGACGCCGCGCCGGCTACG
>NZ_JBAUJR010000268.1:0-8441 GCF_049683935.1 Mycobacterium sp. | reverse complement strand
GTGAGGGGTACTGCGATCTGAGCGCAGACTAGAACCCACGGGTGCTGGTGAAGAGTTGCGCGACGCCGGTCAGCGGGTCATCGAACTCCAAGCGGTGCGCAACGAGTCTCAGCGGCGCCGAGAAATCGTCGGCAGCCACGTCGATCACTTCCGGGTACCACGGATCCCCCGTGATCGGCAGTCCCACCGATGCCATGTGCACCCGCAACTGGTGGGTACGCCCGGTGCGCGGGGTCAGCAGGTAGTCGCCATCGCCGCGGTGCACGATGCGGGTCTCGGCGTTCGGCTCGCCCGGTTCCTCGACCGCCTGCAGGCTGCCCCGCCGTTTGACGATCCGACTGCGCAGCGTCATCGGGAACAGCAGATCCGGGTCGACGAGCGCCTGCGCCAGATACGTCTTCCGCGCCAGACCCTTCGCGAACATGGTCTGATACGCGCCGCGCACCTCCCTGCGCACGGTGAACAGCAGTACGCCCGCGGTCAGCCGGTCCAGGCGATGCGCGGGCGCCAGATCCGGTAGCTCCAGGTCGCGCCGCAACCGCACCAGCGCCGTCTGGGCGACGTGACGGCCGCGTGGCATCGTCGCCAGGAAGTGCGGTTTGTCGACGACGAGGATGTTCTCGTCGCGGTGCAGGATCGGGATGTCGAACGGGACTGTCACCTCGTCGGGCAGATCGCGGTAGAGATAGACGACCGAATTGGGTTGCAGCACAGTCGCCGCGGTCACGACGCCACCGTCGGCGGTCAGCACCTCGCCGTTGAGCACCTTGGCTGCGGCGCCGTCGCCGAAGCGGTCCGCCAACTCCACGAGCACCGCGCCGCCCCGCAGCCTGACCCGCGCCGGCCCGAGTCCGTCACGCACGGGAAGCGGCGCGGGACGCCTCAAGTGAGAGGTACCGGCTCGAGGATCTCCGCACGCGCCTCCGGCGCCGCCACGCGCAGCGCGTCGGCGGATTCGTCGTCCGGTTGCTGCTGGGACCGCACTTCGGCGTCGACGCGCGCGATGTACGTCGCGACCTCGCGGTCGATGTCTTCGGCACTCCAACCCAGAATGGGCGCAACAACTTCGGCGACCTCGCGGGCACAGTCGACACCGCGGTGCGGGTACTCGATGGAGATCCGCATCCGCCGCGCCAGGATGTCCTCGAGGTGCAGCGCCCCTTCGGCCGCTGCGGCATATGCGGCTTCGACCTTCAGGTACACCGGCGCCTCGGTGATCGGTCCCAGAAGATCCGGGTTGTCCTCACCGAGCGCGAGCACCTCACCGATGAGCGAGCCGTACCGGTCGAGCAGATGCCGGACGCGATACGGATGCAGGTTGTAATGCGTTCCGACACTCTGGGTTTGATTGACCAGCGCGAAGTAGCCATCGGCGCCCATGAGCGGCACCTTCTCGGTGATCGACGGCGCCACCCGCGTCGGCACGAACTCCGCCGCGGCGTCGATCGCGTCCTCGGCCATCACCCGGTAGGTGGTGTACTTGCCGCCGGCGATCGCGACCAGTCCGGGCGAGGGCACCGCGACGGCGTGCTCGCGAGACAGCTTCGAGGTCGACTCGCTCTCGCCGGCCAGCAGTGGCCGCAGCCCGGCGTACACCCCGTCGATGTCGTCGTGGGTCAACGGGGTGGCCAGCACCGTGTTGACGGTCTTGAGGATGTAGTCGATATCGGCCTTGGTGGCAGCAGGATGCGCGAGGTCGAGGTTCCAGTCGGTGTCGGTGGTGCCGATGATCCAGTGCGTGCCCCACGGGATGACGAACAGCACCGACTTCTCGGTACGCAGGATGATCGCGACCTCGCTGACAACCCGGTCGCGCGGCACCACGATGTGCACACCCTTGGACGCGCGCACCCGAAAACGCCCGCGCTCCTTGGACAGTGCCTGGATCTCGTCGGTCCACACCCCGGTTGCGTTGACCACGACATGTCCGCGCACTTCGGTGGTCGCGCCGTCCTCAGAATCACGGACCTGGACCCCGGTGACCCGGTCGCCCTCCCGCAACAGTGCCACCACCTGGGTGGACGTGCGGACCACCGCCCCGTAGTGAGCCGCGGTGCGCGCCACCATCATGGTGTGCCTGGCATCGTCGACGACGGTGTCGAAGTAGCGGATTCCGCCGATGAGCGACGAGCGCTTGAGCCCCGGCGACAGCCGCAGCGCCCCGGAGCGGGAGTAATGCTTTTGCGCCGGAACGGATTTCGAACCACCCAGCTGGTCGTAGAGCATGATGCCCGCCGCGATGTACGGTCGCTCCCACCACCGCTTGGTCAACGGGAACAGGAACGGCAACGGCTTGACCAGGTGCGGCGCCAGCGTCGTCAACGACAGCTCACGCTCGTGCAGCGCCTCGCGCACCAGACCGAACTCCAGTTGCTCCAGATAGCGCAGGCCGCCGTGGAACATCTTGCTGCTGCGACTGGAGGTCCCCGACGCGAAGTCGCGGGCCTCCACCAGCGCGACCTTGAGGCCGCGCGTCGCCGCGTCCAGAGCGGCGCCCGCACCGACGACGCCACCACCGACCACGACCACGTCGAACTGCTCGCTGCCCAGCCGATCCCAGGCACGCGCCCGTTGCTCGGCGCCAAGAAATGTCTGCCCGTTGCCCGGTCCTGGGATCGGCTCTGCCACGTTGACCGACTCCTCGTTACTTGTCAGTACGGTTGTCGGTTCCCAGGCTACGTGGCTCAGTCGAGATCGTCGTGCGTCATCAGTCGGCGCGCTGCCTCCACGATCGAACCCGACAGCGACGGATACACCGACAGCGTCTGCGCCAGGTCGGTCACCGAGATCCGGTTCTGCACCGCCAGCGCGAGCGGCAGGATCAGCTCCGAGGCGATCGGCGCCACCACCACGCCGCCGATCACCACGCCCGTCGCCGGCCTGCAGAAGATCTTCACGAAACCATGCCTGAGCAGCGACATCTTCGCCCGCGCATTGGTGTTCAGTGGCAGCACAATGGTCCGGGCAGGCACGCTGCCGTCGTCGATCGCCGACTGCGGGATGCCCACCGCGGCGATCTCGGGACGGGTGAACGTCGCCGACGCGACGGTGCGCAGCCGGATCGGCGACACCCCCTCACCCAGCGCGTGGTACATCGCGATGCGGCCCTGCATGGCGGCGACCGAGGCCAGCGGCAGCAGGCCGGTGCAGTCGCCTGCGGCGTAGATTCCCGCGGCCGGGGTGCGCGACACCCGGTCGACGGGGATGTAGCCACCGGGCTTGAGCTCGACGCCGACCCGCTCGAGGCCCAGGCCGCTGGTGTTGGGCACCGATCCGACCGTCATCAACGCGTGGCTGCCCTCCACCGTGCGGCCGTCGGCGATCTTCACCACCACGCCCTTGTCGGTGCGGGTCACCGAGTCGGCGCGGGCGTTCTTGACGAGCGTGACACCACGCTCGGCGAACACCTCCTCGAGCACCGCGGCGGCGTCGGAGTCCTCGTGCGGCAGGATCTGGTCCCGACTGGCCACCACCGTCACCGTCACCCCGAGCTCGGTATAGGCGTTGCAGAACTCCGCGCCCGTCACCCCCGAGCCGACGATGATCAGGTGCTCGGGCAGCTCGGTCAGCTCGTAGAGCTGGCGCCAGGTCAGGATGCGCTCGCCGTCGGGCTCCGCGTTCGGCAGCACCCGGGGGCGCGCGCCGGTCGCGATCAGCACCACGTCGGCCTTGAGGACGCCGACCTTGCCGTCGGGGGTGGTGACCTTCACCCGGTGGTGGGCCATGCCCTCGGTGTCGTCGACGAGCTCACCGCGCCCGCCGATGATCGTCACCCCGTGATTGATCAGCTGGGTGCCGATGTCTGCCGACTGCGAGGCGGCCAGCGTCTTGACCCGGTTGTTGATCTGCACCAGCGAGATCGTGGCGTCGTCGATGCCGATGTCGTAGCCGAGCGGCTCGGCCCGTCGCAGCTCGGTGCGCACGCCGGTGGCGGCGATCAACGTCTTCGACGGCACACAGTCGTAGAGCACGCAGGCTCCACCGAGTCCGTCGGAGTCGACGAGCGTCACCTGGGTGACGTCGCGTCCCCTGGCGGCAGCCACCAGTGCCGCCTCATACCCTGCCGGCCCGCCGCCGATGACCACGATGCGCGTTACCACCGCTTCAACCTAGGACACCTGGGTCGCAGACGTCACAGAAGGCGGGACGCTCCGGATGTCAGCCAGCTGAACACGATGCGTCTAAGCTCTTGCGCGTGCCGATCTACGCCGCCTACGGATCGAATATGCATCCCGAGCAGATGCTGCAGCGGGCGCCGCACTCCCCGATGGCGGGGACGGGTTGGTTGCACGGCTGGCGTCTGACGTTCGGCGGGGCAGACATCGGCTGGGAGGGCGCGCTGGCCACCGTCGTCGAGGATCCGACCTCCAAGGTGTTCGTCGTGCTCTACGACATGACCAGGGAGGACGAGGACAGCCTCGACCGCTGGGAGGGATCCGAGCTCGGCTTCCACAAGAAGATCAGGTGCCGGGTGGAGCGGCTGACGTCGGACACCGACACCGACCCGGTGCTCGCATGGCTGTACGTGGTGGACGCCTGGGAGGGCGGGATCCCGTCGGCGCGCTACCTGGGCGTGATGGCCGAAGCCGCCGAGATCGCCGGTGCCCCAGCAGAATACGTACATGACCTGCGCACCCGACCGGCGAGCAACATCGGCCCGGGCACGTAGCTTACGGCGTGTCGGTGTGCAGACCCGCGCGCTCGCGGGACGGAGGCGACGGCCAGGGCACCGGCACCGGGCGCACCCGGATCCGCTGCGGCCACCAGAACCAGCGGCCCATCAGCGCCGCGATCGACGGCGTCATGAAGGACCGGATCACCAGCGTGTCGAAGATCAGCCCCATGCCGATGGTCGTGCCGACCTGACCGATGATGGTCAGATCGCTGATCGCCATCGTCATCATGGTCAGCGCAAAGACCATCCCCGCCGCCGTGACCACCGAACCACTGCCACCCATGGTGCGGATCAGGCCGGTGTGCAGGCCCGCATGGACTTCCTCTTTGAGCCGCGACACCACCAGCAGGTTGTAGTCCGCGCCGACCGCCAGCAGGATGATCACCGCCATCGGCAGCACCATCCAGTGCAATTCGATGCCGATCAGGTGCTGCCAGACGAGCACCGAGAGCCCGAACGACGCGCCGAGTGACAGCACCACCGTCCCGACGATCACCGCGGCGGCCACGATCGCCCGCGTCAGGATCAGCATGATGATGAAAATCAGCCCGATAGCGGCGATTCCGGCGATCAGCAGGTCGTACTGGGTGCCGTCGGCCATGTCCTTGAACGTGGCCGCGGTGCCGCCCAGGTAGATCCGCGCGCCCTCCAGCGGGGTGCCCTTGACGGCTTCCTTGGCCGCGGTCTTGATCGCATCGATCTTCTCGACGCCGGCCGGAGACAGCGGATCACCCTCGTGAGCGATGATGAACCGCACCGCTTTACCGTTGGGTGAGATGAACTGCTCCATGCCGCGCTGGAAATCCGCGTTGTCGAAGGCTTCCGGCGGCAGATAGAACGTGTCGTCGTTGCGGGCCGCGTTGAACGCGTCGCCCATCGCGGTGGAATCCTCCTGCATCGCCGCGCCCTGCTCCAGCTGCCCGTTCTGGGTCTGGTACATGGTCAGCATCATGTCGCGCTGTGACTCCATCGATTCGATCTGCGACGGCATCAGCGCGATCAACTCGGGCATCAGCAGGGACAGCCGCTCCAGGGTGGGCACCAACTCCTGCACGTTGTCGGTCAACAGGTTCGTGCCGTCGATGACGTCGAAGATCGACCGCACCGACCAGCACACCGGGATGTTGTAGCAGTGCGGCTCCCAGTAGAAGTAGTTCCGGATGGGCCGCAGGAAATCGTCGAAGTCGGAGATGTGGTCGCGCAGTTGGGCGACGTCGGCGGCCATGGTCTTGGTCTTGGCCACCATGCTCGTGGTCACCTCGGACAACTGACCCATGAGCGACTGCATCTTGGTCATCGTGTTGATGGTGTCCTGCAGCGAATCGGCCTGGACGAGCATGTCGTCCATGCGGTCGAGCATGTACTTCTCGTTGAGCTGCTGGGTACCGCCCTGCCGACTCATGATGTACGGGATCGAGGTGCTCTCGATCGGCGTGCCGTCCGGGCGGGTGATCGTCTGCACCCGCCCGATGCCCTCCACGCCGAAGATCGCCTTGGCGATCTTCTCGATGACGATGAAGTCGGCCGAGTTGCGCAGATCGTGGTCCGTTTCGACCATCAACATCTCGGGGTTGAGCCTGGCCGGTGAGAAGTGCCGCTCGGCGGCGGCGTACCCCACGTTGGACTCGATGTCGTCGGGCAGGTAGTTCCGGTCGTTATAGCTGGTCTGGTACCCGGGCAGGGCCAGCAGTCCGACGAGGGCCGCGGCGACGCTGGCGACCAGGACCGCACCCGGCCAGCGGACCGTGGCCGCGCCGATCTTGCGCCAGCCCCGCACGCGCATGGCGCGCTTGGGTTCCAGCAGCCCGAACCGGCTCGCGACGGTCACCACCGCCGGCCCGAACGTCATCGCCACCATGATCAGCACCAACATGCCCAGCGCCAGCGGCACCCCGAGGGTCTGGAAGTACGGCAGCCGGGTGAAGCTCAGGCAGTACGTCGCACCGGCGATGGTCAGACCGGAGCCGACGATCACGTGCGCGGTGCCGCCGAACATCGTGTAGTACGCCGATTCCGGCGTCTCGCCCTTACCGCGGGCTTCCTGGTAGCGGCCGATGAGGAAGATCGCGTAGTCGACGGCGATCGCGATGGCCAGCGTGACCAGCAGGCTGGTCGCGAACGTGGACAGGCCGATGATGTCGTGGAAGCCCAGGAATGCCACCGCGCCGCGCACGGTCATCAGGCTCAGCCCGACCATCACGAGGATCAGCAGCGTCGTGACGATGGACCGGAAGAACAGCACCAACATGATGGTGATGACGAGGAACGTCAGCGCCTCGACCAACCGCATGCTCTCGTGGCCGGCGTTCTCCTGTTCGGCGGCCAGCGCCGAGGCGCCGGTGACGTAGGCGCTCACACCGTCCGGTGGCTGGCTGCTCTCCACCAGCTCCTGGACGGCGGCCACCGACTGGTTGGCCAGCGCCTCGCCCTGATCGCCGGCGAGATACACCTGGAAGTAGGTGGCCTTGCCGTCGGAGCTCTGCGCGCCCGAGGCGGTCAGCGGGTCGCTCCAGAGGTCCTGCACGTGTTCGACGTGGGTGGTGTCGGCTTCGAGCGCAGCGATCAGGTCGGCGTAGTAGGCGCGGGTGTCGTCGCCGAGGGTGTCCTCGCCCTCGAGCACGATCATCACTGAGCTGTTGGATTCGTACTCCTCGAAGACCTGACCGATGCGCTGCATCGAGATCACCGCAGGCGCGTCCTCGGGGCTCATCGACACCGACCGCAGCTTGCCGACATCTTCGAGCTGCGGGACCGAGACGTTGAGGAAGGCGGCGATGCCGACCCAGATCAGGATGATCGGAATCGACGCGAGACGCAGGAACCGGGCGATGCCGTAGAAGTGCGGCTTCTGCCCTTGCACCGTACGACTCCTCCAGGTTCAGCCGAAAGTCGTTATGGCACTTCCGCGTTCGACGGGAATTCTCCGATATGCAAAGCTAGGCTAACGATTGGCGGAGCACTTGGCAAGCCGTGCGGCTACCGAGTGGGCTGCGTCCCGACCGGGCAGCGGTGTGACCTGGGACACAATCAGTGGTCACGGGATCGCGTGCTCGATGAGGTTGACCAGCAGCCGCACCCCGACGCCGAGCGCCCGCTCGTCGAGGTCGAACGTCGGCTGGTGCAGGTCCAGCTGCGGACCCTGACCGCTCCACACCCCCAGCCGTGCCATGGCCCCCGGCACCTCTTCGAGGTACCAGGAGAAGTCCTCCCCGCCGCCGGACTGATGGGTGTCGGCCAGCACGTCGGGGCCGATCGCCTCGATCGCGTGGGTGAGGATGCGGGTGGACACCTCTTCGTTCACCACCGGCGGCACCCCGCGGCGGTACAGCACCGAATGCTCGATGCCCAGAGGTGCCAACAGGCCCGAAACCGTCTCCCGGACAATGGCTTCCATGGCCACCCAGGTCTCGCGACTGGCCGTGCGGATGGTCCCCGCCAGCGTGCCGGTCTGCGGGATCGCGTTGGCGGCCACCCCGGCGTTGACCGCGCCCCACACCATCACGGTGCTGTGGCGTGGGTCGATGCGCCGCGACAGCACCCCCGGCAGGCCGGTGATCAGCGTGCCCATTCCGTAGATCAGGTCGCTGGTCAGGTGCGGACGCGAGGTGTGCCCGCCCGGCGAGTGCAGCGTCACCTCGATCTGGTCGGCGGCCGACGTGATCGGCCCCGGACGCACCGCGACCCTGCCGACCGCCAGCCGCGGGTCGCAGTGCAACGCGTAGATCCGGGACACCCCGGTCAGCGCCCCGGCGGCGATCGCATCGAT
>NZ_JBAUJR010000267.1:0-8878 GCF_049683935.1 Mycobacterium sp. | reverse complement strand
CGCTACGGTGATTTGGTGCACGCCGTGAACGCACAGGCTGTGTCGTCCACGAAGTCAGGGCTGCCCGCTGAGGCCGCGGCCAAGGTGATCGGCAAGGCGGTGACGACGCGCAAGCCGCGGACTCGGTACCCAGTCGGCCGCGAAGCCGCGATGATCCGCTGGCTGCCGTTCCTGCCCGACCGAATGCTCGACCTCGTCTTCGCCGCCGCTCTGCGTCCCCATTTTCCCGACGAAACCCACATCTGAGCGGAAAAGATCTTGCGGGTCGTTGCCTTGACGCCACCATTGCGGGTGGTGACAGGGGCGTGACCCGCCATCACGGCGAATTCTACTTGTGCGTCAGTGAATTCAGCGGATCGGCAGGCCGGTGATGGCGCGTGCCATCACCAGACGCTGGATCTCGCTGGTGCCCTCGAAGATCGTGAAGATCTTGGCGTCGCGGTGCATGCGCTCCACGGGGTAGTCGCGGGTGTAGCCGTTGCCGCCGAGGATCTGGATCGCCTCGTCGGTGACGTAGACGGCGGTCTCGCTGGCCACCAGCTTGGCCATCGACCCCTCGGCCGAGGTGAACTCCTTGCCGTTGCGGGCCATCCAGCCGGCGCGGTAGACCAGCATGCGGGCGGCGTCGATGCGCGCTTTCATGTCGGCCAGCTTGAACGCGACCGCCTGGAACTCGCCGATCTTGCGTCCGAACTGCTCACGCTCACAGGCATAGTCGCGGGCGTACTCGTAGGCGCCGCGAGCGACACCGACGGCCATCGCGCCGACGGTGGGCCTGGTCCGCTCGAAGGTCGCCATCGCGGCCTGCCCGGCGGCCTTCTTGCCGTCGCGGACCTTCGCGATGCGTGCGTCGAACTTCTCCTTGCCGCCGATGATGAGACGGCCGGGAATGCGCACGTCCTCGAGCACCACCTCGGCGGTGTGGGAGGCGCGGATACCGTGCTTGAGGAACTTCTGGCCCTGGCTCAGCCCCTTGGTGCCCGGCGGAATGATGAACGACGCCTGACCGCGGGTGCCCAACTCCGGGAAGACGGAGGCCACCACAACGTGGACGTTGGCGATGCCGCCGTTGGTGGCCCATGTCTTGGTTCCATTGAGTACCCATTCATCGGTGGCCTCGTCGTACCGGGCGCGGGTGAGGATCGCGCCGACATCGGATCCGGCGCCGGGCTCAGACGAGCAGAACGCCGCGACCTTCGGTTCGTCGATCGAGCCGAACATCTGCGGGACCCACTCGCCGACCTGTTCGGGAGTGCCGTTGGCGGCCACCGAGGCCGCGGCCAGGCCGGTGCCGAGGATGGCCAGCGCGATGCCGGCATCACCCCAGAACATCTCCTCGAAGACCACGATCATGCCCAGCCCGGAAGGCTCGGCGGTCTGCTCGGCGAACAACTCCATCGAGTAGAGGCCGACCTTGGCGGCCTCCTGGATGATCGGCCACGGCGTCTCTTCGCGTTCGTCCCATTCCGCGGCCGCGGGCCGGATCACGTCGGCGGCGAACTCGTGCACCCAGTCCCGGACGTGGATCAGGTCGAGGGACAGGTCGAGGGAAAACGTCATGCGCGGCATCTTACTTCTCGGTAAGTTTGCTTTCGTCCACTGTGACCGAAAGAACACCTGGCTGTTCGCCGTTCAGGACCGGCAGCAGAAGCCGCGACGCTGAGTGAATGGTGTTCAGGCTGCTGGTTCCCACGCTCGCATGGCGGAAGTTCATGATCGCCGGAGTACCCGGACTCTGGTCGTCGCTGGTCAGTGCGAGACGGATCCGGTGGCCCGCCGAGAAGCGACGGGCGTTGGTGACCAACGGGATTCGATAGTCGACTGGTTCGCCGACGGGGACCGCGATGGCCTCGGTGCAGGGCAGTGTCGGAGCGCCGTCGCGGCTCGCCGCCTCGTCGACCGATCGCAGGCTCGCGCGAAGCCATCCGGCGGTGACGTCGGTGACCTCGCCGTCGGGCGCCACATCTTGCAGCGTCGCCATCCAGGCGGTGTCCATCGCGGTTGCCGACGCCACCAGGCGCAGTTCGACGGGGCCGGCGACGTCGAGATCCCCGGCCAGTGCTTCCGATGTCCACTCGAGCACGGACGGCGGATCGATCGGGCTGGCCTTGACGCGGTTGAGTCCGGCGCCGAGCGTGAGGTACTCGCGCGCCCCGGGCGGTCCTTCGACCTCGGAGAGCTCACCGTCGGCGCACAAGGCCAGTCGGTGGTGCTGTGCATCCGGAGGCCAGCTCAGGCTGGTGCGCCAGTCGTCGGCGCCCGGCAGCACGTAGCGGATCGGCGGTCCGTCCATGATCCCGGTGTCCACGCCCTTGAGCCAGTGGTCGTACCACGCGAGCGCCTCGGTGTGCAGGCTCTCCCACGGCCAGGTCAGACCGAACTGTCCCAGTAACGCCATCCGCACATTCGGGTTGTGCGCCAATGCATCCCAGGCCGTGAACGTCGAAGGCAGGTGTAGCGGTACGTTCTCCCAATCGCAACCGAGGTAGACCGGGATGTCGATGTTGCGCAGCAGTGGCAGCAGGTTGCGGTCCTCCCACCACTCATCGCGCAGGGGATGTCGGACCATCGTCTCCAGCCACAGGTCGTCCCAGGGGTGCGGACTGTGGGGCAGCTTGAGCAGCTCCCGCATCATCGTGACGGCACCCTCGCCGTTCATGGTGGCGAACTTGCGGTGCAGCCTGGGGGTGTTGAGGATTCGTCGCGCCGCCGCAATCACCGGGTTGCGCCGCCAGAACGCGTCGCTGCGATCCGAGGTCAGCCCCATCATCGCCAGAAACGGGGTGATGAAGGTGGCGCTGGCCAGGCCGTGGTGGGAGGCGGCGTCGTAGAGATCGGCGGTCACCGCGACGGGAAAGATCGCCTCGAGGTGCGGCGGGCGCTCGACGGCCGCCTCCAGCTGGGCCATCGCGAAGTAGCTGATGCCGATCATGCCGACGTGGCCGTCGCACCAGGGCTGCGCCGCCACCCACTCGACCAGGTCGTACATGTCTTGACGTTCCTGCGGGTCGAAGAAGCCGAACGTGCCGCCGGAGCCGCCCGTGCCCCGGACATTGGCGATCACGTGCGCGTAGCCGCGCGGAACCCAGAAGTCGGTGGCGCCCGCCTCGATGAAACCGGCGGGTGCGCCGAGGTCCTGCATCTGACGGGGGTACGGCGACGCCGCGACGAGCGCCGGAAATTTCCCCGCCGTGTCGGGACGGTGGACGTCGGCGAGCAGGGTGACCCCGTCGCGGATCGGCACCGCGACGTTGTCGACGCGCCGGATTCGGTACCGGGGTCGGCTGAGATTCCGGTAGTCCCGTCCCGTGGTCTGCGGGCCGTTGAGCTGTCGTTCGTGCCGCGGCATGGTCTCACGCTACGACGCAGGCCGATCGGCGACGACGAGATCGTCGATGCGGTCGCCCCCACCCTGCAGCACGACATTCCGGGCGATCTCAGGGCACCAACGTGACGTCGGCGCGGTGCGGTCCACGTAGACTCGTCGGGTTGCCACCGATCTAGATGAGCGAGGTAGTTCCGCATGAGCGGCCATTCCAAGTGGGCCACCACAAAGCACCAGAAGGCCGTCAAGGACGCACGCCGCGGCAAGGAGTTCGCGCGGCTGATCAAGAACATCGAGGTCGCTGCCCGCACGGGCGGGGGTGACCCTGCAGGCAACCCGACGCTGTACGACGCCATTCAGAAGGCCAAGAAGACGTCGGTGCCCAACGACAACATCGAGCGCGCCCGTAAGCGCGGCGCCGGTGAAGAGGCGGGCGGCGCGGACTGGCAGACGATCATGTACGAGGGCTACGGCCCCAACGGTGTCGCGGTCCTGATCGAATGCCTGACCGACAACCGCAACCGCGCTGCCGGTGAGGTCCGCGTGGCGATGACTCGCAACGGCGGCAACATGGCCGACCCCGGATCGGTGTCCTACCTTTTCTCCCGCAAGGGTGTGATCACGCTCGAGAAGAACGGCCTCTCCGAGGATGACGTACTGACCGCGGTGCTCGAAGCCGGCGCCGAGGATGTCACAGATCTGGGCGATGGCTTCGAAATCATCTGTGAGCCAACCGATCTGGTTGCAGTGCGAACCGCGTTGCAGGACGCGGGCATTGACTACGACTCAGCCGACGCGGGATTCCAGCCGTCGGTGTCGGTGCCGGTCGACCTCGAGGGAGCCCGCAAGGTTCTCAAGTTGATCGACGCGCTCGAGGACAGCGACGACGTGCAGGACGTCTACACCAACATCGACATCCCCGACGACGTCGCCGCCGCCCTCGACGAGGACTGAGGCGACCCGGCCAGATCGGAAGCGGTCGGAACTCCTGGCCCCGTCGATCGCCGCGTGTCCCTGCCCGCCGGCGTCGCAGACAGAAGCTAAGCTCTCGAACAAATGTTCTGACGAAGGGGCTGGCGTGCGGGTGATGGGAGTCGATCCCGGCTTGACGCGGTGCGGGCTGTCGGTCATCCAGAGCGGCAAGGGCCGACAGGTGATCGCACTCGACGTCGACGTCGTGCGCACCCCTGCCGAACAACCGCTGGCACACCGTCTGCTGTCGATCAGCGATGCCGTCGAACACTGGATGGACACCCACCGACCCGACGTGATCGCGATCGAGCGGGTGTTCGCCCATCAGAACGCCTCCACCGCGATGGGCACCGCCCAGGCCGCGGGCGTGATCGCGCTGGCCGCGGCCCGCCGCGACATTGACGTCCACTTCCACACGCCCAGCGAGGTCAAGGCCGCCGTGACCGGCAACGGCCGTGCCGGTAAATCTCAGGTCACCGAGATGGTCACCAGAATCCTCACGCTGCAACAGAAGCCGACGCCCGCGGACGCCGCCGACGCGTTGGCGCTGGCGATCTGTCACTGCTGGCGGGCACCGATGATCGCCCGGATGGCCGAGGCCGAGGCCATGGCCGAAGCGCAGCGGCGCAAGTATCAGGCCACCCTCAAAGCGGCGAAGACGGGGGCGAAGCCGGTGCCGGGCCGGATGTCTCGGAGCGCGACGTGATCGCCGCCGTTCGGGGTGAGGTCCTCGACATCGCCCTCGACCACGTGGTCATCGACGCCGGCGGTGTCGGCTACAAGGTGATGGCGACCCCCGCAACGCTGGCCGCCCTGCGCCGCGGCGACGAAGCCCGGCTCATCACCGCGATGATCGTCCGCGAGGACTCGATGACGTTGTACGGCTTCGCCGATGCCGACGCCCGCAACCTGTTCACGACGCTGATCGGGGTGTCCGGGATCGGGCCGAGCATCGCACTGGGCGCGCTCGCGATGTACGACGGTCCCACGCTGCGGCAGGCGATCGGGGACGGTGATGTCACGGCGCTGACCCGAATTCCCAAGGTGGGCAAGAAGACTGCGGAGCTGTTGGTGCTGACGCTGCGGGACAAGGTGGGGGTGGTCACCTCGACCGGCTTCACCTCGGTCGGCGGACACAGCGTCCGCGGCCCGGTCGTGGAAGCGCTCGTCGGGCTCGGGTTCGCGCTCAAGCAAGCCGAAGAGGCCACCGACAAGGTCCTCGCCGACGACCCCGACGCCACCCAGTCGAGCGCGCTGCGCGCGGCGTTGTCGATGCTGGGCAGGAAGTGATGGGCCGATTCGACGAGGATGACCACGAGGACACCACCGACCGTGAGGTGTCCGCAGCGCTGACGGTCGGCGAGGGTGACATCGACGCCAGCCTCCGGCCGCGCTCGCTGGGTGAGTTCATCGGTCAGCCGCGCGTCCGCGAGCAGCTGCAGCTGGTGCTCGAGGGTGCCAAGAATCGCGGCGGCACTCCCGACCACATCCTGCTGTCCGGGCCGCCCGGTCTGGGGAAGACCTCGCTGGCGATGATCATCGCCGCCGAACTCGGCACCTCGCTGCGCGTCACGTCCGGACCAGCGTTGGAGCGTGCCGGGGATCTGGCAGCGATGCTGTCCAACCTCGTCGAGCACGACGTGCTGTTCATCGATGAGATCCACCGGATCGCGCGTCCCGCCGAGGAGATGCTCTACCTGGCGATGGAGGACTTCCGCGTCGACGTCGTCGTCGGGAAGGGGCCGGGCGCCACGTCGATCCCGTTGGAGGTCGCGCCGTTCACGCTGGTCGGCGCGACCACCCGATCGGGCGCGCTGACCGGCCCGCTGCGGGACCGGTTCGGGTTCACCGCGCACATGGACTTCTACGAGCCCGCCGAACTGGAGCGGGTGCTGGCGCGCTCGGCAGGCATCCTCGGCATCGAGCTGGGCTCGGACGCCGGCTCCGAGATCGCCCGCCGCTCCCGGGGCACCCCGCGCATCGCCAACCGGTTGCTGCGCCGGGTGCGCGACTACGCCGAGGTGCGTGCCGACGGCATCATCACCCGCGACATCGCCAAGTACGCACTGGCTGTGTACGACGTCGACGAATTGGGCCTCGACCGTCTCGACCGTGCGGTGCTCTCGGCGCTGACGCGCAGCTTCGCCGGCGGCCCGGTGGGGGTGTCGACGCTCGCAGTCGCGGTGGGGGAGGAAGCCGCCACCGTCGAGGAGGTGTGCGAACCGTTCCTGGTGCGCGCCGGGATGATCGCACGCACTCCGCGCGGGCGGGTCGCGACCGCGCAGGCGTGGACTCATCTGGGCATGACCCCGCCCAGCGGGGTGCCGGGTCTGGGGCAGACCGGCTTGTTCGAATGACGGTGACGAGAAAGAGGGCCGGAGATCAGGGCTGACGGCGTAGCCTCACCGTCGTGATCTGGCGCCGATTAGGCGTGTTGACAGCGGTGCTCGTGGTCGCTGCGGGGTGTGCCCGCAGCGCTGCCGATCCGGGCGCCGCGGTCCCGGGTGCGGTCGATATCGGCGCGGGACGTGCGCTGTTCCTGGACTGCCAGGGGTCGGGCTCGCCGACGGTGTTCATCATCCCTGGCATGGGTAGCTACGCCGAGGTCTGGAACTACGTCGTCCCGCCCGGCGATCCGACGTGGTCGTCGCCGTACGACGACATCGAGCGGGCGTCTCCGGTTGCCAGTCCCGAGGCGACCCAGCCGACCGTCGCACGGACAACGCGGGTCTGCGCCTACGACCGGCCCGACACCCGCCCCGACGGAGGGCAGCGGTCCACGCCGGTCCCGCAGCCCCACCTCCTGCAGCAGGACGTCGACGATGTGGTCGCGTTGATCGCCGCCGCCGGCCTGACGGGTCCGTTCGTGTTCGTCGCCCACTCCTACGGCGGGCTGGTGCTCGATCTGCTTGCGCGGCAGCATCCCGACCGGGTGGCGGGGCTGGTGTTCGTCGAACCGACATCGGAGTTCCTGCCCTCGATCGGGAGCCCGGCACAGAACGCGGCCTTCTACGTCAGTGGCCGCGAGGGGCGCGCGCCCGGTGAGAGCGTCTTTTTCGAGGAGGCGTTCGCGGCGATCGAGGCTGCGCCGCCGCTTCCCCGGGTGCCGGCGGTCGTCCTCAGCGCCGACCGCTTCCCGCCGCCCGAACAGCTCACGCCCGAGACCTACACGCAGGCTCAGATCCACCAGGCCAACAGCATGCTCGCCGCCGCGCTGGGCACCACCAACGTCGTCGTCGAGGGCAGCGGGCACAACATGATGCTCTACCAGCCGCAAGCAGTGGCGGACGCCGTCGTCACAATCGTCGACCAGGTGCGCTGAGGCCACACGCGCTGCGCACGATAGCCCCACATGGTCTCAACCCGATAACCATCCGTGCTCCGCCGTTTGGTCGGCGGGTGCTCGGGTACCCGGATCAGCACTACCGAGGAGGCATCATGAACGACACGGAACGCCCGCACGGGGGCCGGCTGACGATCAAGCGCAGCCGCGGTGCCGCCAGCGGCTTCCTCCTGATACTGCTCGGCCTGTGGGGTGCGCTCATCCCGTTCGTCGGTCCGTACTTCGACTTCGCGTTCAGTCCCGATCAGCCGTGGGCGTGGACGAACGGTCGAGGCTGGCTGGAAGTGCTTCCCGGAGCGGTCACGGTGATCGGGGGTCTGCTGATGCTGGCGTCGCGCAATCGCGCGACAGCCATGCTCGGCAGTTGGCTGACCGTCGCTGCGGGCGCCTGGTTCGTGGTGGGCCGCGCCTTGGCCGGCCCGCTCGGTCTGGGAGGCGTCGGTTCGCCGGTCGCGGCCAACGAAACCAAGCAGGTCTGGCTGGAGCTGACCTACTTCTACGGTCTCGGCGCCCTCATCGTGTTCCTCGGAGCGCTTGCTCTGGGCCGTCTGTCGGTGCGCAGTGTCCGCGATGTCGAGTACGCCCAACGGCCGGTCGTCGCCGACGAGCACGCCGCGGTGACCTCGACCGGCGAGCAGCCTGTTGTCGTTCCCGCGTCGAGCACCGGTGCGCAGCCTGTTGCCGGCACCGCGACTGCGCCGGTGACCGCTGATGAGAAGCCGGCTCGACGCCGCGGCTGGCGGAACATGTTCCGTGGTGGTGGCAGCGACCGCAAGTTGGTTGATCGCTGACCTGAGTGACAGGGCTGGCCTGAGTGACAGGGCTGGCCTGAGTGACAGGAGAGTCCCGGTCGTGTACCTCGAGGGGTGACGATCGGGATTTTCCTTGTGGTGGATCTCACCACGTCGTCGTGCCGGGTGACGCGCGTCGGGCCGCTACCGTGGTTTGAGTAGTCTGGCTAACTTCCGCACTCGGGGCCGGGCTTGTCGACCACGATCAGGAAGCTGAGATGACCGCGATACTGCATTCGCAGCGGCTGTGGGAGCTTGTGACGGCCCGACTGTCCGAACACCGTGCCGACGACGTGGCCGGCGTCGTTCTCGGTCCGCGTGTCCGAGACCTCTGCGCCGCCCTCGGTGTGCCGATGCGTGACTGGTGGCAGGTCTCGCACTGGATGGACCGGTGCCACGACGGCCACCAGCACATCGATGTGGTGGGTGCGTACATCGATGTGCTGG
>NZ_JBAUJR010000266.1:0-16103 GCF_049683935.1 Mycobacterium sp. | reverse complement strand
GCTGGAGAGGCTGGTCAAACGCCCCGCAGAAGCGGCGCGCGCGGCGTTGATGTCGCTGCCGGGCGTGGGGGAGTGGACGGCCGCCGAGACGGCGCAGCGCGCCTTCGGCGACGCCGACGCGCTGTCGGTCGGTGACTACCACCTCGCGAAAATGGTGGGCTGGAGCCTGCTCGGGCACCCGATCGACGACACACAGATGCTCGATCTGCTCGAGCCGATCCGTCCGCACCGGCACCGGGCGGTGCGGACGCTGGAAGCCAGCGGACTCGCCGTCAATCCGCGGTTCGGGCCGCGTGCGCCCATCCCGAATCTGGCCGAACTGTGATGCTGCCCGCACGTGATTATCACGAAGTCCGCCCGGGTACACGACGCGAGACAAGCGAAGGAGCTGACCATGACTTCATTTACCGTGCCCGGCATGTCCGCGAAGGACGGCGCCGAGGTCGCAGAGCTGCTGCAGAAGGCGCTCAGCCGGTACAACGACCTGCACCTGACCCTCAAGCACGTGCACTGGAACGTGGTGGGCCCGAACTTCATCGGCGTCCACGAGATGATCGACCCGCAGGTCGAGCTGGTGCGCGGATACGCCGACGAAGTGGCCGAGCGCATCGCCGCCCTGGGCAAGTCGCCGCTGGGTACTCCTGGCGCCATCATCAACGACCGCACCTGGGACGACTACTCGGTCAACCGTGACACCGTGCTCGCCCATCTGGCCGCGGTGAATCTGGTCTACAACGGCGTCGTCGAGGACACCCGCAAGAGCATCGAGGTGCTCGGCGACCTCGATCCGGTGTCCGAGGACATGCTGATCGGCCACGCAGGGGAACTCGAGAAGTTCCAGTGGTTCGTGCGGGCACACCTCGAGAACGCCGGCGGCGAGCTGGTCGCCGAGGGCGCCACCAGCGAGAAGTCTGCGGCGAGCAAGGCCAAGAAGTCTTAGGACATCACCGGTAGGCGGTCAGTCGGGCTGCCAGGGCAATTCTGCCGTCGGCGCCGATTGCCTGCGTCTCCGCCACGCCGCTGCGGCGACCCGCGTGCAGCGGTCTGGCGACGTAGTGGGCGTCGGCGCCGCCGTGGAACGGCCGCAGAAAATTCACCCGGAGCGAGGCAGTGCGCAGCAGGGTGTCCGCGCCGTCACGGTTCAGCGCCGCCGACCCGACCAGTTCCAGTCCCATCGACGACACCCCGCCGTGTACCGCGCCGACTGCGTTGTTGAGAACCGGATCGTCGTGCTGCACCAGAACCGTTGCAGCGCCGCCGGTTTCGCCGATCTGCACTGCCATGAGTTCGGCCAGTGACGCGCCGACCGTCGACCCCGTCTGGCCATCGGGCCACCCCGCCAGGCCGTCGGGAACACCGACGTAGAAGGAGCGGACCGTCGCAGTTGCGACGACGTCCCCGCCGACGCTGAGCTCACACAGCGCCAACGCCGAGGTGTCCTTCCGGCCCAGCGGGCGCGATGTGCCCACGACCGGGTCGTCGGGGTGCCGGGCGATGACGTCGACGGCGTCAGGCGTCACCTCGAGGGACAACTCACTCGACACCGTCCACTCGCGCTCGGCGCGGCGACCGTGATTGCTCAAACCGCCGATATGGTCGACCAACATCGCCAGCGGCGCGATCGTCGGCGCGCCGGTCAGCGGATTGAGCACGCCCGCCGCCGGAATCGAGGCGACACAGCACCCCGGACCCTCGTCGGTGGTGTCGATCCCGAAGCGACCGAGCGGGGTGTTCAGCGGGTGAGGCACCCCTGCAGCTTGACGGCAGGTGCGATCAGCCCATACCCGGGGTGGGTATGCCGGACGCCCGACCACGGCCCTGTGGGCCGTCGTGGTGTCGGCAAGCGCCCCGAACGGCCCGCCGCGGTAGGCAAAACCGCTGGCAGACAGCGAAATACGGCACGCCGCTGACACCGCGGGCGATGAGGTCGCCTGAGGCGAGGTCCGGGGTCCCTGTGACGGGTTTCTAAGAATCCGACTAAGCTTTTGCGCAAATTTTGCGGAGGGCGTCGTCGCAGCACAGAATGAGAAAGAATGCGCACAGCTAATTTTCTTTCGATCAGGGCGCCGGGAGTGATCTTTCCCTCACCTGTGGCCCCTGATCATCGGCGCTCCGAAAAGGATGCCGCGGCAACGCTATTGGCCTGTGACCTGGGCGGGAACGCGTCACGCGGACGGCGCGGTCGGCGAACCTACTTAGGGCGGACTAAGTTGGCATGTCAGTGGCCCTTTGTCATATCGTTTTCACCACTTGTGGCGAGTGGGAAAAGGGCCGTCGTTCGGTGCTGCACGAAGGTACCTCCATCGCCATACCGGCTAACGCTCTCGTCGACGGTTGCCGTCCCTGCGCTCCGCGAAGGCGTGTGCACGAAAAAAAAGGTAGGTGGGAATGGCGCCCAGTCGTCAAGGGCTGTACAACCCCGCGTTCGAGCACGATGCGTGCGGCGTGGCGATGGTGGCCGACATGCACGGTCGTCGCAGCCGCGACATCGTCGACAAGGCCATCACCGCCTTGCTGAACCTCGAGCACCGCGGCGCCCAGGGCGCGGAGCCGAACACCGGCGACGGTGCCGGCATCCTGCTGCAGGTGCCCGACGAGTACTTTCGGGCCGTTTGCCAGAACGAAGGCTTCGAGCTGCCCGAAGCGGGCGCCTACGCCACCGGTATCGCGTTCTTGCCGCAATCGTCGAAGGACGCGGCCAGCGCGTGCGAGTCGGTGGAGAAGATCGCCGAGGCCGAGGGGCTGCACGTCCTGGGATGGCGCGACGTGCCGACCGACGACTCCTCGCTCGGGGCGCTGGCCCGCGACGCGATGCCGACCTTCCGTCAGGTGTTCATGGCCGGCGCCTCCGGAATGGATCTGGAACGCCGCGCCTACGTGGTGCGCAAACGTGCTGAGCACGAGCTCGGCACCAAAGGACCCGGTCAGGACGGTCCGGGCCGCGAAACCGTCTACTTTCCAAGCCTTTCCGGCCAGACCTTCGTGTACAAGGGGATGCTGACAACGCCGCAGCTAAGGGCGTTCTACCTCGACCTGCAGGACGAGCGCCTGACCAGCGCACTGGGCATCGTGCACTCGCGGTTCTCCACCAACACCTTCCCGTCGTGGCCGCTGGCGCACCCCTTCCGCCGGGTTGCGCACAACGGCGAGATCAACACCGTGACCGGCAACGAGAACTGGATGCGGGCCCGGGAAGCGCTGATCAAGACCGATGTGTTCGGCGGTCAGGATCTCGACAAGGTCGTCCCCGTCTGCACCCCCGGGGCGTCGGACACCGCGCGCTTCGACGAGGTGCTCGAATTGCTGCACCTGGGCGGACGCAGCCTGCCGCACGCCATGCTGATGATGATCCCGGAGGCCTGGGAGCGCCACGAGTCGATGGAACCCGCCCGCCGGGCGTTTTACGAGTACCACGCCTCGCTGATGGAGCCGTGGGACGGTCCCGCGTCGGTGTGCTTCACCGACGGAACCGTCATCGGCGCTGTGCTGGACCGCAACGGCCTGCGTCCGTCGCGGATCTGGGTGACCAGTGACGGCCTGGTGGTGATGGCCTCGGAGGCCGGTGTCCTCGACCTCGACCCCGGCACCGTCGTCAAGAAGATGAGGCTGCAGCCCGGCCGCATGTTCCTCGTCGACACCGCCCAGGGCCGGATCGTCGCCGACGAGGAGATCAAGGCCGAACTCGCCTCCGAGCAGCCGTACCGGGAGTGGCTCGATGCGGGGTTGTTCAACGTCGACGAGCTTCCGCCCGGTGACTACGTGCGCATGCCCCACCACCGCGTCGTGCTGCGTCAGCAGGCGTTCGGTTACACCTACGAAGAGTTGAATCTGCTGGTGGCGCCGATGGCGCGAACCGGCGCCGAAGCCCTCGGGTCGATGGGTACCGACACCCCCGTCGCGGTGTTGTCGGCGCGGCCCCGGATGTTCTACGACTACTTCCAGCAGCTGTTCGCCCAGGTGACCAACCCGCCGCTGGACGCCATCCGCGAAGAGGTCGTGACCAGCCTGTCGGGCACCGTCGGTCCGGAGGGCGATCTGCTCAACCCGGGCGCCGCGTCGTGCAGGCAGATCGTCCTGCCGCAGCCCATCCTGCGTAATGCCGAGCTCTCGAAGCTGATCTGTGTCGACCCCGACCACGAGATCCGGGGCCACAAGCACGGGTTGCGTGCGGCGGTGATCCGGTGCCTCTACCCGGTGAACCGCGGCGGTCAGGGCCTCAAGGAGGCGCTCGACAACGTCCGCGCGAAGGTGTCCTCGGCGATCCGCGACGGCGCACGCATCATCGTGCTGTCCGACCGCGAGTCCAACGAGCAGATGGCGCCCATCCCGTCGCTGCTGAGCGTGTCGGCCGTGCATCACCACCTGGTGCGTGAACGCACCCGCACCCAGGTCGGCTTGGTCGTCGAGGCGGGCGACGCCCGCGAGGTCCACCACATGGCCTGCCTGGTGGGCTTCGGGGCCGCGGCGATCAACCCCTACATGGCGTTCGAATCCATCGAGGACATGGTCGACCGCGGGGTGATCGTCGACATCTCCAGCGATCAGGCCAAGGCCAACTACGTCAAGGCGGCCGGCAAGGGTGTGCTCAAGGTGATGTCCAAGATGGGCATCTCCACGCTGGCCTCCTACACCGGTGCTCAGCTCTTCCAGGCCATCGGCATCAGCCAGAAGGTGCTCGACGAGTACTTCACCGGCCTGTCGTGTCCGGTCGGCGGCATCGACCTCGACGACATCGCCGACGACGTCGCCGCGCGGCACGCGCTGGCCTACCTGGACCGGCCCGACGAGTGGGCGCACCGCGAACTCGAGGTCGGCGGCGAATACCAGTGGCGCCGCGAGGGCGAGTACCACCTGTTCAACCCCGACACGGTGTTCAAGCTGCAGCACGCGACGCGCACCGGGCAGTACTCGATCTTCAAGGAGTACACCTCGCTGGTCGACGACCAGAGCGAGCGGATGGCCTCGCTGCGCGGGTTGCTGAAGTTCCGCACCGGTGACGAGGCTGGGCGGGCACCCGTACCCATCGACGAGGTGGAGTCCGCCGCCGAGATCGTGAAGAGGTTCTCGACCGGGGCGATGAGCTACGGCTCGATCTCCGCCGAAGCCCACGAGACGCTCGCCATCGCGATGAACCGACTCGGCGGACGGTCGAACTCGGGTGAGGGCGGTGAGTCCGTGTCGCGGTTCGACCGCGAAGAGAACGGCGACTGGCGTCGCAGTGCCATCAAACAGGTCGCCTCGGGCCGGTTCGGCGTGACCAGCCACTACCTGTCCAACTGCACCGACATCCAGATCAAGATGGCCCAGGGCGCCAAACCCGGTGAGGGCGGCCAGCTTCCGGGCCACAAGGTGTACCCGTGGGTGGCCGAGGTGCGTCACTCGACCCCCGGCGTCGGCCTGATCTCGCCGCCGCCGCACCACGACATCTACTCGATCGAGGATCTGGCACAGCTGATCCACGATCTGAAGAACGCGAATCCGCAGGCGCGGGTACACGTGAAGCTGGTGAGCGAGAACGGGGTCGGCACCGTCGCCGCAGGCGTATCCAAAGCGCACGCCGACGTCGTGCTGATCTCCGGGCATGACGGCGGCACCGGCGCCACCCCGCTGACGTCACAGAAACATGCGGGCGCTCCGTGGGAGCTCGGACTGGCGGAGACGCAGCAGACCCTGCTGCTCAACGGTTTACGGGACCGCATCGTCGTCCAGGTCGATGGCCAGCTCAAGACCGGTCGCGACGTCGTGGTCGCCGCGCTGTTGGGCGCCGAGGAATTCGGGTTCGCCACCGCACCGCTGGTGGTTGCCGGCTGCATCATGATGCGTGTCTGTCACCTCGACACCTGCCCGGTGGGGGTGGCCACGCAGAACCCGGAACTGCGCAAGCGATTCAACGCCAAGCCCGAATTCGTCGAGAACTTCTTCATGTTCATCGCCGAGGAAGTCCGCGAGCTGATGGCGCAGTTGGGATTCCGTACCGTCAACGAGATGGTCGGACAGGTCGGTGCACTCGACACCGCCCAGGCGGCCCAGCACTGGAAGGCGCACAAGCTGGACCTTGCGCCGGTGCTGCACGAGCCCGAATCGGCATTCATGAATCAGGACCTGTACTGCAGTTCGCGCCAGGACCACGGTCTGGACAAAGCGCTGGACCAGCAGTTGATCGCGCAGTGCCGCGAGGCCCTCGACTCGGAGTCGCCAGTCCGTTTCTCGACGACGATCACCAACGTCAACCGCACGGTCGGCACGATGCTCGGCCACGAGGTGACCAAAGCGTATGGCGGTCAGGGCCTTCCGGACGGCACGATCGACATCACCTTCACCGGCTCGGCGGGCAACAGCTTCGGGGCGTTTGTGCCCAGCGGCATCACGCTTCGGGTGTACGGCGATGCCAACGACTACGTCGGCAAGGGCCTGTCCGGTGGTCGGGTGGTGGTCCGGCCGTCCGAGGGGGCGCCCGCTGACTACGTGGCCGAGGACAACATCATCGCCGGCAACGTGATCCTCTTCGGTGCCACCAGCGGCCGGTTGTTCCTCCGCGGCCAGGTCGGCGAGCGGTTCGCCGTGCGTAACTCCGGCGCGCACGCGGTCGTCGAGGGTGTCGGCGATCACGGGTGTGAGTACATGACCGGCGGCCGGGTGGTCATCCTTGGCCCGACCGGCCGCAACTTCGCCGCGGGCATGTCCGGCGGTGTCGGTTTCGTCTACGACCCCGATGAGGTGCTGCCCGACAACCTCAACGCCGAGATGGTGGAGCTCGAGGCACTCGAGGGCCCCGATTCCGAAGACGCCGTGTGGCTGCACGGCATGATCCAGGAGCATGTTGACGCTACCGATTCAGCAGTGGGACAACGGATTCTGGCCGATTGGAGCGGTGAAATGAGGCACTTCAAGAAGGTGATGCCCCGCGACTTCAAGCGCGTGTTGGAGGCGATCGCCGAGGCCGAACAGACCGGCGCGAATGTGGACGAGGCGATCATGGCGGCCGCGAATGCCTGATCCCCGCGGATTCCTGAAGGTCACCCGTCGCGAGACCCCGCCCCGCCGTCCGGTCGACCTGCGGCTGCGCGACTGGAAAGAGGTCTATGACGACTTCTCCCACGACACGCTCAAGGCGCAGGCGAGCCGATGCATGGACTGCGGTATTCCGTTCTGCCACAACGGGTGTCCGCTGGGTAACCTCATCCCTGAGTGGAACGACCTGGTGCGTACCGATCGGTGGCGTGATGCCATCGAGCGGTTGCACGCGACCAACAACTTCCCCGAGTTCACCGGGCGGCTGTGTCCGGCACCGTGCGAGGGCTCGTGCGTGCTGGGTATCAACCAGGACCCGGTGACCATCAAGCAGGTCGAGGTCGAGATCATCGACAACGCCTTCAACGAGGGCTGGGTGGTGCCACTGCCACCGGATCGGTTGACCGGCAAGACCGTCGCCGTCGTGGGTTCCGGACCCGCAGGTTTGGCTGCCGCCCAACAGTTGACGCGGGCCGGACATACGGTGACCGTTTTCGAGCGGGATGACCGGATCGGCGGTCTGCTGCGTTACGGCATCCCGGAGTTCAAGATGGAGAAGCGTCACATCGACCGGCGTCTCGATCAGATGCGCGCCGAGGGCACCGAGTTCCGCACCGGGGTGAACGTGGGTGTGGACGTCACCGCAACAGAGCTGCGCTCCCAGTTCGACGCTGTGGTGCTGGCCGGCGGGGCGACCGCACGCCGCGACCTGCCGATTCCGGGCAGGGACTTCGAGGGTGTCTACCAGGCCATGGAGTACCTGCCCTGGGCGAACCGGGTCCAGTTGGGTGACTCGGTGGTCGACGACGACGGTCAGCCGCCCATCACGGCCAAGGGCAAGAACGTCATCATCATCGGCGGCGGCGACACCGGCGCGGACTGCCTGGGTACCGCCCACCGGCAGGGTGCGGCCAGCGTGCATCAGTTCGAGATCATGCCGCGGCCTCCCGAGACGCGGGCCGATTCGACCCCTTGGCCGACCTACCCGCTGATGTTCAGGGTGACCTCCGCACACGAAGAGGGTGGTGAGCGGGTCTACTCGGTGAACACCGAGCAGTTCCTGGGCGACGACGGCAAGGTGACCGCACTGCGCGGCCATGAGGTCGAGATGAAGGCCGGCAAGTTCGAGAAGATCGACGGGACCGATTTCGAGTTGCCTGCCGATTTGGTGCTGTTGGCGATGGGATTCACCGGTCCGGAACGCGAAGGGCTGCTGTCCGATCTGCGGGTCGAGATGTCCGACCGAGGCAACGTGTCGCGCGACGATGCATTCGCCACGTCGGTGCCCGGGGTGTACGTCGCCGGCGACATGGGACGCGGGCAGTCTCTGATCGTCTGGGCGATAGCCGAGGGGCGCGCCGCGGCTGCCGGTGTGGACCGCTATCTGATGGGGCGTACTGCATTGCCGGCGCCGATCAAGCCCACGATGGTGCCGCAGCGATAAGCGCTTGCGCCCGGTCGGCGTCGAGTGTGACCTGAGGGCTGTGCACCGGGACGGTTTCACGACCCTGGTCTCACTTTCGCGTCCGTGACCGGTTTCACACCGTCACTTCCGTCACATTGACCACTCCAGTCACAATAAAAACATCCGATCTTTACTCGGCGTGCCTCCTTCAGTTAGCCAGCAGCGAGGTATCTAATGACTCGGTAAGGGCGCTGCGGTAAGGTGGCTCCCCGGTCCAGCTATTGGAACACCGCAGGAGTAATCACCGTGTACAACAACTCGATCGCCCGGTACCGGGTGAGGCGTATGGCCTGGTCATTGTTCCGTCACCCCGTCAAGAGCCGGGAATTCCCGGCAAAGCACGAGCGGTTGATCACCGCTGACGAACTCCTCCGTTACGGCGTCTAGCGAACTCGCGGCCCACCGATTCGCCCTCGTGGCGGCCGGTCGCCACATGTTTGCCTGATCGTTATCGGTCTGTGACCGCTACTGGTCTTTGCTGCCGAGCAGTCCGGATTCGGCGATCGCCGAGGCCAGCGGTTCCAGGACCGCCGGGTCGTAGGGCGGCGGCAGGTAGATGATCGCCAGATCCAATCCCTCAGCTCCCAACGCGATCGCATCCTCGACCACCTTGCGGTAGTTGTGGTCTTCGCCGAGCCGGATATGGGCCGACAGCGTGATCTCCTTCGGATCCCGGCCGACGTCGGCGCAGTGCGCCGCAAGCACGTCGCGCTTGCGGGCGAACTCCTGCGGCGTGCCCCCGACGAAGTTCCAGTGATCGGCGTACTGCGCGGTGATCCGCAGCGTGCGCTTCTCGCCACTGCCGCCGATGCAGATCGGAGGGTGGGGTCGTTGCGGGCCTTTGGGCTCGTTGCGGGCGTCGACGAGCTGATAGAACTTGCCGTCGAACGTGGTGGTCTCCTGTGTCAGGAGACCCTTGAGCACCTGGCACGCCTCCTCGAATCGGTCGAATCGCTCCGTGATGCTGCCGAGTTCGATGCCGTAAGCGCCGGACTCCTCCTCGTTCCACCCCGCCCCGATCCCCAATTCGAGACGACCGTTGGACACGATGTCCAGAGTGGAGGCCATATTGGCCAGCACTGCGGGATGGCGGTAGTGGATGCCGGTGACGAGCACGCCGACCCGCAGTCGGGTGGTGGCCTGGGCGAGGGCGGTCAGCGTCACCCAGCCCTCCAGGCAGGGACCGGTGGGATCGGAGAAAATCGGATAGAAGTGATCGAACGTCCAGCCCGACTCGAACACGTCGATGTCGTCGGCGGCCTTCCAGATGGCCAGCATGTCCGACCAGGTGGTGTTCTGAGGTGAGGTTTTGAAGGCGAATCGCACGTGTACCGAGGCTAGTCGCGTTTCCTGGGCGGTACCTGGCACGGGCGATGAGTTTCGGCCCGACTGCAGGTCGATACCGGCATGATCGATTTGACCCAACCGTGCCGACGCATGATCGCGGTGCTGGCCGACGTCCGAGATGACCAATTGGACGCGGCCACCCCGTGCAGGGATATGACGTTGCGGGAACTGGTGGCGCACATCGGGGCGCTTTCGGTCGCTTTCGACGCCGCAGCCCGAAAGGAACTGGGGCCGTTGACCGACACACCACCCGAGGAAGTGGTTGGCCTGGAACAGGACTGGCGAAGGACCTATCCCGACCACCTCGCCGTGCTGGCGCAGTCCTGGACCCGGCCCGAAGCCTGGACCGGTATGACGCGGGCGGGCGGCGTCGACCTACCTGGCGAGGTGGCCGGATCGGTGGCGCTGGCAGAGGTGGTCATCCACGGGTGGGACGTGGCCCGGGTGACCGGGCAGCCCTACGACGTCGACGTGGCCACCGGGCGGGCCTGTCTGAGCCATCTCGCGCAGTTCGACACGTCAGGAACGGAAGGACTCTTCGGACCCGCGGTTGCGGTCCCGGACGACGCGCCCGTCATCGATCGCATCGTCGGGCTCAGCGGGCGTGATCCGCGATGGTCCGCGGGGTGAGCGCAGCGCGGCGGGGACGACTTCAGCTGGCGACCAGGTAAACGACCGAGGCCAGCGCGAACGACATGAAGCCGATCGCCGTGGCCACCACCGTCCACGTCTTCAACGTCGTCACGGTGTCGAAGCCGCAGAACCGCCCGATCAACCAGAATCCGGAGTCGTTCACGTGGGAGAACGTGATCGAGCCGGCGCAGATGCCGACGACGACCGCCGCCAGCGGGATCGCGCCGAGGTTCATCTCGGCCACGGCGGGCGCCATGATCGAACCCGCGGTGGTCGCCGCGACGGTGGCCGAGCCCTGCGCCACCCGGAAGATGATCGCGATCAGGAAGCCGGCGAGCATGACCGGCAGGCCCACGGCGTCCAGGCCGTCGGCCAGGGTCTGACCGATTCCGGTCTCGGTGAGGATCCTGCCGAAGGCGCCGCCCGCCCCGGTGATCAGGATGATCGAGCAGACCGGCGCCAGCGCATCGTCGACGAGGTTCTCCAGCACGCCACCGATCGACTCGCCGCGTCGTCGCCGCGGCACGACATACAGCAGCACCATCGCCAGCAGGACGGTGATCAACAGTGCCATGGAGGTCGTCCCGATCAGGCGGGACAGCTGGAACGCGATGCTGTCGTCGCTCACGGCGCCATCTGCCTCGAGCGTGGAGAACACCGTGTTGAAGAAGATCAACACCAGAGGCAGCAACAGTACGAAGATGATCGTCCAGAAGCCCGGCCGCTCGTCCTCCGGGTAGTCCTTGGGCTCGCCGAGCAGGTTGGGCACCGGCATGTTCGGATAGCGCTTGGCGATGAGCAGGCCCAGTCGGTAGCCGGCGAGGTACCACGTCGGCAGTCCGACGAGCAGCGCAACGATGACCACCATCCCGACGTCGGCACCCATCACCGTCGCTGCCGCCGTCGGGCCGGGATGCGGAGGCGTCAATGCGTGCATCATCAGGAATGCGCCGATGGACGGCAGCACGTAGAGCATGAACGATCCGCCCAGCCGCCGAGCCACGGTGTAGATGATGGGCAGCATGACGATGAAACCGGCATCGAGGAAGATCGGGAAGGCGTAGAACAGCGAGGCTACGGCCAGAGCCAGCGGTGCTCTGTCCTCACCGAACCTCTGCAGCATCCTGTCGGCCAACGTCTGTGCGCCACCGGTCATCTCGACCAGTCGTCCGAGTACCGCACCGAAGCCGACGAGCAACGCCACCGCACCGACGGTGGTACTGAAGCCGTCGATCACCACGCTGACGACGTCGCCCATGCTGATGCCCGCCGCCAGGCCGGTCAGCACGCTGACCACGATCAGCGAGAAGAAGGCGTGCAGCCTGACCTTGATGATCAGGAACAGCAGCACGACGATGGCGGCTAGGGCGATGGCGACGAGCAGGGCGGCGGGCCGCTCCGCGAGAACTACTTCGTCCATGGGGTTTCCTTACGGGGTTGGCAGACGAGGAAGGCGGTCGTCGACGAAGCCGCCTGATCTGGAGCGGTCAGGATCCTTTCGGCGCAGGCCCGAGCTCGCGCAGCAGATCCCCCATGCGGGAGTACGCCTTGTTCCGGTAGGCGATGACTGCGGCCTTCGTGTCGTCGTCGAAGTCGCCGGTCAGGCCCTTGCCGTTCTTGGTCCCTTCGCGGCCGTCGGCGACGGCGTCGGTGAGCAGCTTGGGGGTGGCCATGCGCTCGCCGAACTCGTTCTCCAGGGTGGTGTAACCCTTGGCGTACACCGGAAGTCCGGCCTGGTCGGCGATGGCGAACGGTCCGAAGAACCCGAGCCGGAAACCGAAGGTGGTGCGCACGATGGTGTCGACGTCCTCCACCGAAGCGACGCCCTGCTCGACGATCAGAGTCGCTTCCTTGAGAAGCGCATACTGCAGCCGGTTCAGCGCCATGCCGGGTGTGTCGGCGACCTGGGCACCCTCACGGCCGGCCCGCGCCAGGAGATCCTTGACCGAGTCGATCACCTCCTGGGTGGTGGCCTCGCCGGCGACCAGCTCGACGCCGGGAATGAACGGTGCGGGGTTGGAGAAGTGCACGGTGAGGAACCGCTCGGGGTTGGTGACCGCGTCCACCAGCACCTTGACCGGGATGGTGGAGGTGTTGGTACCGATGATCGTGTCGGGGCGGGCGCTCTTGCAGATCCGCTCCAGGACTTCCTTTTTGACGTCGGGGTCTTCGAAGACGGCTTCCATCACGAAGTCGACATCGGAGACCGCGTCGTCCAGGCTGTCCCCGGCGGTCAGATTGCTCATGATGGTCTCTGCGCTGCCCGGGCCGAACAGTCCCTGTTCCTCGAACTCCCCGGCCTCCCTCTCCAACCTCTTGAGGGCCTCGTGGGTGGCTTCTGTGCTGACGTCGGCTATCTGAACCTTGAAGCCGCTCAGGGCGAGAACCTGAGCGATTCCGCCGCCCATGTATCCGGCGCCGACGACTGTGACGGTGTTGATCTTGCGCATGCGATGTCCTTCGGGGTTGGAGGTCAGGCGAGTGCTGAGGTGAGAACCTGCTCGATGTACTCCCGGTTCTCGGCGCATACGCCCAGGGAGTCAGAGCCGTAGTGCTCGCAGCAGAACGGCCCGGTGTAGCCGAGTTCGAGTGCGAGCCGGATCATTTGGCGATAGTTGATGTATCCGTGCTTGAGCGGCAGCGGCGCAGAGCTGTACGCCCCGGTTGCCGGGTCGTAGTCGCGCGAGTAGTTCTTGATGTGCCAGAAGTTCGAGTACGGAAGGACTTTGGCGAACATCTCGCTGAAATGGGGCATCGGCCGGTGCAGCCGGATCAGGTTGCCCAGGTCTGGGTTGAGGCCCACCGCGTCGTGGTCCACGTCGCGGAGGAAGCCGACCGCCTCGTCCGGTGTCCCGATGTAGGTGTCCTCGTACATCTCGAGGCTCAGTTGGATCCCGTTGGTCCGGGCGTGGTCACCCAACTCGCGAATGCGTTCCACGGCCAGGTCGCGCAGAGCGGGGTCATCGACGTGCCCTTCCACCAACCAGAACCAGATCTGCTCGCCCTGTTCGGGGGTGATGGCCTGCATGAAACCGGTGTTCACGATGGTGGCACCGAAGGATGGCGCCAGATCGATGAGTCGGTGCGCGTCGGCGAGGTTCTGGGGGCCGTTGGTCACGTCGACGACCGAGTTGCGGGTCATCGAGATCGACGAGAGCGCGAGACCCTCGTCCCGCAGGACGGTGCGGAACTCCTCGACACGATCGTCGGACAGGGCGGCCAGGGGAACCCATGCATCGGTGGGATCGATGGAGTCGAACCCGAGTTCGCGGACTTGGCGCAGCTGCGCGGCCCACACAGAGGCCGGCGCGTCCTTGATGTGGCCGCCGTCGGGTGCGCGATTGCCGAACCCGAGCATGTTGGCCGCGATCGGCCAGGTGTGAGCCGAATGCATACGGACCTCCGTCGTGATCTAGATCATATAGGATATAGGTTAGCGGGTGCCTGATGTCAATGGCGGGTTAAACTCTGTCCGCTGGATCAGAGCGTCGTGTGCATCGACGGGGTGAACCACGAACCCGGCGTCCGGGTCGGTGGTGGGCCCGTCGAAATGCGGAAAGGCCCGAGGTGGGAGCCGACGAGTACGCGATCCCTGTGCGCAGCACGCTCGTCGACCAGGTCTACGAGCGCCTGATGGACCTGCTCCTCGACGGCACGTTGCACTCCGGAGATCCGATCAGCATCGACGGGACGGCACGGCACCTGGGCGTCTCGCCCACCCCGGTGCGCGAGGCATTGGCCCGCCTCGAGTCCACCGGCAATGTGGTCCGGGTGGCGATGCGCGGGTATCGCGTGCCGGAGATGCCCGATGCCAAGGAGATCGCGGACATCATGGATGCTCGTCTGCTCATCGAGTCCCAGCTGGCGGAACTGGCCTGTAGCAGGGTCGATGCCGGTCTACTGGACGCCCTGGAGAACGCGATCGCCGAGCAGGAACGGGCACCGCACACCTCTGATGCCGCGGCGATCAGGGCCTACCACCGTGCGGACGAGCGATTCCACCGACTGATCGCCGAACATGCCGACAACGGTGCGCTGTTGCGGGCGTATGACGCATTGGGCGGGCACGGGCAACGCTTCCGGTTGTTCATCGGGGTGGGCGTCCGGGATTCGGCGTGCGCGATCGCCGAGCACCGCGAGCTTCTGGCCGCACTGCGGCGGGGCTACGGCCCGGAGGTGTACCGCATCATGCACGCGCATATCGGTGGTGTGAAGGAGCGGGCGCTGGCCGAGCACGCGCAGGCCGTCCGGGCCGGTGGGGCGCGCAGCACCAACGGGCGCCCAGAAAACGGTCATCACATCAACCGCTGATTTGATGGCGCTGATCCTATAGGATGTGAGATCGAACACTGGGTCGGCCAGCTCCCGCGGCGCTGACCGGCGCACGCCGCATCCGAAGGACGGAACAATGACGTACCTCCTCAACTCTGCAGACGACTTCGCCGACGAGGCGGTTCGTGGCCTCGTCGCCTCCCACCCCGAACTCCTCGCCGAGGTTCCCGGTGGAGTGGCCCGCTCGACGCAGACGCCGCAGGGGCAGCCCGCACTCGTGATAGGCGGAGGGTCCGGGCACTATCCCGCCTTTGCCGGTTGGGTCGGACCCGGTATGGGCCACGGCGCGCCCTGCGGCAACATCTTCTCCTCGCCCTCGGCCTCGGAGGTGTACTCCGTAGTGCGCAACGCCGAGAACGGCGGCGGCGTCATCCTGGGGTTCGGCAACTACGCCGGGGACGTCCTGCACTTCGGTCTGGCCGCGGAAAAGCTGCGTCACGAGGGAATCGACGTGCGCATCGTCACCGTCAGCGACGACATCGCCTCCAACGATCCGGAGAACCACCGCGACCGCCGGGGCGTCGCCGGTGACCTACCCGTCTTCAAGATCGCCGGAGCGGCCATCGAGGCCGGTGCGGACCTCGACGAGGCCGAGCGGGTGGCCTGGAAAGCGAACGACGCGACCCGTTCGTTCGGTTTGGCGTTCGACGGGTGCACCCTGCCCGGGGCCGACGAGCCGCTGTTCCACGTCGAGAAAGGCCGGATGGGCGTGGGACTCGGAATCCACGGCGAGCCGGGCGTGCGGGACGACGGTCTCGGCACCGCGGCCGAGGTCGCCGACCTGTTGTTCGACCAACTCATGACCGAGGAGCCGAAGCGCGGCGAGCACGGATATGACGGCCGAGTGGCAGTGATCCTGAACGGGCTCGGCACGGTGAAATACGAAGAGCTCTTCGTCGTTTACGGACGTATCGCCCAACGCCTCGAGGAAAAAGGTCTCACCGCCGTGCGCCCGGAGGTCGGTGAGTTCGTCACCAGCCTCGACATGGCCGGCCTGTCGCTGACCCTGGTGTTCCTCGACGAGGAATTGGAAAAGCTGTGGATGGCACCGGTGGAGACGCCCGCCTACCGTCGCGGGGCGATGCCCGACGTGGAACGTCCTGCGCGCACAGGTATCTGGGACGCGGCCGAGGCGGAGATCCCGCAGTCGAGTGAGGATTCCCAGGCCTGCGCCCAGCGCATCGTCGCGGTGCTGGAGGCCTTTCAGACGGTGTGCGCCGAGAACGAGGCCGAACTGGGCCGCCTCGACGCGGTCGCCGGCGACGGTGATCACGGCCAGGGGATGGCGTTCGGCTCTCGCGGCGCGGCACAAGCT
>NZ_JBAUJR010000265.1:0-38080 GCF_049683935.1 Mycobacterium sp. | reverse complement strand
TCGACAACGAACTCACGAATCTCGGCGATACTGAACCCTGCAGTAATCGACACAACCCAACCCCTTCGCAATAACTCGAACTGACTCACAACGAGCCTGGCAAAGAGGGTGGAATGCAATTCCGGCGTCGAGGCGCGTCAGCCGAGCAGCCGCTTGAGTTTTGTGCCGAACGAATGGCGGGCGGTCAGCGAACCGAACCGGACCTTGCCCCGGACGACGACGTGCAGACGCGGCGACGGCGGACTCGTCGTCACCTTGACCGACGCGGAGGACCCGATGTTGACAACAGCGTTGAGGTCTGCGGTCGCACCGTCGGGCAGGATCAGGTCGGTCGAGCTGAAGTAGTCGTCGATCTCGATCTCGACCACCGGGCCGTGCAGCAGCGCGGACGTGAAATCCAGTGTCGTCGAGCACATCCGGGTGTTGAGACGCAGGCGGGGCGGCACTGTCCACTGACCCTTGCGAGTGATGCTGGACATCCAGCTGCCCAGGACCTCGGGTGGCGCCGGCGCGGCCTGGCGGCGAACATGGGGCAGGTCGGCGATGACGGTGTCCAGTTCCCGGCGGGTTAGCGCGGAGAGCACGACGGTGACCCGCTCGGTGTACTCGTCGAGCGTGAGCATGCCCTGACCGACGGCCTGTTCGAGAATCTGGGTCACTGCGGCACGATCGGCGTCCGATGCCCTGAAATCCGGTTGTCCAGCGTCCATATGGGTCCAGGGTAGGCGGCTCACGCCCCCAGTTCGACCACCAGGTGTCGGATCCCGGTGTGCCGATTGCTGCGTGTCCACTCCACCGGCTCGGCGAGCTGCACCGATGTGAAGCGGCCGAGGAGCTCCTCGAACAGCACCCTGAGCTCGAGGCGAGCCAGGTTCGCGCCCAGGCAGTAGTGCACGCCCTGCCCGAAACCCAAGTGCGGGTTCGGCTTGCGTGTGATGTCGAAGCGGTCCGGGTCGGCGAAGGCGGCGCCGTCCCGATTGGCCGACCCCTCCCACACCAGTACCTTCTGACCT
Source organism: Mycobacterium sp. (assembly GCF_049683935.1). Lineage (GTDB taxonomy): Bacteria > Actinomycetota > Actinomycetes > Mycobacteriales > Mycobacteriaceae > Mycobacterium. Next base: position 37,067 of record NZ_JBAUJR010000265.1, on the reverse strand, counting down.
GGCTCGACGGTGTGTCCGCCCAGCGACGCGGACCGGGTGACGGTGCGCCGCTTCGACGGTGACGGTGAAGTCCACCGGACCATCTCCTCGACGGCGGTCGGCAGCAGCCCGGGGTCGGCGCGCAGCGAGTCGAACGATCCGGGCTGTTCGATCAGTGCCAGCAGCCCACCGGCGATCGAGTTGCGGGTGGTCTCCGCGCCCGCGCTGAACAGCAGGTTGAAGAACAGGTAGCTCTCGACGTCCGACAGCTCGGGATCGTCGGAGTTGACCACCACCGACAGCATGTCGTCACTGGGCCGCGCCCGTTTGGCGGCGATCAACTCCTGGCCGTATGCGTACATCCGCGAGCCGGCCTCCTCTACGGACAGCCGGGTGATGGACGCCTTGCGCGAGCCACCGAAGTCGAAGCTGGGCTCGATCGCTTCGAAGAGCCAATGTCGTTCGGATTCAGGAACTCCCAGCAGGATGCAGATCATCTGCATCGGCACCTCGGCGGCCACGTCGGTGACGAAGTCAAAAGGGACGCCGGGTTCGACGTCGTCGAGCAGCCGCCTCGCCCGGTCGCGCAGATCGTCCTCGACGCGACTGATCATCCGTGGCGTCAGACCCGAACTGACCAGGCGGCGCACCGCGGAGTGCCGCGGATCGTCCATCATGTTCAGCAGCTGCCCCGCGATGGACAGATCCTGCAGCAGGGTGCCCCCGAAAGGTCGCCCGCCGCCCGTCACCGACGAGTAGGTCTGCGGATCACGCAGCACCGCAAGGGTTTCCGCGTAGGTAGCGACCGACCAGAAACCTTCGCCGTCGGGTGTGTGCTCGGTGGGCTCGTGCCAGTAGACCGGTGCGTCCTGGCGGTGCAACGCGAACAGTTCATGGGGGAAGCCGCCGGCGAAGTTGTCCAGATCGGTGAAGTCGATCCGGGCCAACTCGGCGGCGCGGGTCACAGAATCGCGCCCGAGGTGTACTTCGCTGCGTCCGGGAAGCGCCCGATCAGATCGTCGACGGCGGCGACCACGCGGTCGACCTGGTCACCCGCCGCACCGGTGAAGACCTGCTTGTCGGCGAGTGCGGCCTCGAGCGCCACCCTGTCCAGCGGTAGTCGGGAGTCGGCGGCGAGCCGGTCCAGCAGGTCGGGCTCGGCGCCGCGTTCGCGCATCGCCAGCGCCACCGCGACCGCGTGCTCCTTGATTACCTCGTGGGCGGTCTCCCGGCCCACGCCGGCCCGCACCGCGGCGATGAGGATCCGGGTGGTCGCCAGAAACGGCAGGTAGCGGTCGAGCTCGCGCTGGATCACCGCGGGATAGGCGCCGAACTCGTCGAGCACCGTCAGGAAGGTCTCGGTCTGGCCGTCGAGGGCGAAGAACGCGTCCGGCAGCGCGACCCGTCGCACCACCGAGCAGAACACATCGCCCTCGTTCCACTGCGCACCCGCGAGTTCGGCTGCCATGGAGCCGTATCCGCGCAGCACGACCTGAAGGCCGTTGACCCGTTCGCAACTGCGGGTGTTCATCTTGTGCGGCATCGCCGAGGAACCGACCTGCCCGGGGGCGAATCCCTCGGTGACCAGTTCGTGTCCGGCCATCAGCCGGATGGTGTGCGCCAGCGACGACGGGCCCGCGCCGAGCTGCACCAGCGCGGAGACGACGTCGTGGTCCAACGACCGCGGATAGACCTGCCCGACGCTGGTGAAGATCTCGCTGAATCCCAGGAACTGCGCGACGCGCCGCTCGAGGTCGGCCAGGCGCCCGGTGTCTCCGTCGAACAGGTCGAGCATGTCCTGCGCAGTCCCCATCGGACCCTTGATGCCACGCAGCGGATAGCGGTCGACGAGCTCACCGACACGATGCAGGGCGACCAGCATCTCCTCCGCGGCCGACGCGAATCGTTTGCCCAGGGTTGTGGCCTGCGCGGCGACGTTGTGGCTGCGACCGGCCATCACGAGGTCCCGGTAGAGCGCTGCACGCTCGGCGAGGCGGGCGACCACGGCGACGCTGTGGGCACGCACGAGCTGCAGCGACTGCCGGATCTGCAGTTGTTCGACGTTCTCGGTGAGGTCCCGGCTGGTCATGCCCTTGTGCACGTGCTCGTGGCCGGCGAGGGCGTTGAACTCCTCGATGCGCGCTTTCACGTCGTGTCGCAGCACCCGCTCCCGAGCGGCGATCGACTCGAGGTCGACGTTCTCGAGCACGCGCTCGTAGTCGGTGAGTGCCCTCTCCGGCACGTCGATTCCGAGCTCGGACTGGGCACGCAGCACCGCCAGCCACAGCCGCCGCTCCGTGACGATCTTGGCCTGCGGCGACCAGATCGCCACCATCTCGTCGCTGGCGTAGCGATTGGCCAACACGTTCGGGATTGTCACGAAGACAGAGCTTACGTGGCCTCAGTTCGCCCCGGATCGTGCAGAGTGGACGGATGCACTTCGTCGGACTCGACCTCGCGTGGGGCGAGAAGAATCAGACCGGGGTCGCGGTCATCGACCCCGACGGGCGGCTGCTGTACGTCGGGGCGGCGCAGGACGACGAGAGCATCACGGCTGCGATCGCCCCGTACGTCGAGGGTGACTGCCTGGTCGCCATCGACGCGCCGCTGATCGTCAAGAACCCGACGGGCCACCGGTCCTGCGAGAAGGCACTCAACCGCGACTTCCAGCGATTCGATGCAGGCGCCCGCCCGGCCTACACCGACAAGCCGGAGTTCAGGCATCCCCGGGGAGCGCGCATCGCCTCCGCGCTCGGATTGGACATGGACCCGGGCTCGACGTCGAACCGGCGTGCGATCGAGGTGTACCCGCACCCTGCCAGCGTGGTGCTGTTCGAGCTGGAGAAGACCTTGAAGTACAAGCGCGGCGCCTTCGAGGACCGGCAGCGCGCGCTGCTGCAGTTGATGACCCACATCGAGGAACTCGACGAGGCGACACCGAGACTGCGCGCCAACCGCAGTGTGTCCTGGGTCGAGTTGCGCAAGCGGGTGCAGGCCGCGACCCGGCCCGGCCAACTCGACCGCGACGAGGATCCCGTCGACGCAGTGCTCTGCGCCTACATCGGGTTGTTCTGGTACCACCGACCCGAGGACGTGGCGATCTACGGCGACTACGAGACCGGCTACATCGTCACCCCGGCGCTGCCCGCCGAGCGCCGCTCACGAGTCCCCAGGGAACGCAAGGCGATTCCGCCTGCAGCTCCCTCACCGGCGGTTGCCGAGTACGCGGCCAGACGCCCCGCGCTCACCGCGGCCACCGACCAGTACCTCGGGCTGGTGACGGGTCTGCTCGACGAAGCGGGCATCAACTACCTGTCGATCGCGGCGCGCACCAAGAGCGTCGAGTCCTTTGCCGCCAAAGCGGATCGGCGTACCGCCGACGGCGCGCTGCTCTACACCGAACCGCTGGTGGAGATCACCGACCAGATCGGGTTGCGTGTCATCACCTACCTCCGCGAGGACGTCGGCGCCGTGGCGAACCTGCTCGCCGAGGAGATGCGGTTGCTCGACGATCGCGACATGGGTCAGGAAACGGCCCGTGAGGGGCGTTGGGGTTATGCCAGCAGACACCTGCTGATCGGCGTGGAAGGGGTACAGCAGCCGGCCTCGATCCAGGTGCGCACCGTGCTTCAACACGCGTGGGCGGAGTTCGAGCACGAGATCCGTTACAAGGGATCGATACCGAAGGCACACGCTCCGGATCTGGACCGCCGGTTCACGCTGGCGGCCGGCCTGCTCGAGTTGGCGGACCGGGAGTTCTCCGCGATCCGAGAACGCCTGCGCACGTCCACCCCCGACGCCAGCCTCCCGGAGCCGGGAAGCGACCCGCGGATTCCGACGCCGGTGCTCGCCACCTACCTCGGGAACCGGTTTCCCGACGCCGGCTGGTCCCGCACCGATCACTACGCCTGGATCTCGGGTCTGCTGTTGAGCCTGGGCGTCGACTCGCTCGACGCGTTGGAGTCGACGCTGAGCGGCGTGGACACCAGTGCGGTCAATACCGCGATGGACTACCGCTTTCCCGCCGGTGCAGTCCGCCGTCTCGACGACGCACTGCTGGCGCTGTTCGGTCAGCGCTATCTGGAGCTGGACGGCAACGCTCATCGGGTCGCGCTGCTGGACAATCGGTTACAGCGACTGCAGGACGGAATTACCTAGTCGTCGGAGGGGCCGGCGCCCAGTTTGGTCGGGTCGGTGATGTGTCCGTCACGGATACCGAGTTGTTTGTTGATCGCCTGGGTGATGAAGAACAACACCACCCCGATGACCACCAGTCCCCCGGCCACGATGTACTGCTGGGCAGGCCGTCCCGACAGCGGAGTGACCAGATACAGCGACGCCAGGAAGCCGACGACCGGCAGCGCGGTCGGTGTCTTGAAGTGCCCACCGGCAGCTTGCACGTCGCGTCGCAGCACCAGCACCGCGACGTTGACCACCGCGAACACCGCGAGCAACAACAGCGACGTGGTGCCGCCCAGCACCGAGATCGCGTCACTGCTGGCGAACGTCGACACGTAGATGATGAGGCCGAACGCGATCACCGTGGTGAACAGGATCGCCACCCACGGCGACCGACGCGTGGGATGCACCGAACCGAGCACCGACGGAAGCACGCGTTGTCGTGCCATGCCGTAGATCAGCCGGCTGGCCATCAGCATGTTGATCAACGCGGTGTTCGACACCGCGAACATCGTGATGAACGGCAGAATGTCGTCGATCGGCAGGCCGGGAGCTCCTGCTTTGACCACCTCGACGAGCGGGGTGTCGCTCTCCTGCAGCTGGCCGACCGGCACCAGGGCCACCGCCACGATCGAGACCAGGATGTAGACCACACCGGCGATCCCCAGACCGCTCAACAGGATCTTGGGGAATGTGTTGACGGGATCCTTGGTCTCCTCGGCCATGTTCACCGAGTCCTCGAAGCCCACCATCGCGAAGAACGCCAGCGATGTGGCGGCGGTGACCGCGAGGAAGGTGCTCTTGTCCTCACCGGTCTCGAAGGCGACGACGCGTGAGAAGTCGACGTCCGCGCCCCCGGTGAAGGCCCAGAACCCGACCATGATCACCACGATCAGACCGGTGATCTCGACGATGGTCAGGACGACGTTGAGCTTGACGCTCTCGCCGACGCCGCGATAGTTGATCGCCGCGAGACCGCCCATGAACATCAAAGCCAACGCCGCGACCGCAAGTTTCGGCGCGTCATAATCCACGCCTTCGAAGAAGTTCGCCGCGAATGCCCTGGAAGCCGTTGAGGCTGAGGTGATTCCGGAGCACATCACGATGAACGCCACAAGGAAGGTGACGAAGTGGATACCAAAGGCCTTGTGGGCGTAAAGCGCTGCGCCCGCCGCCTGCGGATACTTGGTGACCAGTTCGAGATAGCTGAACGCTGTGATGGTGGCGATGACGAAGGCGATGAGGAACGGAAGCCACGCCGCCCCACCGACTTCACCGGCCACGTCGCCGAGTAGTGCGTAGACGCCGGTGCCCAGGATGTCGCCGACGACAAAGAGCAGCAGTAGTCCGGGGCCCATCACCCGCTTCAACTCGGGCTGTTGGTCACCGACCTTCCCACCGGTTTCGGACTCCGCCATCGCGCCTCCCCTTACTCATCGCTGGAATCACTCATCATCGATCAGTCCGGTTGGCTCTGCAGTGTCAACCGCGAAACCTCGTCGAGGAACTCTGCGACCTCCCCGGCATCGTCACCGCGTTGCCAGCCGAACGTCGTCGGACGCTGCATCCGGTCGTGCCAGAAGTGACCGCCCGTTGATTCGGGTCTGGTCGCCACCAACCAGACGGCGGTGTCCGCCCCATCGGCCGCGTCGCGCAGCAGCGGTCGGGTGACGCGGCGGAAGGCGGGCAACGCCTCTGCCACTCCCGGGGTTTCCACCCATCCCGGGTGGGTGCTCTCGACACGAACACCGGTGCCGGCCAAGCGACGGGCCCACTCCGCGGCCAGCACCACCTGCATCCGCTTGGTGCGCGCATACACCCGTACGCCGTCGTAGTCACCGTCTCGGGACTCGAGGTCGGCGGCGCGCAACGGCGTCGTGTACATGCCACCCGACGACATGAAGACCACCGAGGCGCCGTGCGCATTGCGCAGTAGCGGCAGCAACTCCTCGGTCATCACGTGCGGGCCCAGCACATGGCATGCGAGTTGGGTCTCGTGGCCCTGCGGGGTCTCGGTGCGCGTCTTGGGCATCACCCCGGCGTTGTGCACCAGGCCGTGCAATGTATCGATGCGACCGCGCAGATCTGCGGTCCAGGCCCGCACCGCGTCGAGATCGGCGACGTCACAAACCTCCTCGACCACCGACCCCCCGGCGGCCCCCGGCACCGTCGTGCGGATCGCTTCGGAGCTGCGTGTGACCTTCTGCGCGTCGCGCCCGAGCAGGTGGACCGTGGCGCCGAGTCGGGCGAACGAGCCGGCCATCGCCTCGCCGATGCCCGCGGTCGCACCGGTGACGACAACCCTCTTGCCCGCCATCGCCTCCAGCGGCGGGTCGGCAGGCCACCACAGGCGGCGGAGTTGCGAGCCGACCTTCGTGTAACCCAGCACCACGGACCGGTCCAGCGCGGTGTCCGCGGCAGTGGCCAAAAGCCGGCTGATCGTCACCCCCACGGAGATAACCCCGGACCGGAAAAAGCAAACGCCATCAGTCGAACGGCGCGAGCACGTCGATGACGTCGATCAGGGTGGCCCTGGCCGTCGCCCGTGGGCCGTCGCCGTCCCCGACCAGAGCAGCCACCACCGCGCCGTCGACAGCACACACCAGAGCGGTCAGTAGTTCAGCACGCACCGACCTGCCACAGCGTTCCACAACCTCGACCACGGCATCGGTGCGCTGCAGGAGGACGCGACGCTGGATGTCGCGCAGCCTCGGTTGGCGGGCGCAGGCGATGAGGCGCTCGTATCGCGAGATCAGTTGTTCGGTAACACGTTCCGGACTCTCGCCGACCAACAGATCAACGAGGACCTCGGCAGTGGACTCGGCGCCGCGGCGCCGCCGGGACAGCACGGCAACCCGGTCGCGCAACTCCGTCGCCTCCCGCGTTCCGACGTGTTCCACGGCTTTGGCGATGAGGTCTTCGAGCGAGGAGAAGTAGTAAGTCGTCGACGCCAGCGGGAGCCCGGCTCGACGCGCGACGGCACGGTGCCGCACGGCGTCGAAGCCTCCTTCGCAGAGAAGGTCGGCAGCTGCGCTGACCAGCGCATACCGCCGACGTTCTCCCTTAGGAGTGACTGCTGCCGTCACACCCAGCATCGTGCCAGTCAGGGGGTTTCGGCATCGCGGTTTCGACTAATCGGCAGCCATTGCCCACGCTTTCGGCAATGGCATGATGGCGCGCATGCCAGCCATCAACCGTCGCGCCCTACTGACCCTCGGTGTGCGCACCGGCGTCGCCGCAGCGGCCGGAGTCACCGGGGTGTCCGCGTTCGGCGCCTCTGTGGCCGCAGGCGCACCGCCGGCACCACCAGTCCCGGCCCCGACCTACCAAAGCGGTTCGTTTCCGTCCGCGGCCCGCGGCGGCGCAACGACCAACTGGATCATCACCCGGCCGCCCGGTCAGAGCGCGCCACTGCGGCCGGTGATCCTGTTGCACGGTAAGGACTCCAACGCCCAGACAGTGATGTCGATGGGAGCCGAGCGGTTCCTGGCGGATGCGGTACGAGCCGGCGTGCCACCGTTCGCGCTCGCCGCGGTCGACGGCGGTAACGGGTACTGGCACCGGCGCGCCTCGGGCGACGACTCGGGCGCGATGGTCCTCGACGAGTTCCTCCCCCTGCTCGGCGCGCAGGGCCTGGACACCTCCCGGGTGGGTTTCCTGGGATGGTCCATGGGTGGTTATGGCGCCATGCTCCTGGGCTCGCGACTGGGGGCCGGACGCACGGCCGCGATCTGCGCGGTCAGTCCTGCGCTGTGGACATCGCCGGGGGCTGCGGCGCCGGGAGCCTTCGACGGCGGCGCGGACTACGCCGCCAACAGTGTGTGGGGTCTGCCCGCGCTCAACGGGATTCCGCTGCGCATCGACTGCGGCGACGACGACCCCTTTCGTGCCGCGACACAGCAGTTCATCAACCAGCTCGCGACGCCACCGGCCGGGGGCTTCTCTCCCGGCGGGCACGACGCGTCGTACTGGTCTTCCCAGCTCTCGGCCGAGCTGATGTGGGCGGCACCGCTGCTGACGGCTTAGAGCGAGATTCGCCCCTCCGCCGCCGCGAGACCGATGTCGCTGCGAAAGTGGCTGCCGGGCAACCGAATCGATCCGATCCGCGCATAGGCCATCTCGCGCGCGGCCGCCAGGTCCGGTCCGGTGCCCACCACCGACAGCACGCGGCCACCGGAGGACACGATGGCGTCGTCCTCGCGGCGGGCGGTGCCGGCATGCAGCACGCCCTCGGCTTCTGCTCCGTGGATCACGTCGCCGACGCGCGGACGGCCCGGATAGTTCTCCGCGGCGACCACCACGGTCACCGCCGCACCGTCGTGCCACTGCAGCGCAGGCTGGCCGGCGAGTTCGCCGGTGGCAGCGGCCCGCAGCAGCTGACCCAGCGGGGACTCCAGCAGCGCGAGCACCGCCTGGGTCTCCGGATCGCCGAAGCGACAGTTGAATTCGACGACGGCGGGCCCCTTGGATGTGATTGCCAGCCCGGCGTAGAGCAGGCCGGAGAATGAGCTGCCGCGCTTGACCAGTTCGGCGGCAACCGGGGTGACCACCTCGTCGACGATGCGCCGGGTCATCTCATCGGACAACCACGGCAGCGGCGTGTAGGCACCCATGCCGCCGGTGTTGGGTCCGCTGTCACCGTCACCGACTCGTTTGAAGTCCTGGGCCGGCAACAGCGGGACCACTGTGTCGCCGTCGACCACGCAGAACAGCGACACCTCGGGTCCGTCGAGGAACGATTCGAGGAGCACCGGGTGGCCGGCGTCGAGAAGGCTCGCCGCGTGTGCCCGGGCGGCGTCACGATCCGCGGTGACCACCACACCCTTGCCTGCGGCCAGCCCGTCGTCCTTGACCACCCACGCGGGATCTCCGGCGTGGGGTCCGAAGCGGTCCAGAGCGGAGTCGAGGTGGGCCGGGTTGTCGACGATCTCGCTGACGGCGGTGCGCACACCCGCTGCGGTCATCACGTCCTTGGCGAACGACTTCGAACCTTCGATGCGCGCCGCGTCCTTCGTCGGGCCGAAGCAGGCGATGCCTGCCTCTCTCACCGCGTCGGCGACGCCGAGCACCAGCGGCACCTCGGGCCCGATGATCACGAGGTCGGCACCGATACGTCGGGCCAGGGCGACCACGTCCGCCCCCGACGTCACGTCGAGCTCGTACTGGTCGGCGACCGCTGCCGTGCCCGCATTGCCGGGGGCTATGGACAGCCCGTCGACCTCCGGGTCTCGGCGCAGCGCGAGCAGCAGCGCGTGTTCACGGGCTCCGGATCCGACCACCAGGACGTGCACAGATGCCCACCCTAGTGCCCTCACGCCCGGCAGCGTCCATGTCCTCGGCCATACAGTGAAGCGGCACAGTGTATGGTCAAACGAAAGTGCCGTACGTCACATGCGAAGGACAGACCATGACCACCGCTCCCAGCTGCCCGTTCCTGCCCAAGGGGTACGACTTCACCGACCCGGACGTCCTGCTCAAAGGCATTCCCGTCACCGAGTTCGCGGAACTGCGCAAGACCGCACCGGTCTGGTGGAACGCACAGGACGAGTCGATCTTCGACGACGGCGGCTACTGGGTGATCACCCGGCACGCGGACATCAAGTCGATCTCGCGGGACGGCGCGCTGTGGTCGACCAACCGCAAGGGGGCAGTGATGCGCCTGCCCGACGGTGTCACCGCCGAGCAACTCGACCTGACCAAGGCCCTTCTGATCAACCACGACGCCCCCGAGCACACGAGGTTGCGCAAGATCGTCTCGCGGCTCTTCACCCCCAGGGCGATCGCGGCACTGGAGGAGCGCCTGGCGGTTGCCGCGCGTGACATCGTGCGGGCCGCGGCCGAGAAGGACGCCGGCAATTTCGTCGACGACATCGCGGTGGGCCTACCCCTACAGGCCATCGCCGATCTCATCGGCGTGCCCGAGGCCGACCGCGAAAAGCTCTTCCACTGGACCAACTGCATCATGAACACCGACGATCCCGACTTCGACTCCGATCCCACCGTCGCCAACGCCGAGTTGATGGGCTACGCCTACAACATGGCCGAGGAGCGGCGCCGCTGCCCTGCCGACGACATCGTCACCAGGCTGATCCAGGCCGACATCGATGGGGAGGCGATGGGCGACGTCGAGTTCGCGTTCTTCGTGATCCTGCTGGCGGTCGCCGGCAACGAAACCACCCGCAACGCGATGACCCACGGGATGAACGCATTTCTCGAGAACCCCGATCAGTGGGAACTGTTCAAGCGTGAGCGGCCGGACACCGCGGTCGAGGAGATCATCCGCTGGGCCACCCCGGTGCACTGTTTCCAGCGCACGGCCCTCGCCGACGTCCAACTCGGCGACGTCACGGTCGCCGAGGGGCAGCGGGTCGGCTTGTTCTACAGCTCGGCGAACTTCGACGACGAGGTCTTCGACCGTCCGTTCGAGTTCGACATCCTGCGCAACCCCAACCCCCACTTGGCTTTCGGTGGCAACGGCGCGCACTTCTGCATCGGCGCCAACCTCGCCCGGATGGAGATCAAACTGATGTTCAACGAGCTCGCCGATCAGATCCCCGACATCACGAGGCTGTCCGAGCCGCTGCGGCTACGGTCGGGGTGGATCAACGGCGTCAAGGATCTCCAGGTCGCCTACCGCTGACGCCGCCACGGGGTGGCCTAAGGTTCCTTGGTGCGCACCCACGGTTGGTCAGGGGCCAAACCCTCCTCGGACGAGGAAGCGATCGCCCGAATTCTGAGTGCCGCGGGAAAGGCGATCGAGGAGCACGGGGCCGACTTCAGCATCTCCGACGTGGCCCGCACAGTCGGGGTCACCCGCCAGACCGTGTACCGCTACTTCTCCAGCACCGAGGCGCTGCTCGTCGCCGCGGCGGTGCACGCCGTCGACGGCTTCCTCGACCGGATGACCGCCCACATGGCCGGGCTGCGCGAGCCCGCCGAGGCAGTCACCGAAGCCCTTGCGACGGCGCTCGAGTGGCTGCCGAGAGAGAAGTACATCGGACTGCTCTTGATGCCCACCGGGACCCGACACGTCGAATCGGTGACCTCCGACATCGCCCTGCGGTTCGGACGGGACATGGTCGGACGGCTCGATGTCGATTGGGAGGCCGCCGGCTACGCCGATGCGGATCTCGACGAGCTTGCCGAGCATCTGCTGCGGATCCTGCAGTCGTTCGTGATCGATCCGGGCCGCCCGCCTCGCCGCGGCGATGAACTTCGCGCCTACATGCGCCGCTGGGTGGGCGGCGCGCTGCTCCCCCGGTGAGCGACGCCGAATGCACGGTATCTGATGAATTTCCGACCAGATCCATCAGAAACCGTACGCTCGGCGAACATTGCCGCGTCAGACCACGGTCAGCGGCAACGACTTCCGATCTTCGAACACCCATGACGCCCCACCGCTGAACTCGGTCACCTGGACCTCGGACAGCTTCTTGGCCGCCGTGTCGGTCTCGATGACCCGCACGGTCCAGTCCGACTCGGTGCCGGAGACCTCGGCGCGCAGGTGGGGGTCGACCGCCTGCACGATCGCCTGCAGCGGCAGGTCGGCGACCGGTGATACCAACGTGATCCACGAGTCGTCCTCGTAGGCCGGTGAGCGCCGCACGTGCACGAAATCGGGGTCCACGTCGGCGTACACGTACGCCGCCGGGTTCAGCAGCGGATGCAGTTCGAGGACCCGCAGCGCACCCTCGGGTCCGCCGGGAAGCCTCAGAGCCTTGTGGATTCGCTCGGCCGCCACCCCAGCGATGCCGATCAGCTGCTTGGTGCGGATGGAACGTGCCAGCGCCGCATCGTCTTTCGCGCGCTTCTCGACCGCCAACGTGAACGACAGCACCAACAGGTGCATCTGCAGGCAGACCTCATCGGCGATGCGCACCAGGGCCGAATGCGAGAACGCGCCGAAGTCCACGTCGGCCAGAAGCTCTCCCGAATAGTTGGACATGCCTTCGTCGTTCGGGTCGATCGCGTCCAGTTCGCACGAATGTGCGCGGCTGGCCGCGACGACGTCCATCGCCGGGATGAACGGCACCTCCGGATACGATTCGTCGATGATCACCGTCCACCGGCAGTGCGGGTGCTGATCCGACGGTGTCCTGGGCGGCCGGTGGATGGGCCGCACCTGAGCCTTGCGGTTGGTGGCCAGCGCCGTCGCGTCGAACGTCGGGTCCTCGATGTCGTGGCACATGCCGTGGACGTATTCCTCGCCCATCGGTTCGACGTCGAGCAACGCGCCACAGTGATTCAGGTAGAACTCGCCGTGCCACCGGTCGTGCACGATGTAGCGGAAGTCCATGAACTGGGGTGGGGCGCCGATGTCGAGCTGCAGCCCCTTGAACAGGGTGAAGATATCGACGCCCTCGTACTCGAGCGCCTTCTGCATCCGCTTGGTGTACAGCGGACTCGAGGCCGCCCACTCCTCGATGGCGACCTGCAGCATCTCGTCCCGACCCCACGCGCTGATGCAGTGGGCCATTCCCGACCGGTCGATGAGCTGACCGATCAACAGCAGCTCAGGCACCAGCGTGGCGAGTTCGTCGCGCGACAGCGCGGCATACCTACTCATCATCGAGCTTGCTTCCCGAATGCATCTTCAACGCCGCGTTGACGTTCCCTTTTTTGTCTTCACCAGAACCCCGCTCGGCGTCCTTCTTCCTCTTGCCCGCCACCTTCGTCACCACGCCGTCGAGCTTGGAGCCCAACGGGAAGCCGAGATAGTGGGTGAGGAAGATGGCCATCTCCTTGAGCTCGTCGACCGTGAGCTCGCCGTTGTGCAGCGCCGCGTTGACCTGGATCTCCGCGAGATCCGAGATGCCCAGTGCGGTCACGCACGTCAGCGTCATCATCCGCTTCTCGCGCATCGACAGGCCCGGCCGCGACCAGATGGTGCCGAAGAGATGGTCCGCGGTGAGCGCGAAGTAGTCCCCCGGCATGTCCGGCATCTCCCAGCCGTAAACCTCGTTCATCTTCTCGAGGCCTTTGCGGCGCAGCTCGTCCATAATTCGATTCCTTCCTAACCTTCGTCGCCGGTCGAGGTGGTGTGCGGTACGCCGAGCCCGGCGGCCAGGTTCTGCAGCGCGATCTCGGCCAGAGGCAGGTCGACCCCCGTCGCCGTGCCGAGCCCGAGCGCGAGCTTCAGATCCTTTTCGGCCAACCCGCGGGTGTGGACGAACATGTCGTACACGAAGTGGTCGGGCTGCAGCGGTGCGGTGTCGTCGCGGACCATGATCGCCCCGGGCCCGCCACTCTGGGCGTCGCTGTGCCGCACCACCCGTCCCAGCTTCTGCAGGTCGATGCCAGCCGCCTCCGCCAGGTTCTGCGCCTCGCACGCCGCGGCGAAACCGATGAACGTCAACATGTTCCGTGCCAGCTTCATCCGGGTTCCCGCGCCCGGCTCGCCGGCACGGACCACCATCGACGCCCACTGCTTGAACACCGGTTTGACCTTGCCGTACGCGTCCTCGTCGGCGCCGACCATGACGGCCAACTCACCCTTGTCCGCGGCCCCGGCGCCACCGCTGACCGGAGCGTCGACGATGTGAATCCCCTTGGGCCGCAGCTGCTCAGCGAGCCCTGCCGCGGTGTCCGGTTCGATCGTGGAATGGATCGCGATGATTGTCCCGGGGTCTGCGTGCGCCGCGAGTTCGCCGACCACGTCACGCACCTGCTCGTCGGTGAGCACGGTGACGCTGATGACGTCGGCTTCGGCTACCTCGGCCACGCTCTTCGCCGGCGTCGCGCCCAGTTCGGTCAGCGGCGCCATCGCGTCGGCGCGAACGTCGAAGACGATGAGACCGCCGGGCCAGCCGGCGAGCCGCTTGGCCATCGGCGCGCCCTGATTCCCCAGGCCGATATAGCCGATCTTGAGGTCATCGTTCATCAGTGTCACCGGATGATCTGTCCGCCGTCGACATTGAATATCTGCCCGGTCACCCACTTGGCCTGATCCGACAGCAGGAAAAGACACATTCCGGTGAGATCGTCCACTTCACCCATGCGCGACAACGGAATACCCTTCACGATGTCGGCGACCATCTCCTGCGGGGTGGTGGTGCGGTTGGCCTCGGTGTCGATCGGGCCGGGCGCGATCGCGTTGACCCGGATGTTCTGCCCGCCGAGTTCGGTGGCCAACTGCTGGGTCAGGCCGTTGATGCCGACCTTCGCCAAGCCGTAGAAGTTCGAGTACAACCACGCCGCGGTCGAGGACTGGTTGACGATCGCCCCTCCCCCGCGCTTGGCCATCTTGCGGTACACCGCCCTGGTGCACACCAACGCGCCGTCCATGTTCACGCTCATGAACTTCTTGTAGTAGTCCCAGTCCACGGTGATGAGGAAGTCCAACTTCATCCCGCCGAAGATGGCCGCGTTGTTGACCAGGTAGTCGATGCCGCCGAACTCCGACAGTGTCTGCGCCGCCATCTCCTTGGCGGAATCGGGGTCGGAGACGTCGACCCTGACCGCCAGCGCATTGCCGCCCTCGCCCTTGATGCCGTCGACGACCTTCTGGGCGCCCTCGGTGTTGATGTCAGCGACGACGACCGCGGCACCCTCGCGCGCGAGCGCCTCGGCGTAGGCCTGCCCGATGCCGCCGCCGGCGCCGGTGACGATGGCCACCTTCTCCTTGAACTGATCCCCATACAGACCCACTGATGCCTCCTCTTAGTTCGCTGCCGTGGCAATCGCTTTGATCTCGAGGTACTCCTCGAAACCCGCAAGACCCATTTCCCGGCCGATGCCCGATTGCTTGTATCCGCCGAACGGCATGTCCGCCGAGTACCAGACGCCGCCGTTGATGTTCACCGTGCCGACCCGCAACCGAGCCGCCACCGCATTCGCCCGCTCGAGGTCGGGCGAGAACACAGTGCCGGACAGACCGTAGGGCGAGTCGTTGGCGATCCGGACCGCGTCGTCGTCACCGTCGTGAGCGATCACCGTCAGCACCGGACCGAAGATCTCTTCGCGGGCCACCTTGGCGTTGTTGTCCAGCCCGGCGATCACCGTCGGCTCGATGAAGAAGCCGGTGTCACGATCGGCGGGACGGCCGCCGCCACAAGCGAATCGGCCACCTTCGGCGATCGCGGAATCCAGGTAGGCCTGAATACGGTCACGCTGCACTGCCGAGATGACCGGCCCGCAGATCGTGCCCGACTTCGTCGGATCACCCGGCTTGAGACCACCCATCGTGGCCGCGGCCGCCTCGACAGCCTCGTCGTAGCGAGCCCGGGGCACCACCAGCCGGGTGGTGATCGCGCAACCCTGTCCGGCGTGCATCGAAGCGGTGAACGCCGCCATCGAGCACGCGCCACCGAGATCGGCGTCGTCGAGGACGAGGAACGCAGACTTGCCGCCCAACTCGAGGAAGACCTTCTTCAGGGTGGCGGCGCCGTCGGCCATCACGGCGCGGCCGGTCGCGGTCGAACCGGTGAACGAGACCATGTCCACCCGAGCGTCTTTCGACAGCAGAGCCCCGACGCCGTGGTCGCTGGACGTGACGATGTTCAGCACCCCGGCAGGGATGTCGGTGTGCTCGGTGACGAACTCGCCGAGCACCGCGGCACACCACGGGGTGTCCGGGGCCGGCTTGAGCACCACGGTATTGCCGGCGGCCAGCGCCGGACCGATCTTGGCGAGGTTGATCTGGTGGGGGAAGTTCCACGGGGTGATTGCGCCGACCACACCGATCGCCTCTCGGGCGACCGTCCGCTGCGTCTTGATTCCCATCGGTGACGCGATGCCGAGATCGGTTCGCCACTGGTAGTTCTCGGCGGTGTCGGCCGAGAACGAGAGGTCGGCGACCGGCCCCTCGAGCTGAGCGGCCGCGGTGAGCATCTTCGGGGCGCCCACTTCAGCGATGGTCAGCTCCCGCAGCTGTTCGACGTTTGTGGTCATCGCCTCCTGAAGCTGGCGGATGCAACGCACCCGCAGCTCGGTGTTGGTCGACCAGTCCGTCTCGTCGAAGGCGCGCCGCGCGGCGCCGATCGCGGCGCTCATGTCCTCGACGCTCGCGTCGGCGGCGACCCCGAGCGTCTCCTCGGTGGCGGGATTGACGGTGGAAAAGGTGCCTGAGCTGCCGGCGACGAGCTTGCCGTCGATGAGCAGCCGGCTCTCGCGATCGGTCAGGATTTCCATCCGACCTCCTGTCTATGATTTCTGGACAGCTGTCCGACTGAATTCCTCCGAACGATAGCCCCACACCTGCGAAGGAGGCAAGAACGGGCTTCGTAAGGCGTTCACTAAATGGCTTTGAACTGGCTATTCATGAATACGCTTGCCTGCAGACCGTCACGTCCGATAACTTGGACATGTGTCCAGTGATGCAGCCGCCGCGCTCGCAGCTCAGGCGCAGCCGAATCCCCGCAATCGACGACAGGAAGAGACTTTTCGCAAAGTCCTGTCGGCCGGCGTCGAGATGCTGCGCGAGTCGTCGTATGCAGATCTGACGGTCCGCGCGGTCGCCGCCAGGGCCAAGGTCGCTCCAGCGACCGCCTACACCTACTTCTCGTCGAAGAACCACCTGATCGCCGAGGTCTACCTGGACCTCATGCAGCAGGTCGAGTACTTCACCGACGTCAACGACAGCAGGGCCACCCGCGTGGAGAAGACCCTGCGCAGCATGGCCCTCACGCTTGCCGACGATCCCGAGGTCGCTGCGGCATGCACGACGGCGCTGCTCTCCGGCAACGATGCCGCGGTGCGCGCCGTTCGCGAGCGGATCGGCAGCGAGATCCACCGCCGCATCCGCGCGGCCGTCGGCCCCGACGCGGATCCGCGCACACTGGCCGCATTGGAGATGACATTCTTCGGCGCGCTGGTCAACGCCGGAAGTGGGGCGTTCACCTATCACCAGATCGCCGACCGGCTGAGCTACGTGGTCGGCCTCATCGTCGGGGAGGACCGATGACCATCAACAACGGCGCCGTGAGCGACGTCATTCTCGATCCCTACGACTACCACTTCCACGAGGACCCCTACCCGTACTACCAGCGGCTGCGCGACGAGGCACCGCTGTACCGGAACGAGGAGCTGGGGTTCTGGGCGCTGTCGCGCCATCGGGATGTGTTGCAGGGATTCCGCAACAGCACCACGCTGTCCAACCGCGAGGGCGTGTCCCTGGATCCGGTGTCTCGCGGACCGCACGCTTCCAAGACGATGTCGTTCCTGGCGATGGACGATCCGGACCATCTCCGGCTGCGCACGCTGGTGTCGAAAGGGTTCACCCCGCGCCGGATCCGCGAACTCGAGCCCCGGGTCACCGAGATCGCGGTGCAGCACCTCGATGTGATGATCGAGAAGGCCAACAGCGGCGTCGTTGACTACGTCGGCGAATTCGCCGGCAAGCTGCCGATGGACGTCATCTCCGAACTGATGGGTGTCCCGCAGGCCGATCGCGACCAGGTACGCGCCTGGGCCGACGGCGTGATGCACCGCGAGGACGGTGTCAACGACGTGCCCGCAGCGGCCATCGAGGCTTCGTTGAACCTGATCGTCTACTACCAGGACATGGTGGCCGACCGCCGCAATAAGCTCACCGACGACCTCACCTCGGCACTGCTGGAGGCCGAGATCGACGGTGACCGGCTCACCGATGACGAGATCATCGGGTTCATGTTCCTGATGGTGATCGCCGGAAATGAGACCACCACCAAACTCCTTGCCAATGCCGCTTTCTGGGGACACAAGAATCCGGACCAGCTCGCCCCGGTCTTTCAGGACGAGGCCCGGATTCCGCTGTGGGTCGAGGAGACCCTGCGCTACGACACGTCCAGCCAGATCCTGGCCAGGATGGTCTCCGGCGAGCTCACCCTGTATGACACCACCATCCCCGACGGTGATGTGCTGCTTCTTCTTCCGGGCTCCGCGCACCGCGACGAGCGGGTCTTCGAGAACCCGGACGACTATGTCATCGGGCGGGAGATCGGTTCGAAGTTGATGAGTTTCGGTAGTGGCGCACACTTCTGCCTCGGCGCACACCTCGCCCGGATGGAGGCGCGAGTGGCCCTTGCCGAGTTGTTCAAACGAATCCGCGGCTTCGAGGTCGACGAGGACAACGCGGTCCGCGTCCACTCCAGCAATGTGCGCGGTTTCGCTCACCTCCCCATGTCCATCCAGGTCCGCTGAAAGGGCGTAGATGCCTCGTTTTGAACCCCTGCCCGGCCGTCGGCCAGCTCTCGTCGCCGGCGCCTCCTCCGGGATCGGTGCGGCCACCGCCGTCGACCTCGCCGCTCACGGCTTCCCGGTGGCACTCGGCGCACGCCGGGTGGAGAAGTGCCAGGAACTCGTCGACCAGATCCGCGCCGAGGGCGGCGAAGCGATCGCGGTCCACCTCGACGTCACCGATCCCGACTCGGTCAAGGCCTGCGTCGAGCAGACGACCTCGGAGCTCGGTGACATCGAGGTGCTGATCGCCGGAGCCGGTGACACGTACTTCGGCAAGCTCGACTCGATCAGTACCGAACAGTTCGAGTCGCAGATTCAGATCCACCTGATCGGCGCCAACCGGGTGGCCGCCGCCGTGCTCCCGGGCATGATCGAACGCCGGCGCGGGGACTTGATCTTCGTGGGATCCGATGTGGCGCTGCGCCAACGGCCGCACATGGGCGCGTACGGGGCAGCCAAGGCTGCGCTCGTCGCGATGGTCACCAACTATCAGATGGAACTCGAGGGCACCGGCGTCCGCGCCTCCATCGTGCATCCGGGGCCGACCAAGACGTCGATGGGCTGGAGCCTGCCCGCCGATCTGATCGGCCCCGCCCTCGAGGACTGGGCGAAATGGGGTCAGGCCCGCCACGACTACTTCCTGCGGGCGGCCGACCTGGCGCGTGCCATCACGTTCGTCGCCGAGACGCCGCGTGGTGGGTTCATCGCCAACATGGAGCTCCAACCCGAGGCCCCGCTGAACACCGCCCCGGCAGAGCGACAGAAGTTGACCCTGAACGAGGAGAACCTGAACTGATGACCACCACCGCAGAGGTGCAACGGGTCTCCGGCGGCGAAGAAGAACACGGCCACCTCGAGGAGTTCCGCACCGACCCGATCGGCCTGATGAAGCGGATCCGCGAGGAGTGCGGGGATGTCGGCTGGTTCCAGCTGGCCGGCAAGCAGGTCGTCATGCTGTCCGGCGCGGAGGCCAACGAGTTCTTCTTCCGCTCCAGCGACGCTGAACTGAACCAGGCCGAGGCCTATCCCTTCATGACACCGATCTTCGGTGAGGGCGTGGTGTTCGACGCCGACCCGGAGCGTCGGGCTGAGATGCTGCACAACACCGCACTACGCGGCGAGCAGATGAAGGGTCACGCGGCGACCATCGAGAACGAGGTCAAGAAGATCATCGCCGGCTGGGGCGACGAAGGCGAGATCGAACTGCTCGACTTCTTCTCCGAGCTGACGATCTACACCTCGACGGCCTGCCTGATCGGACTGAAGTTCCGCGAGCAGCTCGATCGCCGGTTTGCCGAGTACTACCACCAACTGGAGCGTGGCACCGATCCGCTCTGCTACGTCGATCCCTATCTCGACATCGAGAGCTTCCGCATCCGCGACGAGTCACGCGTCAAACTCGTTGCGCTGGTCCAGGAGATCATGGACGGGCGAATCGCCAACCCGCCCGAGGGCAAGGAGGATCGGGACCTGCTCGACGTGCTGGTCTCGATCAAGGACGACGAGGGCAATCCCCGCTTCACCGCCAACGAAGTCACCGGCATGTTCATCTCACTGATGTTCGCCGGGCACCACACCAGCTCGGGTACCTCATCGTGGACGCTGATCGAGTTACTCCGCAACCCCGAGGTGTACGCGCAGGTTCAGCAGGAACTCGACGAGCTCTACGCCGACGGCCAGGAGGTGAGTTTCCATGCTCTGCGCCAGATTCCGAAGCTCGACAACTCGCTCAAGGAGACGTTGCGCCTCCATCCACCGCTGATCATCCTGATGCGCGTCGCACAGGACGAGTTCGAGGTGGCGGGCTTCCCGATTCACAAGGGACAGTTCGTCGCCGCATCGCCGGCGATCTCGAATCGAATCGCCGAGGACTTTCCCAACCCGGACGACTTCGACCCCGATCGTTACCAGAAGCCACGTCAGGAAGACCTCGCCAACAGGTGGACGTGGATCCCTTTCGGCGCGGGCAAGCATCGCTGCGTCGGAGCGGCTTTCGCCCAGATGCAGATCAAGGCGATCTTCTCGGTCTTGTTGCGCGAGTACGAATTCGAGATGTCTCAGCCCGCCGACAGCTACCGCAATGACCACTCCAAGATGGTCGTGCAGCTGGCGCAGCCGGCGAAGGTGCGCTACCGCAGGCGAGTCGAAAAGGACTGACCCCCATGGGTTGCTACCGCGTAGAACTCGACGAAGACCTGTGCCAGGGCCACGCCATGTGCGAACTGGAAGCACCGGATGTGTTCCGGGTGCCCAAGCGCGGCGTCGTCGAGATCCTCGACCCCGAACCACCCGACGAGATCCGTGAGGATGTCGAGCGGGCGATCGAGATGTGTCCCACCCAAGCAATTTCCATGACCGAGAAGGAGACCTGACAATGGCGTCGAGACAAGAGCTGGAAGACTGGGTCGAGCGCTGGCTGAAGGCCAACCGCGATGCCGAGGCGGCCGGCGACTGGAAGCCGATGGCGGACTTCTACACCGAAGACGCCACCTACGGCTGGAACATCGGCCCGAAGGAAGACGTCATGTGCATAGGCCGCGACGAGATCCGCGACGTCGCCCTCGGCCTGGAGATGGAGGGCCTGGAGAACTGGGTCTACGAGTACCAGAAGACGCTGATCGACGAGAAGCAGAACGAGATCGTCGGCTTCTGGAAGCAGATCGCCAACAAGAGCGACGGCACCCGCGACGAGATCTACGGCATCGGCGGCAGCTGGTTCCGGCTCAACGATCAGCTGCTCATCGAGTGGCAGCGTGACTTCTTCGACTTCGGCCATGTACAGAAGGCGTTCGTGAAGCTGATCGAGTCGGGCGACCTGACACCCACCATGCAGAAGCGCATCGAACGGTCCGTGGCCGGAGAGAAGCTGCCGGGCTACTACCCGCTCGGCGAGGCCCCCACCCCGATCTGGTAGCTCCCACCCAAGCGGTTGCTTGGGGGGTACGTGATGTGGCTAACTAGAGCCTCTAGTCTTGAGCCACCGGCTCTAGTCGAAAGCAGGAGATATGAAGACCAAAGGCGCTCTGATCTGGGATTTCAACCAGCCGTGGTCGATCGAGGAGATCGAGATCGGCGATCCCGTCAAGGACGAGGTGAAGATCCAGATGGAAGCGGCTGGCATGTGCCATTCCGACCATCACCTCGTCACCGGCGACATTCCGATGGCAGGGTTCCCGGTGCTCGGCGGACACGAAGGCGCAGGCATCGTCACCGAGGTCGGACCCGGGGTGGAGAACGTTGCGGTCGGCGACCACGTCGTGCTGTCGTTCATCCCGTCGTGCGGTGAGTGTCCGACGTGTCAGAGCGGTAAGCGCAACCTGTGCGATCTGGGCGCACTGCTGCTGACCGGCACCGCCGTGTCGGATGGAACCCATCGCGTGACGGCCAACGGCAAGCCGGTCATCCCGATGACCCTGCTGGGCACGTTCAGCCCGTACATGGTCGTCCACAAGAGCTCGGTCGTGAAGATCGACCCGTCCATCCCGTTCGAGGTGGCCTGCCTGGTCGGCTGCGGCGTCACCACCGGCTACGGCTCGGCGGTCCGCAGCGCAGACGTCCGCCCCGGTGACGACATCGCGATCGCCGGCATCGGCGGCGTCGGCATGGGCGCCCTGCAGGGCGCGCTCAACGCCGGTGCACGCAACATCTTCGCGATCGACCCGATCGAGTGGAAGCGGGATCAGGCACTCAAGTTCGGTGCGACGCACGCCTACCCCGATCTCGCCTCGGCGATGATGGGCGTTGCGGAGGTCACCCACGGAAAGATGGCCGACAAGACCATCATCACCACCGGTGAGCTCAAGGGCGAGGACATCGACAACTACCTCAACATGACCGCGAAGGGCGGCACCTGCGTGGTCACGGCGGTGGCCAACATGATGGAAACCAGCGTGACGCTGAACCTGGCGATGCTCACACTGATGCAGAAGAACCTGCAGGGCACCATCTTCGGTGGCGGCAACCCGCATTACGACATCCCGCAGCTGCTGTCGATGTACAAGGCCGGTCGGCTCAACCTCGACGATATGGTCACCCGGCAGTACAAGCTGGAGCAGATCAACGAGGGCTACCAGGACATGCTCGAGGGCAAGAACATCCGCGGCATCATCCGCTACACCGACGCTGATCGGTAGCCCCCCAAACCCTCCGCGGAATTGCATTCCAGCAGGTAAAGTTCGAGTGGAGCTCTGCTGGAATGCAATTCCGGCGAAAGAAGGAGTCACATGACCGACACAGCGCTGGCACCGGTTGTCGCCGCATCGCAGAAATCCTGGCAGTGCGTGCAGTCCGGCGACCGGGAGGGCTGGCTGGCGCTGATGTCCGACGACATCGTCGTCGAGGATCCGATCGGCGAGGCAGTCACCAACCCCGACGGCACCGGCGTGCGTGGCAAGGAAGCCCTCGGGGCGTTCTACGACGCCAACATCGGCCCGAACACGCTCCGCATCACCTGCGAGGAGACATTCCCGTCGAGCAGTCCGACGGAGATCGCCTACATCCTGGTTCTGGAGACCACCTTCCCGAACGGATTCGTGGCGACCGTGCGCGGAGTGTTCACCTATCGGGTCGACGACGCCGGGCTGATCACCAACCTGCGCGGCTACTGGAACATGGACGCGATGACGTTCACACAGAACGAGAGCACGGATTAACCCAGGACCATCGGGCACCCTCGCGGGCCGCGGCGCCGTTGTCGTCGGCGGTAGCCGCGGGGTGGGTTTGGCGGTCTCCGAACTGCTGGCCGGTCATGGCGTCGGGGTCGTGGTCAACGGCCGCGATGAAGAGGCGGCCGCGCAAGCGGCGCAACACATCCCAGGCGCGGTCAGCCACCCCGGATCGCCCGCCGACCCAGCGGTCGCCGACTCTTTGGTCCAGACGTGTGTGCGCGAGTTCGGCGGCATCGACATCCTGATCAACTGCGCGGGCACCGCTGAGCCGGCCGGATCGTCGATTCTGACCGTCACCTCCGAACAGTTTCACGACCTGCTCGACGCCCACCTGACCACCGCGTTCGAGATGTGCCGCGCCGCAGCACCGCGGATGGCCGAACAGCGCTCGGGCGCCATCGTCAACACCAGCTCGTTCGCCTACCTCGGCGACTACGGGGGTACCGGATACCCGGCGGGCAAGGGTGCGGTGAACGGCCTGACCCTCGCCGTCGCCGCCGAGCTCAAGGAGTACGGGGTGCGGGCCAACGTGGTGTGTCCCGGCGCGAAAACGCGGCTCTCCACGGGACCCGACTACGAGTCGCACATCGCCGAGCTCAACCGTCGCGGGTTGCTCGACGAGGTCAGCACCCAGGGCGCGCTCGACGCAGCGCCGCCGGAGTATGTGGCACCCACGTACGCCTACCTCGTCAGCGATCTCGCCGAGCACGTCACGGGCCAGATCTTCATCGCCGCAGGCGGTTTCGTCGGCCGTTTCGACCGCCCGACCCCGGCGATCATCGCCTATCGGGACCACCACGACTCACCCCCATGGACGATCGAGGAGATCGCCGCGAAGTTCAGGGCACCTGCGGTTTGATGACCTCGATCACCCACTGCGCGTAGTCGAGGTATTCGTCGACGCCGCCGACAGGCGGAATCGGCACCGCGCTGACCGTGACTCCCTGCTCGCCCAGCCAACTCAGGCGATCGACGATCTCTGTCTCGCTCATTCCGGGACGACCGTCAGGATCGTCCCGCACAGTGTGGCCTTCGCCCACTCGTCTCGTGCCCAGGCCGTGCACGACGTCGAAGGGCCTTCCGTCGTAGTGGGGTTGGGACTTGATGAACTCGACCCGTTCGGCGATCTTCTCCTGCGGCGTGAGGAAAGACCACCACCCGGAAGCGAACTTTGCGGCCCTGCGCAACGCCGCATCGGCGTCTCCACCGATCCAGATGGGAAGGTGCGGTTTCTGCACCGGCTTGGGCTCGAACGCCATTTCTCCGAAGGAAACGTATTTCCCGTCGAAGCGCGGAGAGTCGCTGGTCCACAGTTCCTTGATCACCGCGAGATACTCGTCCGCCATGGCGCCACGCTCCCGAAAAGGAACACCGAGCGCCTCGAACTCGCCCTCGAGCCATCCCACGCCGAACGTAACCATCATCCTGCCGCCGCTCATCCAGTCAGCAGTGGCCACTGCTTTGGCCAGGACAATCGGATGCTGCAGCGGCAGCACGGTGATGCACGAGTTGAGCCGTATCCGTTCGGTCGCACCGGCGAGATACGCCTGGGCCACCGTCGACTGCAGGTAGTGCGGTCCCGACAACTCGACATGCTCGATCGGGATCACGAAGTGCTCTGGAACCGCGATCATGTCGTAGCCCCACGCATCCGCGCACTTGGCCATCCGGGTCTGGTCGGCGCCCGTCACCGATCCCTCCCAGGGCTGCGACATCGCTTTGAGCCGGAGCATGTGAGGAAGATTGAAGACGAGCTGCATACAGCGACTCCGATGTCGTGGCGCCCGGGGCACTCTCGGGATCCACCGACTCTATTGTGATAGAGCGACAGAAGGCAACCGTTAAACTTCACCGTGACCACGCGACGGAGTCCGAACCCAGTACAGCGTCGTCGAACTCTGTGCGACGTCGCGATCCGCCTGCTTGCCGAGGGCGGGCTGAAGAACGCCACCCACTTGAGGATCGATCGTGCCGCCGCACTTCCGGACGGGACCACGTCGTTCTACTTCCGGACAAGCTCTGCATTGCTGCGCGCTGTTGCCGAGCGGGTCGCCGAACTGGACCTCAAGGATCTGACGGCCGCAACCCGCGAACCCCGCGGCGCGTCTCGACCTTCGGGGTTGGCTGGCCTGGTGGCGCGATCGGCGACCGGGGTGCGTCTTGTCCGAACGAAGGCGCGCAATGAGCTCGGCCTACAGGCCGCGCGCGATCCCGTGCTCGCCGAGGCTCTCCGTGGCTACACCGAGGTGTTCTCCGCCCTGATCCGCGACGCGGTCGTGCAGCTCCAACCGCCGGGGAGCAAGACCGATTCAGCGGTGCTCGACGCTCAGACCTATGCGGTCACGACATTCGTCGGCGGCGTCATGCTCTCCCTGGCGACGGCGAACCGTTCAGTGCATACCGCCGACGAACTGGACTTCTACATCTCCGCCATCGTCCGGGGAATCGCGACGGAGTTGTCGGGGGCATCGCAGAGGAATCGCGCGATCAAGCGGGGGTGATCGTCCGCAGTCTTTGTGGGAATGCCAGCGCTCGGAACTACAACATTGCTGCATCTCAACATAAGTGGTGCTTTTTCATTCTCTATGACATTAGAGTCGAGGCAACGGACCGCGAACACGACGTCGAGTGAGGGATAGCGATGACCACAGCACAACCTGAGAACGGCCCGCTCGCGGGTGAACCGCGGATGCTGATCGACGGCGAGCTGCAACTCACAGCGAGCGGCGCGATGTTCGGAGTCGAGCATCCAGCTACCGAACAACTTGCCGGAGACGCGACCGACGCGACGACGGCCGACATGGAGCGCGCGGTCGGCGCAGCGCGGCGCGCCTTCGATCGCACCGAATGGTCGCGTGATGTCGGGTTCCGCTTTCACTGCCTCAGCCAGTTGCACGAGGCGCTGGACCGCAACAAGGAGCGACTGCGCCGGGTCCTGATCACCGAGGTGGGCTGTCCTGTCTCCGTGACCGGGAGCCAGATCGAGAGCCCGATCGACGAGGTCAAGCACTGGGCCGAACACGGCCGGGACTTCGAGCACCTGGTCGACACCGGGGTGCACGACACCCAACTGGGGCCCGCCCGACGAAAACTGCACTACGAGCCTGTCGGCGTGGTCGGGGCGATCACTCCGTGGAATGTGCCGTTCTATCTCAACATCGCCGAGACCGTCCCCGCGTTGATGGCCGGCAATACCGTGGTACTCAAGCCAGCGCAGCTGACTCCGTGGTCCGGAAGCGAGCTGGGGCGCATCGTCGCCGAGGAGACCGACATCCCCGCCGGCGTCTTCAACGTGGTGACCGCGAACGCCAACGAGGTCGGCGCCGCGCTGTCGGCAGATCCGCGGGTCGACATGATCACCTTCACCGGATCGACGGCCACCGGGCGGGCGATCCTGGCCGCCGGGGCACCGACCATCAAGAAGACCCTGCTCGAACTCGGTGGTAAGTCTGCCCACATCGTGCTCGACGACGCCGATTTCAGTGCGTCACTGCCGCTTGCGGCGATGATGGCGTGCGTGATGTCCGGTCAGAGCTGCATCCTGCCCAGCCGGATTCTGCTGCCGCGCAATCGTTATGACGAAGGGCTGGCGATCCTGCAGGCCAGTATGGAGAACTTCCCGATGGGCGATCCGTGGGTTGCGGGCAACATGCAGGGACCACAGATCAGTGAGACACAGCGCACGAAGGTTCTCGGGTTGATCCAGTCCGGCATCGCGTCAGGGGCACGAGTGGTCACCGGTGGCGGCATCCCGGAGAGCCTGCCTGTCGGGTACTATGTCCAGCCGACGCTGTTGGCCGATGTAGATCCCGATTCCCAGGTGGCACAGGAGGAGATCTTCGGTCCCGTGCTCACGGTCACGCCCTACGACACCGACGACGAGGCGGTCGCGATCGCCAACAACACCATCTACGGCTTGTCCGGCGAGGTGAGTAGCGCCGATGTGGACCGGGCCTTTGCGGTGGCCGAACGCATGCGCACCGGCAATGTGACGATCAACGGCAAGTCCCACTTCGGCGTCAACAGCCCGTTCGGTGGTACCAGACAATCCGGACTCGGTTACCGCAACGGCGCGCAGGGCTACACCCAGTACCTCCACATCAAGACGATCGGAATGCCTGCGTAGGGCAGTACGTCAAACGCGCGGTTCACTCGGGGTGCGCAGCGCTCGGCAGTCGGTGTTCCCTGTACTGCTTGCGGAGCTCGAGTTTGAGTACCTTGCCGGTCGCGGTGTGCGGCAATTCGTCGACGAACACGACATCCTCGGGCAGCCACCACTTGGCGACCTGGCCGGCGAGGTACTCGAGCACTTTCTCGCGGGTGGCGGTGTGCCCGTTGCGCAGCACCGCGATGAGTAGCGGACGCTCCTGCCATTTCGGATGTGCCACCCCGATCACAGCGGCCTCGGCGATTGCCGGGTGGCCCAGGGCGGCGTTCTCCAGGTCGATCGAACTGACCCACTCACCGCCGGACTTGATGACGTCCTTGGCCCGGTCGACCAACTGCAGGTACCCATCGGGGTCTATCGTGGCGACATCCCCGGTCGGGAAGAACCCTTCGGCGTCGAGTTTGTCGCCGCCCTCGCCGCGGTAGTAGCCGCTGGCGATCCACGGACCGCGCACCCACACCTCACCGAAAGCCTTTCCGTCCCAGGGCAGTCTGTTGCCGTCGTCGTCGACGATCTTCAGTTCCACCCCCCAGACGCCGCGGCCCTGCTTCAATTTGATCCGGGTGTGCTCCTGCTCGGAGAGCCCTTCGTGTTTGGGCAGCAGTCTGCCGATCACACACAGCGGGCTCGTCTCGGTCATCCCCCAGCCCTGCATCGACACGGCGCCGAAGTCCCGGTCGAAACGCTCGATCATCGACTGCGGGAGAGCCGCTCCGCCGGTGCCGGCGATGCGGAGTCCGAGTTCGTGCGGATCGATCTCCGGGTGCTCGTCGAGATAGGCGAACAGCATCATCCACACCGTCGGCACACCTTGGCTCTGGTTGACACCTTCGGATTTCATCAGGTCGTAGACCGACGCGCCGTCCAGGTGCGGTCCGGGCATCACGAGCTTGGCGCCGACCATCGCCGCGGTGTACGGAGTCCCCCATGCGTTGGCGTGGAACATGGGCACCACCAACAGGATCCGGGAGCCGCTGTGGATGTCGATCGCGTCCCGCGCTGCGGTCATCAGCGTATGAAGCATCGTCGAACGGTGCGAGTAGAGAACACCTTTCGGGTTTCCAGTGGTGCCTGAGGTGTAACACAGCGACGACGCGCTGCGCTCGTCGAATTCAGGCCAGTCGTAGTGCGTGGACTGCTTGCCGATGAGCTCATCCCAGCACAGCAGACGATCCGCGGAAATGCCGGGGATGTCGGGCATGTGCTCGCGGTCGGTCATCACCACGAACGTCTCCACCGACTCGAGCTGGGGCGCGAGCTGCCCGACCAGCGGCGCGAAGGTGCTGTCGAAGAACAGCACCCGATCCTCGGCATGGCCGACGATGTAGACGATCTGTTCCGGGAACAGCCGCGGGTTGACGGTGTGCATGACCGCCCCCGAACCCGAGACCCCGAAGTACAGCGCCAGGTGGCGATCACTGTTCCAGGCCAGGGTGGCGACCCGGTCCCCCTCGGTGATGCCGAGTTCGGCCAGGGCATTGGCCACCTGCCTGGACTGCTCTGCCACCTGCGACCACGTCGTACGCCGGGTGTGGCCCTCTGCGGTCCTGGACACGATCTCGGTGTCGGCGTGAAACGCCGCGGCGTGCTCGATGAGCGAGGAGATCATCAACGGCCGGTCCTGCATCAATCCCAGCATCCAGCCAGGTTATAGAGGCGCCACCGGCTTGTCGGCGAGTTGTCGAAAACGTCGGGTGCTCAGCGGCTTTCACTCCTCCCGCGGCCGCCATCCCAAAGGCCGTAAAAATCACATGCCCGGGCGGTAGCATCGGGTCGGCTTTATCTGCCACCCACGTATGCCCGGCGACGCTGTGACGGGAGACAACCATGAAGCGCTCCGTGGTCGCAGGATTGACCACCCTGTTGACGGTGGTGGGGTTGTTCGCCTCCGCGCCGCAGGCGGGTGCCGGGTGCCTGTACGGCGGACCCGTCATCAGCAAGTGCGACGGAGCCGTCCAGCCCGACGGCACCTGGGAACGTTGTGTGGCAGTGGCCAAGATGATCCCCCGCGGCGCGAGCTCGTACCTGGTGCCTGAACGGCGCTGCGGCCTGATGGGTCCCGGCCAACCAGCTGGGGATCTCGCCTTCGCCGACCCACCCATCCACATCGCCGACTGACCCACGCCTCTGAGTAGCGTGGGCGCCATGGCGACCGTCTTCACGAAAATCATCAACGGGGAGATCCCCGGCCGATTCGTCTACTCCGACGACGAGGTCGTGGCGTTCCTGACGATCGAGCCGATGACGCAGGGCCACACGCTGGTCGTGCCCCGGGCCGAGATCGATCAGTGGCAGAACCTCGAACCAGCGGTGTTCGGCAAGGTCATGGAGGTCTCCCAGCTGATCGGCAAAGCGGTCTGCCAGGCGTTTTCCGCCGACCGTGCCGGCGTCATCATCGCCGGCCTGGAGGTGCCGCATCTGCATGTGCACGTTTTTCCCGCGCGCGACCTGTCGGACTTCGGCTTCGCCAACGTCGACCGCAACCCGTCGGCGGAGTCGCTCGACGAGGCGCAGACGAAGATCAAGGCTGCGCTGGCGCAGCTGCGCTGACCGGACTCGCCGCGTCGGCGAATCGCGGCAGCTGGACCCGGAAACGGCACCCCTGACCGGGCGCGGTGCTCACGGTGACACTGCCGCCGTGCGCATACACCAGCGAGTCGACGATCGACAGGCCCAGCCCGGTGCCACCGCTTGCCCGCGCCCGGGACGAGTCGGCGCGGTAGAACCGCTCGAAGATGCGCTGCGCGTCGTCCGGCCCCATCCCCGGTCCCTCGTCGCACACCTCCAGCACACTGCTGTCGCCATCGGTGCCCACGCGCACCGTGACGCCTGCGTTCTCCGGGGTGTGCTGCAGCGCATTGGCCACCAGGTTGCTCAGCACCTGGCGAAGCCTGGCCTCGTCGCCCAGCACTTCGGGCGTGCCGGGCCCGTCGAAAATCTCGACCCGGATCCTGCGCTGCGGCGCGATCGACTGGGCGTCGTGCACCGCATCGGTGGCCAGCGTGAGCAGGTCCACGCGATTGTGTTCCAGTGGACGCTGGGCGTCGAGCTGAGCCAACAGCAGCAGATCCTCGACCAGCAGACCCATCCGGCGCGACTCGCTTTCGATGCGGCTCATCAGCATCTCGACGTCGCGGGCGGCGCCCTGCCGGTACAACTCGGCGAACCCGCGGATCGTCGTCAACGGCGTCCGCAGCTCGTGACTGGCGTCGGTGATGAACCTGCGCATCCGTTCCTCGGAGGTGCGGGCCTGGTCTGCCGACGATTCCGAGGACGCCATCGCACGCTGGATCTGGGCGAGCATGCCGTTGAGCGCCAAGGACAGCCGGCCCACTTCGGTCCGGGGGTCGCGTTCAGGGACCCGACGGTCCAGTTGGCCCGCGGCGATCGCGGCCGCTGTCTGCTCGACCTCCGCCAGCGGGCGCAGGCTGCGGTGCACGACGGCGTAGCCCGCAACGCCGAGCACGAGCAGGACCGCCGTCCCGATACCCGCCTGCGCATAAACCAGTGACCGCATCGTCGACTTCACATCGGACAGGTCGATGGCCACCGTGGTGAGCTCGCCGCGCAGCCCCCGCACCGTCATCGCGCGCCACTGGACGTCGGAGTGATCGACCGATCCGACGGTGACCGGCACCGGTCCGACGTCGTTGTCCGCGGGAAGCATGGGTTCGGCGACACGATCGTTGACGGCCATCCAGACGTGCCCGTCCGGGTCGATGCCGCGGACGTAGAAGTCCGACGGCGGACGCGCGGGGTTGGGATCGTCGATGGGGGTGGTGGGCAGCCGTCTCGGCACCTGCGCCCACCCCCGGGAGGCATCGAGCAGGGTGTCGTCGACACGGTTCATCAGGCTGTGCTGCAGGATCGTGGTGACGGCCACGCCCGAGGCCAGTAGACCGCACGCCACCAGCACCAGCGTGGCAGCCACCAGCGCCACCCGGAGCGGGACACCCCGCCCCTTCCGACGCTTGACCTGACCAGTCACGCTCCTATTGTCGGCTCATCGGAACTCGTCGGCTCACCGGTGCCTGTTCGCTCTTCG
Organism: Mycobacterium sp.; assembly: GCF_049683935.1. Classification (GTDB taxonomy): domain Bacteria; phylum Actinomycetota; class Actinomycetes; order Mycobacteriales; family Mycobacteriaceae; genus Mycobacterium. Next base: position 5,872 of record NZ_JBAUJR010000265.1, on the reverse strand, counting down.
CGCAAGCGCTCATCGTGGTTCCCGCAGGACGTATCCCACCCCGCGCAGCGTGTGCAACAGCCGCTTGTCGCCGGTGTCGACCTTGCGCCTCAGGTAGGAGACGTACGACTCCACGACGTTGACGTCGCCGCCGAAGTCGTAACGCCACACGTGGTCGAGGATCTTCGGCTTGGAGAGCACCGTGCCCGCGTTGATGATGAAGTACCGCAGCAGCGTGAACTCCGTCGGCGACAGCGAAACCGGCTCGCCCGCCTTCCACACCTCATGGGTGTCCTCGTCGAGTTCGATGTCGGCGAACGTCAGCCGCGACGTGCGAGGCTCGTCGTGGCTCCGACCGGTACGCCGCAGGATCACCCGCAGCCTGGCCACCACCTCTTCGAGGCTGAACGGTTTCGTCACGTAATCGTCGCCGCCCAGCGTCAGGCCGGCGATCTTGTCCTGCAGCGTGTCGCGCGCGGTCAGGAACAGTGCCGGGCAATCGATGCCGTCGGCTCGCAGCCGGCGCAACAGCCCGAAGCCGTCCATGCCGGGCATCATCACGTCGAGGATCACCGCGTCCGGTCGGATCTCGCGTGCCTTGTCGAGTGCGGCGGCTCCGTTGGAGGCGGTGTGGACCTCGAAGCCCTGGAATTTCAGGCTCACCGAGAGCAACTCGACGATGTTGACCTCGTCGTCGACCACCAGTACGCGCGCCTCGGGAACGTTCTCCGGAATGGGCATAGCCATGACCCACAATCTCCTCCAGTTCGCTGGAGAATATCCTGCTCGCCAGCTGTGCACTTCCTGTGAGTTTGTTCTTGGCGGAGTCCCTAGACTGGGCAAATGAACCTCGGCAAAGCCCTGACGGACCTCGCGTTCACACCGGTGCGGGTCGGCCTGGCCGTCGCGGAAGCAGGCCTCGGCGTGGCCAAGGGCGGCGTGGACGTCGCCTACCGCACACTGGGCGAACCCCAGGATGGGGTGAAACCGGGCAGTCCGTCGTTCGCGCATCTGCTCGGAATCGACGACGCGGTGGAACGGGCGAACCGGCTGGCCCGGTTGATGGACGAGGATCAGCCGCTCGGGCGCGCACTGGCCCCGGACGGCGCACTGGACCGGCTGCTCAGGCCGGGGGGTGTGGTGGATCGGTTGACCGCCCCCGGCGGCGCACTGGACCGGCTCACCGAGGAGGAGAGCGGGCTGATGCGCGCCATCGAACCCGGCGGGTTGGTGGACCAACTGCTCGCCGAGGAGGGCTTGGTCGACCGGCTGCTCGCCGAGGACGGCGTCGCAGATCGACTGTTCGCCGAAGGCGGCGTCGTCGACACGCTCACCGCGCGCAACGGACCACTCGAGCAGCTCGCGACGGTCGCGGACACGCTGAACCGACTCGCACCCGGACTGGAAGCGCTGGAACCGACCATCGAGGCGCTGCGCGAGGCGGTGATCGTGCTCAGTCAGGTGGTCAACCCACTGAGCAACATCGCCGACCGGATTCCGTTTCCGGGCCGCCGCCCCCGCACCCGCCCGATCAATCGGCCGGTGACGTCGCAGCGGGTTATCAACGTCGACGACGAGCCGATAGGCTAGGCCCGCTTACGCCTCCTTAGCTCAGTGGTAGAGCTCCCGTCTTGTAAACGGAAGGTCATCGGTTCAATCCCGATAGGAGGCTCCACGATCCGACGACTACTGGTTGTCGGTGGCCCGTCGTAGCGTCACCTGTGTGAGACAGTGTCGCGGCTGTGGTTCACCGCTTACGAAGCGCAGCCAGAAGATCTACTGCAGCAACGCGTGTCAGGCGTCGGTTCGGCGCGACACGGGGATACAACGTTGGCTGGAATCCGGCGAGGCGTGGGTGGACAGTCGACGCGGTCACTACATCCGGCTGCATCTTGCCGCCGCCCAGTCGGGCTGCTGCGCGATCTGCGGCCGAGCCAGCGTGTGGCTGGACCAGCCCCTCGCCCTGGTGATGGACCACATCGACGGCAACCCGGAGAACAACCGACGGGAGAACCTGCGGCTCATCTGCCCGAACTGCGACTCGCAGCTACCGACGTACAAGAATCGCAACCGCGGCAACGGGCGCCACTACCGCAGACAGCGATACGCCGACGGTCAGTCCTTCTAGCGGTGACATCCCAGCGGGGGGCTGGCTGCCCACATCGAACCTCTTGATATGCAACAGCTTTCAACTCGCCGTCGGTAGCCAGGACATACCGCAGAGGTAGGATCTAGCGGTGAGCTCATGGTGAGCACCGTCCTCACCCTCGGCGGCCTGAACTACGGCACCGCCGACCGCGTGGGCAAGGCGCTGTCCGGTTACGCGGCGAAGGCCGACCGGGTGATCGTGACGTATCCGCAGTCCGCGTCGCCGAAGTCCATTCCCGCGGGGGTCGAGGCGCTGGATCTCGCCCTCCGGTCTGCCCTCTCGAACGCGTCAGGTCCGATCGACGTCGTCGCGCACAGCCAGGGTGCCGAGGTCGTGTCCGAATGGCTCGAGCAGCACGCGCGACGACCGGACGCCGCGCCGGCCGACCGGCTGCGATTCATCCTGCTCGGCAACCCGCGTCGCCGGTTCGGCGGCACAGGAACGCGTGGACTCGACGGCGAACCGCTGCGCCGCACCCCGGACGACACCCAGTACACGGTGCTCGACATCGCCCGCGCCCACGACGGCTGGTGCAACGGCGATGGCTGGCCCGCCGAGCAGCTCACCGTGGTGAAGAAGGCGCGACTGCTCGGCGGCCGGTTCCTCGATCACCTCGACTACAGCGACGTCAACATCAACACCGCGCAGGTGCGGGCGCGCGTCGGCAATACGACATACTTGGTCGCGCCGTGACCAGTCCGACCGAGGAGGACCGATGGCCGAAGCGGGACTGTGGGTGGCGTGGGGAGTGCCGACGCGTGGCCGTGAGCGCAAGGCACTGGCACTGCTGATCGAGACCCAGGACTTCCTGTCGGGCCTTCAGGAGCAAAGCCGGATCGAGCGCTTCGACCGCGTTGTCCTCAAGCCGCAAAACATCGAGCTCGGCGGCTTCTTCTTGATCCACGGTTCCGACGAGCAGATCGACGCGCTTCGCCGCGACGAGGATTTTGAGCTGTGGCTCCAACGAGTGCAGCTCGTCGCCGACCAGGTCGGCATCGTCGACGCGTGGCTCGGCGACGGCATTGCCGAGGCTGTCGGACTTTACGAGAAGGCGCTGGAGACACTCGACGAGTAGGCCCGGATCTATTTGCTGTAATCCACTTCGCGCGGCCTGGACGCCTCAAATCCAAAGGTCACAGTAACAATACGAAAGCTGTGACGATTTAACCTTTTGCCGCCCGTTCGCACGTCGATGCGATTGAATGTCCACGACGACGGGGGTCGCACAGGGCTGGATTCGAAGGGGTTTCATGGGTGCCGCAACGTACGTCGGTCGAGTGGGCGGTCTAGCCGTCGCGTTGGGCGTCGGATCAGCAGTCTTTGCAGGGCAGGGCGTGGCGTGGGCCGACGACACCGATTCGTCGCCGTCAAAATCGTCGACCTCAGCAACGTCGAACGACGACACCGGGGACCGCACCACAGCGGGCAAACGGGACGACGCCAAGGAGTCCGCGGACACCGACGACGACGCTGAGTCTGACGACGACACGGACGAGGACGCCGACGACGCCGAGCCTGACGACGACGAACCCGACGCTGACGAGGACGAGGACGAAGGTGCCGACGAGGACGAGGACACCGAACCGGAACTCGACGACAGCGACGACGTCGATCCCGATGACGACCCGGAGCCTGAAGACCCTGCCCCCGTCGACGAAGCCGAACCGGAACCAGACGACGACACCGCCCCTCAAACCGACACCGACACTCCCGCAACACCTGCCGCAACCAAGCGATCACAGACCGTAACGGCGGACAAATCCGCTACCGAGAAGTCCACGACCACAACCGTCGAGACGTCGGACGACCCTGCCGTGGTGCCGAAGGAGCCGGCCAAGGTCGCGGTGTTCGCCAGCGCCGGCACCCTGGCCAACTCCAGCCCGGCCGCGGTGTCGCCGACGGTGGCAGCCCTGCTGTCCACCCCGCCGTCCACCACGTCCACGCCGAAGCCGAACCTGGTCACCGCGGTGGTGAACGTCGTCAACAGCATGCTGGACTGGGCTCGCCAGAAAGCCGACGCGACCCCCGAGAGTGCCCCGCAGCCACCGTTCCTGTGGGCGCTGATGTCGTTCGCCCGGCGTGAGCTCGAGAACCTGTTCGTGTCGCGCAGCACCGTCAGTGCGGCCCAGGCCAGCGTCGTCGCTCCCACCAGCCTGGCCCTGACGACCGCCGAGGCCACCACCGCCGCGGCGTGGGTGCCCTACTCGCCGTGGCTGAACCCTCAGGTCAGCCCCTCGACGAACTTCGTCAGCTGGGTGACCGGGAAGAACGTCTACAACGACGAGACGATGGCCAACACGCTGGCGCGGTACCAGATCTACGGGACCGATGTCGGTGTCATGTGGGACAACGGAATTCCCGACGATCCGTCCACCCCCTGGAACGAGAACCAGGTGTTGATCGCTGTCGGCGACAGCTTCGGCTCCGCCAACATGAGCGGTAGGTGGATCTACAACACCTTGTTCCGCAGTTCGGACGACGACCTGTCCGACGGCATGACCATCCCGGACGGGGAGTGGTTCAACGGCAACATGTTCGGCGGTGCCCCGCTGTCCGGCCCCACGCAGGCCCGGCCGATCATCAACCGTCCGTCGTGGCTGCCCAACTCGGTGACACTCATTCCCACCGCGGGTCTCTCGCTGTCGACGCCCGACACCGAGTTCGGCGCCACCCAGTACGTCAGCTTCATGTCGGTGTCGAACTGGGGCTCGGCAGGTCGGTGGAGCACCAACTACTCGGCGATCGCGTACTCGACGGACAACGGTGAGAATTTCACCATCGCGCCCGAAAGTGTGCGGTACAACTCCATTTTCAGCGGCAACCGGAATTTCCAGCAGTCTGCGTTCGTCAAGGGCGACGACGGCTACGTCTATTCCTACGGCACCCCGAACGGCCGGCAGGGCGCTGCGTACATCTCGCGGGTGGCCGAGGCGGACATCCTCGACGTGTCCAAGTACGAGTACTACAAGAAGGCATCGTCGGGCTGGTTCGGAAGCAGTCCCGCCAGGTGGGTCAAGGGCAGCCCGTCGTCGGCCTCGGCGATCATCGGCAAGTCCGGCGGAGCGTGCGGCCAGACCAAACCCGGTTACACCGTCAGCGAGATGTCGGTGCAGTACAACGACTATCTGCAGAAGTACATCGTGCTGTACGGAGATCAGTCCAACAACATCGTCATGCGCACCTCGGACACCCCCGAGGGGGAATGGTCGGAGGCGACGGTGCTGATGGGTCAGCAGACCGGTGGGATCTACGCGCCGATGATGCATCCCTGGTCACCGTCGACCGTGGGCACCGGTTCGGATCTCTACTGGAATCTGTCGCTGTGGTCGGAGTACAACATCATGCTGATGCGCACCGATCTCACCAAGCTCTGAGGGCCGAGCGACCGTGACCGTCCGGCCCTAGTCGACCGGCACGTCGAGGATCGGCCGCGCCACGTCGGCTCCTGGTCCGTCGAAGTGCCACCACTCGCCGGAGTAGACCGCCAGACCTCCCGCGGCCATCGCATCCGCCAACCGCGCGCGGTTCGCTCGGGCCGCGGCCCCGACTCCGTCGGTGGCATCGGCACGGCCGCGGGGTGAGAAATCGTCGAATCCGGTGCCCATGTCCACCAGCCCGTTCGGGCCGGCGAGCGTCACGTCGACGGATCTGCCTGCCTCGTGGCTGCGTGCGTACAGCCCGGGGCGGGCGACCCAGGCGGGGTCGGGCACCGCCTCGAACATCGCCACCTGCACGGCGTGGGGC
>NZ_JBAUJR010000264.1:0-5718 GCF_049683935.1 Mycobacterium sp. | reverse complement strand
GTCCAGCCTGAGCCGAGCGCCCAGGTGGCCGCAGACGCCGAACCAGTCGCCGAGGAGGAGCCGGAGTCGCGGCTGATCCTGGAGACTCCGACCTCGAGCACGGCCGAGCCCGCCGACTACCTGCCGCTGTTCGTCGCTCCGCAGCCTGTGCGTGCGGACAAGATCAGCAGCAGCGACGAGGGCGACAGTGACGACGATGACGACTCCGACGACGATGACGGCTCGGACTCCGATGATGACGCCGATCGCCCGGCTGCCAAACGCCGCAGGCGTGGGCGCCGGGGTCGGGGCCGTGGCCGTGGGGAGCAGAACGGGGACGATTCCGCTTCCGACGCCGAGGGTGACACGTCGGCTGACGGGGACCAGTCCGAGTCCGACGACGAGAGTGACAGCGACGACGACAGCGGCGACGACGGTTCGGGCGCCGATGGCGGCAAGACCCGCCGACGCCGCCGCCGGCGCCGCAAGTCCGGGTCGGGCGACGACAACGAGGGCGGCACCGCGCCCGACGATCCGCCCAACACGGTGGTGCACGAACGTCCGCCCCGACGCGCCAAGGGCGGCGGCGACGGTTCCTCGTCGAACAACGAGATCCAGGGGATCAGCGGGTCCACCCGGTTGGAGGCCAAGCGGCAGCGGCGCAGAGATGGCCGCGATGCCGGTCGCCGTCGGCCCCCGATCCTGAGCGAGGCCGAGTTCCTGGCTCGCCGCGAAGCCGTCGAGCGGACCATGATCGTGCGCGACAAAGTGCGCACCGAACCGCCGCACGAAGGCGCCCGCTACACGCAGATCGCCGTCCTCGAGGACGGTGTCGTCGTCGAACACTTCGTCACCTCAGCGGCCTCGGCGTCGCTGGTCGGCAACATCTACCTCGGCATCGTGCAGAACGTGCTGCCCTCGATGGAAGCCGCGTTCGTCGACATCGGTCGCGGCCGCAACGGTGTGCTGTACGCAGGCGAGGTCAACTGGGAGGCCGCCGGCCTCGGTGGCGCGCAGCGCAAGATCGAGCAGGCGCTCAAACCCGGCGACTATGTCGTCGTCCAGGTCAGCAAGGATCCCGTGGGCCACAAGGGCGCCCGGCTGACCACCCAGATCTCGCTGGCCGGCCGTTACCTGGTGTACGTGCCCGGCGCGTCGTCCACCGGCATCAGCCGAAAGCTGCCCGACACGGAACGTCAGCGGCTCAAGGAGATCCTGCGTGAAGTGGTTCCCTCGGATGCGGGCGTCATCATCCGCACCGCCTCCGAAGGGGTCAAGGAAGAGGACATCCGCACCGACGTCGACCGGCTTCAGGAGCGCTGGAATGAGATCGACGCCCGGGCGACCGAGACCAAGAACAAAGCCGCAGGTGCCGCCGTCGCTCTCTACGAAGAGCCGGACGTGCTGGTCAAAGTGATCCGTGACCTGTTCAACGAGGACTTCACGGGGCTGATCGTCGCCGGCGAGGATTCGTGGAAGACGATCACCGATTACGTCAACGCGGTGGCCCCGGAGTTGCTCCCGCGGATGACGAAGTACGAGCCCGCGTCGGCCGACGGCCCTGATGTCTTCGCCGTGCACCGGATCGACGAGCAGCTCGCCAAGGCGCTGGACCGCAAGGTGTGGCTGCCGTCGGGCGGCACGCTGGTGATCGATCGCACCGAGGCGATGACGGTCGTCGACGTCAACACCGGCAAGTTCACCGGATCGGGCGGCAACCTGGAGCAGACCGTCACCCGCAACAATCTCGAAGCAGCCGAGGAGATCGTCCGGCAGCTGCGACTGCGTGACATCGGCGGCATCATCGTCATCGACTTCATCGACATGGTGTTGGAGAACAACCGCGACCTCGTGCTGCGCAGGCTGACCGAAGCGTTGGCCCGTGATCGCACTCGCCACCAGGTGTCGGAGGTGACGTCTTTGGGGCTGGTGCAGTTGACCCGCAAGAAGCTCGGCACCGGGCTGATCGAAGCGTTCTCGACCACCTGCTCGCACTGCGCCGGCCGCGGCATCATGCTGCACGGCGATCCCGTCGACTCCGGATCGACTGCGGGACGCAAGTCCGATTCCGGAGGCGGCGGCAACGGTGGTGGTGGCGGCGGAGGCGGCCGCCGCAGCAAGCGCGGCAAACGTGGTGCACGAGATGCGCAGGAAGTGCCCGTCGTCAAGGTGCCGGCGCACTCTCCCGGTGAGCACCCGATGTTCAAGGCGATGGCCGCGGCGAACGGCAAGCACGACGACGACGAGGACACCGAGGACGCCACCGAGGGCGCCGACGAGGTCGCCGAATTCGATCCCGAAGCGATCCGCGACGCCGTCATCGACGACGCCGACGACGATGATGACTCGGACGACGACGACGACGACGACGATGACTCGGACGACGACGACTCGGACGACGACGACTCGGACGACGACGATGATGACTCCGACGACGACGAAGACAGCGATGAGATCGACCTCGATGATGATGACGACGAAGACGAGGACGACATCGAGGTTCTCGACGAGTCGGACGACGACGACGACTCAGACGAGGACGACGAGCCTGAACAGCCTGCCGCCGCCGCTCGCAGCGGCAGGCACCGACGGCGCGCCGCGGCCCGACCCGCGGGCCCGCCGGCGGTTTGACCCTCTACCCGCTGGTCACGTAACCTTGAGCAGTTGTCTCCAGGGCCTACCCCTGGCCGGCGGGAGACAGTAGGAAGTCCCGAGACTGTGTTCGCGCAGGTACTCGGTTCACCTGCGCCCCAGACCCGCACGCACACCCCAGGTGCTGCGCGCCCGCACGCGAAGTAGAGGATGACCATCGATGGCAGCCGAATCAGCCACGTACGCGATCGTGAAGACCGGTGGCAAGCAGTACAAGGTCGCCGCCGGTGACATCGTCAAGGTGGAGAAGCTCGACGTCGAGCCCGGGGGCACGGTCTCGTTGCCGGTCGCTCTGGTCGTCGAGGGCTCGAAGGTGACCACTGACGCCAAGGCGTTGGAGAAGGTCGCGGTCACCGGCGAGATCCTCGAGCACACCAAGGGCCCGAAGATCCGGATTCACAAGTTCAAGAACAAGACCGGTTATCACAAGCGCCAAGGCCACCGTCAGCAGCTGACGGTGCTCAAGGTCACCGGCATCAAGTAACGACGGGAGCGGCAGAAATGGCACACAAGAAGGGCGCTTCCAGCTCACGCAACGGTCGCGACTCCAACGCGCAGCGTCTGGGAGTCAAGCGATTCGGCGGCCAGGTCGTCAAGGCCGGCGAGATCCTGGTCCGGCAGCGCGGCACTCACTTCCACCCCGGCGACAACGTCGGTCGTGGCGGCGACGACACGCTGTTCGCCACGGCGCCCGGCGCCGTCGAGTTCGGCAAGAAGCGCGGACGCAAGTTCGTCAACGTCGTCCGGGTCGCACGCGTCGACGCGTAGGTTCCTCTCCACCGTCGAGATCGGCGTTTTGCAGAGGGGCTCTGGCGCTTCGTAGGCAAAACGTAGGTTTCGTGATGGAAAGGAATTCCGATGACCCGGTTCATCGACCGCGTCGTCGTTCACGCGCGGGCAGGCAACGGCGGAAACGGCTGCGCCTCGGTCCACCGTGAGAAGTTCAAGCCGCTCGGTGGCCCCGACGGTGGCAACGGCGGACGCGGCGGCAGCATCGTGTTCGTCGTCGATCCGCAGGTCCACACCTTGCTGGACTTCCACTTTCATCCCCACGTGGTCGCCCCGTCGGGCAAACAGGGTGCGGGCAACAATCGTGACGGAGCCGCAGGCGCCGACCTGGAGGTGATGGTGCCCGACGGCACCGTCGTCCTCGACGAGCGCGGCCGCATGCTGGCCGATCTGGTCGGCGCAGGCACGCGCTTCGACGCTGCCACCGGCGGCAGGGGCGGTCTGGGCAACGCAGCGCTGGCGTCGCGTGCCCGCAAGGCCCCCGGCTTCGCACTCCTCGGCGAAAAGGGGGAGATCCGCGATCTCACCCTGGAACTCAAGACCGTGGCCGACGTCGGCCTGGTCGGCTTCCCTTCGGCGGGTAAGTCGTCGCTGGTGTCGGCCATCTCTGCGGCAAAACCCAAGATCGCCGACTACCCGTTCACCACGTTGGCGCCGAACCTCGGCGTGGTTTCCGCGGGAGATCACACCTTCACCGTCGCTGACGTTCCCGGGCTCATTCCCGGCGCCTCCGAGGGGCGCGGGCTCGGACTGGACTTCCTGCGTCACCTCGAGCGGTGCGCGGTCCTGGTGCACGTCGTGGATTGTGCGACGCTCGAACCCGGCCGCGACCCCGTCTCCGACATCGAGGCGCTCGAGGCCGAACTCGCGGCCTACACGCCGACATTGCAAGGGGATTCGGCGCTGGGCGATCTCGCCGAACGTCCGCGGGCTGTGGTGCTCAACAAGATCGACGTTCCCGAGGCCCGGGAACTCGCCGACTTCGTCCGCGAGGATGTCTACGGCAAGTTCGGCTGGCCCGTCTACGAGGTGTCGACGGTGGCCCGGGAGGGTCTGCGGCCCCTGACATTCGCGCTGTGGGAGATGGTGTCCGCCTACCGCGCTTCCCAACCCGAGGTGGTCCCTCGCCGCCCGGTGATCAGGCCGGTGGCCGTCGACGACAGCGGGTTCACCGTCGAGGCGGACGGTATGGGCGGTTTCGTCGTTCGGGGGACCCGGCCGCAACGTTGGGTAGCGCAGACCAACTTCGACAACGACGAGGCGGTCGGTTACCTGGGGGATCGACTTGCGCGTCTCGGTGTCGAAGACCAGTTGCTGAAGCTCGGCGCCCGGCCCGGGTGTGCTGTGACCATCGGCGACATGACGTTCGACTGGGAGCCCCAGACCCCGGCGGGCGTGGACATGCAGATGTCCGGTCGCGGCACCGATATCCGGCTCGAGCAGACCGACCGGGTGTCGGCCGACGAGCGCAAGGCAGCACGCAAGGCGCGACGGGAAACCGGAGAAGACGGAAGCGATGAGCGCTAGCGCGAAGAGCAGACTGCCGTGAGTACCGACCGAGCCGAATGGGCGGACTCCGTTCACCGAGAAGCTGTTCGCTCCGCGCGTTCGGTCGTCGTCAAGATCGGCACCACGGCGCTGACCACCCCGTCCGGCGAGTTCGACGCGAGCCGATTGCAGATCCTCGCCGACGCGATCGAAGCGCGAATGCAGGCTGGATCCGACGTGGTGATCGTGTCGTCCGGCGCGATCGCCGCGGGCATCGAGCCACTGGGGTTGAGCAGGCGGCCGACAGATCTGGCCACCAAGCAGGCGGCGGCCAGCGTCGGACAGGTAGCGCTGGTCAACTCCTGGAGCGCGGCCTTCGGGCGCTACAACCGCACGGTGGGGCAGGTGCTGCTGACAGCGCACGACATCTCGTTGCGGGTGCAGCACACCAACGCTCAACGCACCCTGGATCGGCTTCGGGCGCTGCACGCGGTGGGGATCGTCAACGAGAACGACACCGTGGCCACCAACGAGATCAGATTCGGTGACAATGACCGACTCTCGGCGCTGGTCGCCCACCTGGTGGGGGCGGACGCGCTGGTACTGCTCAGTGATATCGACGGACTCTACGACGGCGATCCGCGCAAGGCGTCCCCGGACAATCCGGCACGCTTCATCCCGGAGGTCGACGGTCCCGCCGACCTCGCTGGTGTGACGGCCGGACGCGGCAGCCACCTGGGCACCGGCGGCATGGTGTCGAAGCTGTCGTCAGCCCTGTTGGCCGCCGATGCCGGCGTGCCGGTGCTGCTG
>NZ_JBAUJR010000263.1:0-8216 GCF_049683935.1 Mycobacterium sp. | reverse complement strand
CTCGTCGATACCTGCCCGGACGAGTTCACGTCGACCGGCGAATCCACGTTGGGCCTGACCGCGGTGGTGCTGCCAGTCGTCGATCTCGGAGCTGATCCACAGGGCCACGGCGGTATACAGCGCACCGAGCACCAGAATGCACACCCAGGTCACCCACGCCGGACCCGGCTGCGCGGTCGCCGGCCACGCGGCCGCGGGGTCCGACGGATTGGTGACCAACCCGCGGAAGATCGAGAACAGCTCACCGAGGCTGGTGGGCATCGCGATCACCTTGCCCGACACCAGCGAGGAGACCATGCCGCCGCCGGCGACAGCGAACACCAGCCCCACGATCAGAGCGGCACCGACCCAGACCTCGGACGGAACGAACGGATCGCTGGGCCTGCGGGGAGGGGATTGCATCGCACTCATCGAACTGTCCTGTCGTCGGTGGAAGGGACACGGCGGGAATAGCTTTCGAGCACGTGCAGCTCGGCGGCGAGACCGACAGCGCAGTCCGCGTCGGCGACCGAGTCGAGGGCGGCGAGGTTGGCTCGTAGTCGGGTGATCCGGATGTACCGGGCCACCGCGGCGGCGTCGGTATCGGAGACCGGGGCCAGATGGGTGATCTCGTACCGCCCCTGGTCGGGGAGATAGGTCACGGTGGCCGGGCTGCGTCGACCACTGCGCTCGGTGATCGAGCGGGCGAGGTCGTGCGCGAGGCGGTGCGCGAGGTCCGGTGCCCATTGTCCGAGCAGCAGTGTCGAGTTCGGCAGCGGGTCGGGCCGAGTCGAGAGCACACGCACGTCGACCCCGGCTTCCGCAATCGCACGGCCATCGGGGCCGACGCTGCCCTGCCACTGGATCGGCAGGGCGACCTCGTCGACGGCGGCACGCAGGCAGCCCGGTGCCGGTATCCGCATCGGATCTCCGCCGAGATCGAGTGCCGGCGCGATCCGCGCTTTCCGGACGCCGACGCTGTAGACCGGGATGGCGGCGAGGGCGCAAGCGATCTCGCCGGGGGTACCGGACACACAGACCTCGTCGTCCCCGTCGACAGCGATGGTGACGGTGATGTCGGCGCGGCGGGCCGCAAAGGTAGCGATGACGGCGAATCGTGCTGCGGCGGAGGCCGATGCGAACCGGCCCCCGGTCGAGCTGGTGTCGTCGGCGTACCCGATTGGCGCCGGCGAGCTCACGCGCACGTCGATGGTGCGGGATCGCCGGGCCGCTGGCGAGGAGGTGTTCATGCTGGCTTGACTCCTTTGACGGCGGCGTCGGTGTCGGTGAGGGCGATCTCCTGCGGGGAGCGAACGTGTTCCATCAGGATCGGATCGGACGAGCCAATCTTGACCAGGCATTCGCCCTGGCCCAGGCCCATGATGATGTCGACCGATCCGGGCGGCAGGTGATACATCTCCGCTGTCTCGCGGGCATCGTCGAAGCGTTCCTGCGCGAACAGGAACACGATTCCCGCCTCCTGCATCAGGGCACGCGCGGGGGAGTCGTGGGACATGTCCGAGGGGTGATGAAACGCCGAGACGGTCGACAGACCCAGTCCGCGAGAGAGTTTCATGTTCGACCGGAACACCGCGCCGGTCGATCCTTCGGCGACGTGCCAGCCTTCCTCGACGATGAGAATGGTCTGCTTGGACACCGACGAACGCGCCGCGAGCAGGTTCGCCAACCAGGTGTTGATCACGGTCATCACCACCCGCAGCGCAGGCCCTTCGGTCGGCAACGCGGAGACGTCGAAATGCGCGAACGGATGCTCGAGCGCGGCCCGGACCTCCGGGGAGGTTTCCGCGTCGACGAGGCCCTTCAGATCCCGGTCGACCAGACGCAGCAGGGCCAAGCCCGGCTCGTAACCCCATTCGAGCGAGCGCTCGGACCAGCGGTCACCGAAATACGTGCCGTCGTCGGTGGACGGCTCGACGAGGCGGCGCGCGAGATCCTTGAGCACCGGTGCACGACCGGTCGCGGCAGCGTCGGCGTTGACCAGCTCCAACGCTCGGCCGACGGCGCTCTTCTCCGGTGTGGTCAGCGGGCGTTCCATCGTGTCGGCGAGGACGGCGAGCACGAGGGCTTCCTGACCGGCCGGGGTGACACCGTCCAGGCCCCCGGCGTGTTCACCGCCGGTGGTGATCGCCGGGTCGAGCAGGTTCAGTCGCGCCCCGCCGCCACCGGTTTTGAACCGGACCGATTCCACCTCGAGGGTGCGGGCGAAGATGGAGTACTCGCCTTCGCTGCCCTGGCGTTTCTTGTCGATGACCACTACCTGTCGGCCGAAGATGATCTGCCGCCACAAAAACGCGGTCTTGATCATCGAGGACTTGCCCTTGCCGATGTCTCCGACCACGCAGACGTTGATATTGGAGATGTCGGTGCCGTAGAGCTCGAACGGATCGGTGATCACCAGGTCCTGGGAAATCCGGTTCAGGCCGGTCACCGCTCCCTGGTGGCGGGCACTGCGGCGGCTGATGGCCAGATTCAGCGCTTCGGACTGCCTGGTCGTACTCCACGCGCCTTCGGTGCGGGGTTCGTACCAGCCGTAGCGGTCGAGGAGCGTGAACCGCCGAGGCGGCTTACGGCGGGCAATCCGCTTGGGGATCGCCTCCGCGGCCTCGAGGACGGCGGCGGAGTCGCCGAGCAGGCGGGGGCGCGGCGATCGGGCCGGCTGCCCGGTCGCGGCCGGTCGGGTGGACGGACGACGGGTGGTGTGTTGCGGCATCGAAATCTCCTGGGCTACGTGGTGTAGCGCGTCACGGCGAGACCGCGAGCGAAGGGCAGGGTGGTGAACAGGGCGACGTCGTGCATGTCGTCCTGCCAGGTGATGGTTTTGATTCCTGACTCGTCGGCGGCTTCCTCCACGCGCGTGCACGCCTGCTCGAGGTCGTCTTCGTCGCGTCCGGTGACCGCGATCGACAGGGAGTAGATGGTGCCGTGATGGCCCGAGCCCGGCATCAGATCGGTGCGTCGACGCCCGGACGCGGTGGCCATCACTTCGGCCGAGCCGTCGCCGGTGATGCCTTTGCGTGCTGCGCTTTCCTGCGCCGCCTTGTCCTGGGTGAAGTCCTGACTGGCCGCTTCCCGGGCGACGGCGTCGGGCACGAAATCGACTCGGACACTGACTGTTCGGATCGTCGGTGAGGGCGGGTTCTCGTCGTCGCCGATGTCGGGGGCGACCCCGGTCAGCAGCGGTGCGAGCCACAACGGGCCCAGCGGAATGGGTTCGATGCTCGCCGGCGGGAGGAACCCGACACGGGTGTGCCAGCGTCCGGATACCACCACCGAGTCGTGGCCACCGACGTAGGAGGGCCAGCAGTTCGACCACCGCGCCCCTTGGTGACGATCGAGTGGGTTCGACGGGTCGACGAAGGCGCGGATCAACGCACAGGTGCGCTGCTCACCGAGGACCTGGACGCGGCCCATGCCGGCGGCGACGAGTTTGCTCACCGCGCGCATCGTCTCGTCGCGGATCACTTGGGCGACACCGCCTTCGAATCGGGCACCTTTCCCGCCTGCAGCCCGCGCGGCTTCGGCCTCGAAGTGGTCGGTCTGGGGGAATTTGAGCACCACGTACGCCCGGTGCTCTTCCGAGTGCGGCCGGATGGTGTCGATGAGGTCGCCGTAGGACTCCACCGGTGCCCGCAGACGCATGTCGCCGAGCTTCTCGATCTCCCGCTCGACCCAGTCCTCGTGCATGGTCAGATCCGCGGGAATGGAGCGGTGGATCAACTGCGTTCCGCGGATGAGCGAGGTCTTGCGGGCCATCGAGGCGCTGAACAGACCGAACTTCTCCGATGTCGTCGCCCAGGCCGCGTCGGTGCGCAGCCCGCCGGCCAGGCCCTGCACGGACAGTACGACCGTGTAGTAGGCCCGCTCGCCGGGGTTCGCGGTGCGGACGATGAACATCTCGTCCAGGCCGGTGCCCGCGACGTCGAGCGGTGCGGTCCGCCCGAGCGGGACCGGGTACTCCCAGCCGGGGTCGAGATCGGTGATCCCGTAGGCGGGGTCGTCGGCGTTGCGGTAGACGTGCTCCCCGCGCCGCATCCGCGACCAGTTCCGCAGTCGGTGCATCTGCCGCGCCGCCAGGGAGGTGTCGCCGAATTCGTACGTCGAGGCGAACACCCCGACGTAGAACACGGCCACGAGCCCGACGGTCATCGCGCCGCCACCGGCCGCGAAGTAGTACACGACGCCGATGATCAGGGCAGCGGTCCAGGTGATGAGCACCGGTGCCGAGATCCCGGTCATGCCGCGGCGGGCGATCTCACCGCCCAGGATGGAGGTTCTCTGCTCGCTGTCGTGCTCGACGGTCTCGGTCGACATCGCTTACCTGCCTTCGGCTTCGGACGGTGCGGACTCGGCACTGGATTTGGCTTTGTTCATTGCCGCTGCTGCGGACTGAGCGGCGATCGGCACCGCTGCTGCCCCGGCCGAGGCGACCGTCGCGGCCGATCCCGTCGCGAGCTTTCCGCCGAGTCGGCCGGCCATTCCCATGGTCGAGCGCTTCGGTGTCGACGTCCCGCCCTTGTCGGTGCCGCCGCTGTGGGCGGTCCCGGTGGTGTGGCCTGGGGTGGAGTTGGTCGACGGCGTCGAGTGCGTGGATCGGGTGGCCTTGTCGACGCCGTCGCCGGAGCGGGTCGAGCGCGGTGTGACGGTCGACCCGCCTCCGCCGCCGCCGCCTCCGCCTCCGCCTCCGCCGCTGCGGCTGCGGAACAGGGCCGAGCTGCCCACGCCTCCGATGACACCACCGGCGACGGAGCCACCGCCGCCGAATCCTTCGGAGTCGGCTTTGGTCGGCAGGATCGGTGCCCACTTGAGCATCGCCCACGGTGCCAGGCCGACGACGACCATCGAGGCACCGACGAGCACGAGAGCGCCGAGCGAGGTCAGGTCGCCCGAGCCGCCGCCGCCCGAGAGCAGAGCGTTGTTGGCCCCGGCGAGCACGATCGCGATGAGCAGGAACAGCATCGGCTTGCTGAGCACGATGCCGACGAACGTGAACAGTGGCCGCAGCGCTTTGGTCCGCCACGTCGGGTGCACCCACATGCCGTAGCCGATTCCGGCGACGCACGCGGTCAGCGGAAGCCCGATCTGGTGCATGAGCAGACCCAGGTAGACCGACATCGCGCCGAGCAGCAGGATGCCGAAGAAGACCAGGCCGACGATCGAGCCGCCGACGACGGTGTCCTTGTTCAGCGTGCCCATCGTGGCGTAGATGTTTTCCACCATCTCGGTGATCGTGGAGCCGCTGAAACTGGCGATGCCCTCGGTGAGCACTGTCGCGAACTCGATCAGCAGTTGAGCCAGGGCCAGGGAGAACAGCATCATCACCACCCCGGCGGGCATGTAGCCGAAGACGTTGGCCACCAGCTCCGACGGCGAGCCCTTGTGCCGTGATCGCATGATCGCCAGCAGTACCGCGAGCGACATGACCATGATTCCCAGACCCGTCGATGCGGCGTAGTAGGTCACGAACCACTGCTGGGTGGGATCGAAGTCGCCGGTCGAGGTCAACCCACGCAGCACGGCATCGGTGAGTGAGAGTGCCCCGCTCTTGGTGGCGTTGACCCAGTCGTCGATGACGGTGGTCGGGTCGGTGACGAAGTCGACGACGTCGTTCGCTGCCCCCGAGATCCAGGAGAATGCCTGCAGGTAGGCCTTGCCGAGCTTGTACTGAGGGGTGGCGGCGATGACCTTGCCGAGGGTGTCGTCCAGGCGTTCGGTGAACGAGGTGTTCTTGTCGATCCAGTTCGCGGTGCCGGCGAACAATCGTCCGATCGACAGGTTCCAGTCCTGGCAGCGGCTGGCATCTGCCCGTTCGGCTTTCGAGCAGTCGACGAAGAACGCGTGCATGCAGTACTGGTCGCCCGAACCCTGCGAGCACGGGTCCGACCAGGCGGCGTCGGGCACCTTGTCGGCACCGGGCAGCGCCTTGATCGCGGTGAGCGAGTCCGCGTCCGGGCTCTGCGCCCAGGCGAAGCCCCATGTGCCCCATTCCTTGGTGCCCCACCGGGCGAGGTCGGCGGCGCAGGTTCCGGTCGGTGGGTGAAAGCTGGTGTCTCCGGCCGGAAACACCGTCGGCAGAGCGTCGGCGGGTGGTTCGGTCCCGTCGGCGACGGCCTGACGGGTGATCTCGGCCGTGGCCTGGGCCTGCGGGTCGGAGCCGACCGCGCTCGCACCGCCGAGCATGACGGCTTTGTTCTCGTCCGATGCGGTCCAGTACAGGAGCCGGTTTTCGTTCGTGAGTGCTTGGGAGATATAGGTTCCCAGGTCGCCGCCGTGGTCTGCGCAGTTGCCCGTGAACCAGGGCCCGCTCCGAAATTCCTCGGTGCCGCCGATGAATTTCTTGAGATCGTCCGGGAAGTGCGCGGGCAGCCTCGATGCCGGTTGTTGGGCGGTGACCGCCCCCGGTGCGGGGGCGGGAACGGCGGAAGGCTGGGCGAGCGCAACAGCGGGTGATCCGAACAGTGCCACCAGTGCGGCGGTGACCGCGATGAGAACGAGACGGCGAATCATGTTCTCTCCTAGTCGATGTAGAAGGTGTAGTACCCGGCGGTCAGTTGACCGCCGAGCGCGGAATCAGCGGCCGGGTAGGACGCGTCTTCCGGTCGCGGGCCCTGGCGGTAGGACCAGTCCTTGGCCTTCCAGTCCCCGTCCTGCCAGACCAACGAGATGTCGGTGGTCGCCCACAGAGTGCTCACGGCGACGGTGCCGGTGTTGTTGATGTCGGACTGGGTGGTGGTCATCGACCACACCGAGATCTGCGCGGCGTCGGGGCTGAACGAGGACACGTGCACCGCGGCCGGCAGGGTGTTCATCACGTCGCTGCTCTCGTCGCGGTTGCTGCCGAGTTCGATCTCGCGGGCCAGTTCGGCACCGGGGTCGGCGGCGATCATCGTCGGGCGGACATCGTTCATGTCGATGCGGCCCTGGCTGGCCTGATCGAACGCTTGGAGCACGTTCACCGCGGCCGTCGATGCGCCTTGGGTGTCGCGGGTGTAGCCGCTGGGGACACCGTTGTTGACGGTTGTGGGCCCGTGTACTGCGCGGATGGCATCGGAGCCACCGCCGCCGGAGTTGTCGGTGCTGCCCGACAGACCGACCACGATCACCGAGACGACGGCGAGGATCGCCAGGGCGACGGCCCCGAGAATGATCCAGCGTTTGGATCCGGACTTGCTGTCGGTCTGTCGATCACCGCCGACGTTCTCGGTGTTGGGGGAGCTGGGGGGTTCGGAGCCGACGTTGCGGTAGTCGATGGCCATGATGGGTAACTCGTTTCTGCGGACGGTGCCCGCGTCGGGGAGGCGTAAGAGTGGTGGTCAGAGCCGGGATCGGCTATGCGCCGGGCTGGACGAGGAGCAAGACTGCGCCGACGATCGGCGAGACAGCGGCCACTCCGCCCAAGATGATGAGGGAGAGCTTGAGATCCTCGCCCGCTTCGCTCAGATCGCTGGACATGCCGCGCTTGCGGGCTTTCTTGGAGGCAAGGAACGAGGTGAGCACCCACAGGCCCGCGAGGGCGATGCTGGCTCCCCAGATCGCCGCGAGCAGGCGCTTCCATGTCTGGTTCAGGGCGGGGCCGAACAAGCTGATGTCCGGGTTGACCCCGTCGTACGGGTTGACGGTCTGGGCGGCGGCGACTCCGCCGGCCAGGACGGTCAGCGCGGCGGTGAGGGCGAGGACGCCGAGTACGCGGCGCGCTCGGTGCGAGGTGGGGGTGGTGACGGGTTCTGTGTCCATCGGGGGTTCCTTTCCGAAACGGGTTGTTCTGCAGTGCCAGTGGATGTACGAGGCGGGGCTATTTGTCTTGAATGCGGCTCACCTCCCAGCCGTCGGACCCGCGCCGCAGGATCATCGCGACGACCCTCTCGCTCACCGGTGCACCGTCGATGCGTTGGGTGACGCGGTAGGAGCGGTAGGCCGTCGAATCGGTCTGCGGGGGAACGGGTTCGTCGTCGGCGACGAGGTCGGGGGTCAGGACCGCGCCGTCCGCGGCCCAGTCCAGCCATTGCGCGCCGGGACTCGATTGCGCTGTGGTGGAGGTGATCTCGCGCGCGTACTCGGAGGTGAGCAGCGGTGCGGTGCGGGCGGCGGCGTCGTTGGGTCCGGCGTCGACGGCGGTGTTCCAGGTGAACCAGACCGTCAACGCCGCGGTGGCCACCGAGTCCGGATCCTGCCGGTCCACCCCTGCAGCGATGTCGGGCAGCGTGGTCGCGGCCGGAGGC
>NZ_JBAUJR010000262.1:0-6651 GCF_049683935.1 Mycobacterium sp. | reverse complement strand
CTTCATATGTGTCTCCCTAAACGTCGGTGTTTCGGTCGCAGTAAATTGATGATTCACGCCAGTGTCTCGACGGCGAGATCACCATCGGCGTACTGGCGGCGCAACTTCTTCTTGTCGAACTTGCCGGTCGAGGTCAGCGGAATGTCGGTGACGAACGCCCACCGTTCCGGTAGCCACCACTTGGCCACCCGCGCACTTAGGAATTCGGTCAACTCCGCGGCGGTGGCGGTGCAGTCAGCGGCCAGGACGACCACTGCCAGCGGTCGTTCCTGCCACTTGTCGTCGGGCACGCCAATCACTGTGGCGGTGCGTACTGCAGGGTGAGCGGCCAACTCGTTCTCCAATTCCACCGATGAGATCCACTCGCCTCCGGACTTGATCACGTCTTTGGCACGGTCGGTGAGCGTGATGAACGCATCCGCGCTGATCGTCCCGACATCTCCCGTGCACAACCACCCGTCCGGCGACACCGCCGGACTGTCATGCTCGTAATACGACTGAGTGATCCACGGACCGCGGATCTGAATCTCCCCCACCGACTGTCCGTCCCAAGGTTGTTCGGCACCGCTGTCATCAACGATGCGGGCCTGCACACCGGCCACCACCCTGCCTTGGGTTCCCCGCAGCTGCAGCGACCTCTCCGGGGTGTCGGTGTTCCGCGGCAGAGCGACCGCGGCCAGCGGGGAAGTCTCAGTCATCCCCCAGGCCTGCACAATGCGGATGCCCAGTTCGTCATAGGCAGTCATCAACGACCGCGGGACCGCCGAACCACCGCAGGCCACCATCTTCAACGAACTCACGTCGTGGCCGGGATTGTCGCGCAGGTAGTGCAAGACATCGGTCCAGATCGTCGGCACAGCGCCCGCCATCGTCGGACGGACCACTTCGATCATCTCCACCAACGGCCCCGCCTGCAGGAAACGGTCAGGCAGCAGAAGCTGCGCCCCCGCCATCATCGCCGCGTACGGCAACCCCCAGGCATTGGCGTGGAACATCGGAACGATCGCCAACACCGTGTCGTCATGACCGATGCCCAAGGCATTCGAGGTGCACGCCGATTGGGAGTGCAACCACGTCGAACGGTGGCTGTAGACAACGCCTTTCGGGTGACCGGTGGTTCCGCTGGTGTAGCACATCGCTGCGGCCGACTGCTCGTCGACGTCGGGCCAGTCGAAGGTACTCGACTGGGCGGCCACCACATCGTCGTAACGAAGGACGTCCTTTCCACAGCCCTGCACCGCGGCAAGATCGCCGGTGCCGGTCACCAATACCGTGCGCACCGAAGTCATCGACGGCAACGCCGCCGCCAACAGGCTCAGCACCGTACCGTCGACGATGATCACCCGATCTTCGGCATGATTGGCGATCCACGTCAGCTGTTCAGGTGGCAGCCGCAGATTCAACGTGTGCAGCACCGCGCCCATCGACGGCACCGCCGCATAACAGTCCAGATGCTCCTGGTTGCTCCACTGCAGCGTCGCGACACGCTCATCTCGGCGAATGCCGACCTCGCGCAACGCGTTCGCCAACCGTGCCGCACGCTGCCCCACCTCGCGATAGGACACCCCAGAGATCTGCCGGGGTCCGCGGGCTGTCAACACCTCGCGATCGCCATGGACTGCCGAAGCATGGGCCACGATCGCGGGCACCGTCAACGCAACGTCCTGCATCGTGCTCCTCATCGCACACCTACCCAACCACCGGCGGTGCGGCGACGGTCACGCATCGATGAGGTCCTGCCGATTCTGACTCTGCAACATCAACCGGTATTCCGGGAACAAGTTCTTCGCCTGCGGAATCAGCTTGATCAGTTTCGGCACCGGGCCCTTCGCGCGCACGGTTCCCTTGGCCATCGCCATCGTCAGGTTCACCTTCCCCAGCCAGAACTTGTTCCCGGTGTCCGCAGACATGAACAACTCCACGTTGGGCACTGCGGTACTGGCCGCTCCGGTCTCCACCGCCTTGTTCGGCATGTCCACCGTCACCACTGCATCCGGATCGGTGTAATGCACTCGCAACACCACACCCGAATTTGCGAGCTTGTCCGCCAGCCCCTCCTTCTCCAAACCGCGCCGAAAGATCCCACCCAAAAAGGCATAGACCTCGTCCTCGTCCTTGAATACCGCCATCATCAACCTCCACCAACCTCGTTGTCAGAAACGAACACCCGCGAGCATCGACTTCAGACGATGCTCTCTCCGGAAATAGTCTTACGCTTGTTGGCGACCTCCATTAGCTCCTGCTGCGCTGCGGTAGTACCGCCAAGGTGACCACGGCATCCGCTAATTGTCCCCTTTGCTAGCGGAGTTGGATGGCGGTTGTCACTTGCGTTCCTCTCCGAGACACGCGTTGCAATCGCCGTACCGTCCCATAGCTCCACGCCACCATCACCTCAGGCCCGGCCGGCGAGCGCCAGTTCGGCCCGTCCGATGGGGACTTGCTGCGTGATGACCCGTTTGCTGAACATGAAGTCTCGCGGGCGGTTGACGCAGTCCGCGGCAATGAGCTCGCCCTCACGGAGGTAGAAGCAGGTGAAGTCGCGGTCCTCGGTCGGGTCGCCGCTGAGGACGACCTCGTCGTATCCGGTGTTGAGACCGGCGATCTGGAGCTTAAGGTCGTATTGATCTGACCAGAACCATGGAAGCGCCGCTATCTTCTTGGACTTCCCGCAGACGGTCGCGGCGGCAACTTTGGCCTGCTCGGCCGCGCTCGGCACGGACTCAAGGCGTATGCGACGGCCGTACCGGGCAACCTCGTGGCTGGCGCAGTCCCCGGCGGCCACGATGTCGGGGTCGCTGGTGCGGGCCTGGTCGTCGATCACGACGCCGTTGTCGACGGCCAGGCCTGCGGCGGCGGCGAGCTCGGTGTTCGGTTGAACGCCGACGCCCACAATGACGAGGTCGGCGGGGATTGATTCGCCACTGGCCAGGTGCACTTCGCGGATCCAGCCGTCACCGGACAGAGCCTCGACCAGCGCGCCGGTCCGAATGTCGACGCCCTCCTCCCGGTGGATCCGGTCGAAGAACGCCGATACCTCGGGGGCGGTGACCCGTTCGAGGACGCGCTCGGTCGCCTCGAGCACGGTGACGTCGAGACCCAGCGCACGCAACGAGGCGGCCGTCTCCAGTCCGATGTAACCGCCGCCGACGAGCACGGCCCGAGCCCCGGGGCGGATGGTCGCGAGGATCATCTCGACGTCCGCGGCGGTCCGTAGGTAGAAGACTCCGGCCAGGTCGGCGCCCGGGATGGGGAGCCGTCGAGGGCGGGCGCCAGTACACAGCGCGATCTTGTCGTAGGGCATTGCGTCGCCGGTGCTCAGAGACAGGTGGCCGACCGAGCGGTCGATCGCCTCCACCGTCGCATCCAGGAGTTGGATTCGCTGCTTGGTGTAGAACTCCGCGCTGCGGATCGCGAGTTCGTCGAGTGTGATCTTCCGGGCCAGGTAGGCCTTCGATAACGGAGGGCGTTGGTAGGGCAGCGCCGACTCCTCGCCGATGAGGACGATCTCATCGGTCCACCCTTCCTGACGGAGACTGGCCGCGAGTTGTGCCCCGGCATGGCTCGCGCCTACGACGACCGCTCGCTTCAAGGTCATTAGCCAGCTTTTGGGGTGAGTCGGACCATCAGCTTGCTGATACCCCTGACGAAGTTGGACTGCACGTACTCGGGCTCACCGACGACTTCGATATTCTCGAAGCGCGGAAGCAGCTCCTCCCACAGGATCCGCAACTGCATCTCGGCCAGCCGGTTGCCCATACAGCGGTGGATGCCGAAACCGAAGGCGATGTGATTTCGGGCGTTGGGCCGATCGATGATCAGCTCATCGGGCCGATCGAACACGCGCTCGTCGCGGTTACCCGAGGCATACCACATCACGACCTTGTCGCCCTTGCGGATGAACTGCCCGTGCAGCATAGTGTCCGACTTGGCGATCCGGCGCATATAGGCCAACGGTGTCTGCCACCGGATGACCTCCGAGACCATGTTGGGGATCAGGTCGGGGTTTGCCTTCAGCTTCTCGAACTGATCGGGGTACCGATTCAACGCGAGAACACCGCCGCTCATCGAGTTCCTCGTGGTGTCGTTGCCTCCGACGATCAGCAACACAAAGTTGCCCAAGAACTCCATCGGTCGGTTGATCAGATCCTTGGTGCTCTCGTTACTCTGCAGCATGGTGATCAGATCGAAGCCGGGTTCCTCTCCGGCAGCTGTCCGGGCCGCCTTGTCGTGCCAGTGCTCGCTGAGACCTCGCGCCATGTCGCGCATGCCTGCAAACGTGTCGTCAAGGTCCGACGGACCGCCGTTGGCTTGCTCCATCGAGGTCGCCAGATCTGACCACTCGACGAGCTTGCGACGCTGCTCGTATGGGAAGTCCAAAAGGGTCGCGAGCATCCGAGCGGTCAACTCGATCGAAACATTCTCCACCCAGTTGAATGGCTGATCCACGGGCAGGTTGTCCAGCACCTCCTGCACGCGAGATCGAATCAGACCCTCCATCTCACGCAGGTTCTTGGGCGCGACCACCCCTTGGACAGCGGCCCGCTGCCTGTCGTGGCGTGGCGGATCCATCGCAATGAACATCGCTACGTCAAGGAAACGAGGCGGGGACCCGATGACGATGAACGGCTCGGAGGAGAAGACATCATGGTTCTTCTCCACGGCCACGATGTCGGCATGCCGTGTGACTGACCAGAACGGACCAAACGGACTGTTGGGCTGATAGTGGACCGGAGCTTCATTGCGAAGGCGCTCGTAGTATGACTGCCAGCGCCCCTGACGGTAGAGGAAAGGGTTGCTGAGGTCGATGTCGGCGAGTTTTACGTCCGCGACCGAGGGGATGGGGCCCTCGAAGAAGAGCCTCTTCCCGTTCGTTCCGGTCACCAAACGCCGGGTTTTGTCATACAGGTGTGCGCCCTGAATCTGCAGGTCGATCGGGATGGTCGCCTGAACTTTCTCGGTGATTGCTTCAGAAACCTTCATTACGTCTTATCCGTCTCTCTCGTCATTACATCTGGAACTCGGGCAGATGGACGATCAAGCCGTCCCACGACTCAGTGACCTGCATCTGGCACGACAGCCGGGAGGTCGGCTGACGCTCGGGGCTCATGGCGAGCATCTCTTCTTCAATGGCGCCGGAGCGCCCAACCCGACCGGACCATTGCGGATCGACGATCACATGGCAGGTGCCGCACGCGGCTTCGCCTCCGCAGTCACCGTCGATGCCGGGCACCGCGTTGTTGGTCGCAATTTGCATCAGTGAGTGACCTGGCTCGAGCGGCGCCTCGTGCTGCTCGCCGTCGTGGGAGACAAAGGTGACAACGGTCATACGAACTCCTAATACGTTGTCGTCGGTGTGAATGATAGTTAACAGTCTTGTCGAAGATAAGCGCTTCGGCTATGTTCGCTGGAGTCAGTAACGTGTGAATTTGGCTCAAAGGGGCCTGGTGATGAACCTCGATAACGTGGGGATGCCCCCACTCGCGTTCGTGCAACTGCTCGAGAGCCCAGCACTCGAGCCAGACATCATCGTGCAACTCCGCGACATCATGGCGCGCGAAGGGACCGACGCGGCGACGCTGATTGAGCGTGATGTCCAAGCGCCGTTACGGTGGTTTCGCGAGGTCTACCCCGATCTCGACGTCGACCACGCCACGCTGCTCGGCTTCGCGTTCGCCGGACAAGCCCAGTTGACATCCTTTGGCCCGTTAAGTGTTCCGCTGGTCAGCGCGGGCTCGGTAGCCCAAATCGTGGAGTTGCTCACCTACCTGCCGCTGATCACCATGGCTATCAATGCACAGTTACATCCACGTGAGCATGGCCTCACCGTCGGGCTCTGGGGGCACACGGGCGATCGAGCCCTGGACTGCTTGGCCGTGACCTACACCGGGTCGGCGTTATTGCGACTGCTGGACATGCTCGTCGGTGACGCGCCGACGGTCACACTCCACCTGGGTTGGCCGGCGCCCGTCGGCCTGACCGATCGCGAGAACCGCCTGGCTCAAGTCGGGCGCCTGATCTTCGACGCACCGATGTCCTCCCTCCACGTTCCCTCGGCCACGCTCAACGAGGTGTGCCGGTTCTCCGATCCCCTCGCGTATCGACTCGCAATCGTCGAGCTGAAGCGAACTCTCGACAAGCGGAGCGGCGCTACATCCAACTCCGAGAGGGTAAGACGGCTGCTGCAGAAGAATCCAGGACAGCGAAGTAACCAAAGGTTCGCACATGAGCTGTCGATATCCACCAGCACACTCAAACGGCGCCTTTCCGAAGAGGGGACCACCTTTCGCGAGTTGCGCCAGTCATTCCTGCTCGAGCGCGCGATGCTCCAGCTACTCGACCGCTCAATGTCGGTGAGTGAGATTGCTACGGATCTCGGGTACAGCGACCCCGCCAACTTCTCACACGCCTTCAAGCGATGGACCGGCAGCTCTCCGAGCGAGTTCCGGCTCTCACAACGCTGAGCCCGCCCAGCGAGCCAGATCCGACCTCGGGAGCGTCTTTCCGCAGCGTCGTCGCCTTCCCTACTTGGTTGTTGCGTTAGAAGCGGATGAGTCCTCGGATGTTGCGGCCTGATCTCATGTCGGCGTACCCCTCGTTGATCTGATCGAGGGTGTACTCACGGGTGATCAGCTCATCGAGCTTGAGGTGTCC
>NZ_JBAUJR010000261.1:0-28028 GCF_049683935.1 Mycobacterium sp. | reverse complement strand
GTCGTCTGGTGGACCAGCGACGCGCGAGCCACCATCAGCCGGCCCGCCGCCGCCCCGGTCCCGAGCCTCAAACCCGCGACGGCGTTGCCTGACTCGCTCGAACAACGGTGGACCGCGTCCAGCCACGCGACCAGCCGACCGCTGGTGGTCGCGGGCGCGGCGGTGACCGGCGCCGGACGCGGCATGCAAGGCCGGGATCCGGCGACCGGTGACACCCTCTGGAGCTTCTCGCGGGATCTTGAGTTGTGCGGGGTCACCTGGGTCTACAACTACGCCGTCGCGGTGTACCCCGACGTGCGCGGCTGCGGGCAGGTCAGCACCGTGGACGCTCAGACCGGGGTGCGTGGCCCGACCCGCACCAGCTATTCCGACCGGCAGGTCACCCTGTCCGGCGACGGCACGACGGTGCTGTCGGCCGGGGACACCAGGCTGGAGTTGTGGCGCTCGGACATGGTGCGGATGCTCAGTTACGGCGCCCTCGACGCGCCGATCAAGGCAGGCACGCCGACGACCCCGCTGTGCCGCCTGGTCTCGGCCGCGGCGAGTTCGGTTGCGGTGTCGGTGCTGGAGGCGTGCGACGGCCAGGCCGACCTGCGCCTGACGCTGCTGCGTCCCTCCGACGAGGAGGACACGCCCGAGCTGAAGTACGTCCAGCAGACCGGCGTCAGCGACGGTAGCGGGGCGCGTGTGTTGGCGGTGACGGATACCACGACCGCGGTGTACATCCCCACGCCGAAGCCCAGGGTCGACGTTGTCGACGAGACCGGCGCGGTGATCGCGAGCACCGTGGTGCCCGTGCCGCCGTCACCCGACGCCACCGTGTCACGGCCGGGTGACCTGATCACCTGGTGGACAGGCAACAGTGTGATGGTGTTCTCCGCCAACAACTTTCAATACAAGTACACCGTCGCAGCCGCGGGGGGCGACCGGCCTGTGGGGCCGGCGACGATCATGGCGGGGCGCCTGATGGTGCCTGTCAGCAGCGGCTACGACGTCTTCGATCCGGCGACCGGAGCGGGCGATCGCCACATTCCGTTGCAACGCCCGCCGACGGCGGGACCGGTGGTGCCCGCCGTGGCCGGGAACATGCTGTTGGAGCAGCGGGGCGACGAGCTGGTGGCGCTCAGCTGATCACACCTCGGGGGTGAACGTCGGCAGCGCTTTGCCGTTCTTCCAGTGCTTGAGCAGCGAACCCGCGAACTCCCGATAGGCCATCGCGCCCTTGTTCTTACGTCCCTTGAGCACCGATGCTCCCGAGGCGCTCGCCTCCGCGAACCGCACGGTGCGCGGGATCGGCGGCGACAGCACCGGAAGGTTGTAGCGGTCGGCGACGTCGAGCAGCACGTCGCGGCTGTGGGTGGTTCGCGAGTCGTACAGCGTGGGCAGTGCGCCCAGCAGTGCCAGGTCGGCGTTGGTGATCTGCTGGACGTCGGTGATGGTGCGCAGGAACTGACCGACCCCGCGGTGGGCCAGCGTCTCGCACTGCAGCGGCACGATCACGGCGTCCGCGGCCGTCAGCCCGTTGAGGGTCAGCACTCCCAGCGATGGCGGGCAGTCGATGATCACCACGTCGAAGCCGTCGGAGACCTTGGCCAGCGCGCGTTTGAGGGCATACTCCCTACCGGCGCGCATCAACAGCATCGCCTCGGCGCCCGCCAGGTCGATGTTGGCGGGCATCAACGTCATTCCCTCCGACGTCTCGACCAGCGCCGTATCGGGCTCGACGTCGCCGAGCAGCACCTCGTGCACCGAGACGGCCAGCTTGTCGGGATCCTGCCCGAGCGAAAACGTCAGGCAACCCTGGGGATCCAGATCGACGAGCAGCACCCGCTTCCCCAGCTCGACCATCGCCGCACCCAGCGACGCCACCGTCGTCGTTTTGGCGACCCCGCCCTTTTGATTGGCGACCGCAAGTACCCGCGTCACGGATCCATCCTGTCATGTGCGCGGAAGTGGTGACGCGGCGTGCGGCACAATCGGGGGTGTGGGCCTACTGCAGCACCGGCTGATCCTGCTCCGTCACGGCGAGACGGAGTGGTCGAAGTCAGGTCAGCACACCAGCCGCACCGAACTCGAACTCACGCCACGCGGCCGCGAACAGGCGACGGCGGCCGCGGAGACCATCCAACAGCTGCGCCTGGACAACCCGTACGTGGTCAGCAGCCCCCGGCAGCGCGCCAGGACCACCGCCGAACTGGCGGGCCTGAGCGTCGACGACGTCGATCCGCTGATCAGCGAATGGGATTACGGCGACTACGAGGGGACCACCACCGTCGAGATCCGCCAGACCGTGCCGAACTGGCTGGTGTGGACCCACGGGTGTCCCGGCGGTGAGACCTCCGCGCAGGTCTGCGAGCGGGCCGACCGGGCGATCGACCTGGCGTTGCAACACATGGCGTCCCGCGACGTGGTCTTCGTGGGGCACGGTCACTTCTCCCGCGCGTTGATCACCCGCTGGATCGAGCAACCCGTCTACGAAGGCATCCGGGTGTCGATGCCGGCCGCGTCGATCGCGATCTGCAGTTTCGAGCACGGCGTACGCCAACTCAGTGCGCTGGCGCTGACGGGTCATCCCGATCCGGCCGCACCGGCGTGACCCGCGAACCGACGTTCGTTCTCACCGGCCCGGACGGTGTCATCGTCGCCGACGGCGTGCACACCGCGTTCCCGCGCATCGCCGACGCGCGGGCCGCGCTGGCCTCCCACAGTGCACCGATCATCGTGGGCGCCTTGCCTTTTGACATCTCACGACCGGCAGCGTTGATCCGGCCGCAGACGGTGGGTTTCACCGATGCCCTGCCTTCCTGGCCGGCGCGCGAATTGGCCACCGCACGCATCGCCGAGACGATCCCGCCCGCCGACGAGCACCGCGCCCGGGTGGCCACGGCCCTGCAGCGCCTTCGCGACCCGAACGGTGAACTGCGCAAGGTGGTGCTGGCCCGTGCGCTGCGGGTGATCGCCGACGGACCACTGGACGCCCGAACCGTGTTGCAGCGACTGGTCGCCAACGACGCACAGGCCAGTGCCTACCTGGTGGACCTGTCGGCTGCCGGTGACGGGTACTCCGGCGCCGCGCTGATCGGCGCCAGCCCCGAACTGCTGGTCGCCCGTCGCGGACAGCAGGTGCTGTGCCGCCCGTTCGCCGGATCCGCACCGCGGCTACCCGATGAGAAGGCCGACGAGGCCAGTGGCGCCGCACTCGCCGAATCGGCGAAGAACCGCCACGAGCATCAACTCGTCGTCGACGCCCTGCGGGCCGCGCTCGAACCCCTGTGCACCGACTTGGACATCGCCGAACAACCGCAGCTCACCAAGACCGCCGCGGTCTGGCACCTCTACACTCCGATCTCGGGGGTTCTGCGCGAAAGATCAACGACTGCTTTGGATCTGGCGATCGCCCTGCATCCCACCCCGGCCGTCGGCGGCTCCCCCACCACACAGGCCACCGCGCTCATCGACGAGATCGAGGGCGACCGCGGCTTCTACGCCGGGGCGGTGGGCTGGTGCGATCAGCGCGGCGACGGCCGATGGGTGGTCTCCATCCGGGGCGCGCAGCTGTCGGCCGACCGTCGCACCGCCGACGCGCACTCCGGTGGCGGAATCGTCGCCGAATCCGATCCTGACGACGAGGTCGAGGAGACCACCACCAAGTTCAAAACCATCCTGGCGGCGTTGGGAGTGCAACCGTGAACGAGACGATCCGCGCCGTGCGCGCGGGAGACGAAGCCGAACTGACCGCGATGATCCACGAGCTCGCCGAGTTCGAGCAGGCCGCGGCCGAGTGCACGGTGACCGAAACACAGTTGAGGGAAGCGCTTTTCGGCGAGCGCCCGATCGTGTACGGCCACCTCGTCGAAGTCGACGGCGCGGCGGCGGCCGCAGCGCTGTGGTTCCTCAACTTCTCGACCTGGGACGGCGTGGCCGGGATCTATCTCGAGGATCTGTTCGTGCGTCCGCAGTTCCGCAGGCGGGGCCTGGCCCGCAAGCTGCTCGCGACGCTGGCCCGCGAATGCGTGGACAACGGCTACAGCCGGCTGAGTTGGGCGGTGCTGGACTGGAACGTCAACGCGATCGCCCTCTACGACAACGTCGGCGGCCGACCGCAGAGCGAGTGGATCACCTACCGGGTGGCCGGACCACAACTCGCGGAGCTGGCGGGCGAGTCCTGAAGTCGGTGCTCGCGCACCTCAGCGGTCGTCGTCGGCCGACGACTGCGTCAGCCAGTGCACCGTCGAAGAGTTGAACAGCAGCGCGAGCACGGCCACCGACACCACGGCGACCAGCACCGCGTACCCCAGCTGCCCCGAGGTGAAGACGTAGAACGCGACGCCCAGCAGCAGCAGGTTGACGAACACTGCGATGCCGCGGCCCCACTGCCGGCCGGTCCACAGCGCCCAGCCTGCGGCCAGCACGCCCGCTCCCATGATCACGAACCAGGCCGCGGTGCCGTAACCGCTGATCCCGGCCTCCCGATGACCCGTGGCCTCCCGGAACGTCAGCACGATGGCTGTGACCAGGGCCAGGCCACCCTGCAGCGCGACGATGGTGCCGGCGACACGCACCGCACGGGGCATCAGCGTCACTGCGAGAGCCTGCCCGCCAGGTACTGCACCGCCATCTCGTAGCCCAGTGGTCCGGCACCGGCCACCACCATGTCGGCGACGGCGGACACGTACGAGTGGTGACGGAACTCTTCGCGGGCGTGGATGTTGCTCAGATGCACCTCGGCGACCGGTAGTTCCACCGAGCGCAGCGCGTCGGCGATCGCGACCGAGGTGTGGCTGTAGGCGGCCGGGTTGATCACGATGCCTGCGCAATCGGTGCGCGCGGCGTGGATCGCGTCAACAAGTACCCCTTCGTGATTGCTCTGCACGGCCCGAACGTCCAGGCCTGCCTCGGCAGCCACTTCCGCCACCCTCGCCTCGATCTGCGCCAGCGTGGTGGATCCGTACACCTCGGGTTGCCGGGTCCCGAGCAGGTTCAGGTTCGGCCCGTTGACGAGCAGCAGTCGACGTTCGGTCACCGTTGTACGGTACCGGCGACGCGCTGACCAGACGGCGCAGTGCGCGGGCTTGGGCGTCGCCCCCCGACGCGTTTAGGCTCAGCCCTCGTGCGCGCCGTGCTGATCGTCAACCCGAATGCGACCTCGACGACGCCTGCCGGTCGTGACCTGCTGGCGCACGCCCTGGAGAGTCGCGTGAAACTCAGCGTCGTGCACACCGACCATCGCGGCCATGCCATCGAGATCGCGCAACAGGCCACCCGCGCCGGTGTGGACGTGCTGATCGTGCACGGCGGCGACGGCACGGTGAACGAGGTGGTCAACGGCATTCTCGGCGAAGTGGGACCGGGTGACGCGGGCCCCGCGGTCGGCGTGGTGCCCGGCGGATCGGCCAACGTGTTCGCCCGCGCACTCGGAATCAGCCCGGACCCCGTCGACGCCACCAATCAGCTCGTCGACCTGCTCGGCGCCTACCGCCGCGGCCACACCTGGCGGCGGATCGGTCTGATGGACTGCAAGGAGCGCTGGGGGGTGTTCACCTCGGGCATGGGCGTCGACGGGGACGTCGTCGCCGCGGTGGAGGCGCAGCGGGCGAAGGGCCGGAAGGTCACCGCATCGCGCTACATCCGGGTCGCGACCCGCGAGATGCTCGCCAACGCGCGCAAGGAGCCGACGATGACCGTGCACCTGCCAGGCCGCGAACCGGTCAGTGGCGTGCACTTCGCGTTCGTGTCGAATTCGAGCCCGTGGACCTATGCCAACAAGCGCCCGGTGTGGACGAACCCCGACACCACCTTCGAGACGGGTCTGGGCGTGTTCGCGATCACGAGCATGAACGTGTGGTCCAACCTGGGGGTGGTGCGCCAGATGCTGTCGCGCAACCCGCGCCTCGACGCCAAGCATCTGATCCGCGACGACGACCTGGCGTGGTTGAAGGTGACCAGCGACACCCCGGTCGCCTGTCAGATCGACGGGGATTACATCGGTGTGCGCGAGGCGATGGAGTTCACAGCGGTGCCCAACGCCCTCGGCGTGGTTGCTCCGCTGCCGAAGCTGACTGATTAATTGGCTTGACCAGCGGGAACTTATTCTGCAAGCTAGTTCACAGCCGGAATTTAGGGCGCAGGTGTGTTGAGCGTAGTACAACGGAGTTAGAGACCCGGTAACGGACCTCGGTAGTGAGATAGACCACGTGTTAACGAACTGCTATTGACATCTGTTCAGCCTGTGAAAGCATCTTATGCAACAGCGCAGAAACATTTGGTGCGCTCGCGTTAACAGCCGAAGTAAAGCTCGTGCGCTCTGCTGCGCACATGAAAAGGAGTTAGAGCAATGGATTGGCGCCACAAGGCGGTCTGTCGCGACGAGGATCCGGAACTGTTCTTCCCGGTGGGAAACAGCGGTCCGGCCCTTGCCCAGATCGCTGACGCGAAGCTCGTTTGCAACCGTTGCCCGGTGACCGCCGAGTGCCTGAGCTGGGCGTTGGAGTCCGGTCAGGACGCAGGCGTCTGGGGCGGCATGAGCGAGGACGAGCGTCGCGCGCTCAAGCGTCGCAATGCCCGCACCAAGGCACGCAGCAGCGTCTAGCCGACACAGCGCTTTTCAGTTACGGCCCCGACAAAGGTCGGGGCCGTAACTATGTAAATACAATTCGCGCGAATTCCGACACGTGACGCCATTTGTTGGTGACGGTCAATATTGGCTCGTTCGGCCGCGTCTTCCGATGGGCACCCGCAGCGTCACGTCGGTGCCCCCGGTGGCAACCCCGTGCATGCCCAGCGACCCGTCGAGCTCTGCCGAGACCAGCGTCCGCACGATCTGCAGACCGAGCCGGTCGGACTTCTCCAGACTGAACCCGTCCGGGAGCCCGCGCCCGTCGTCGTGAACGACGACATCGAGCCAACGGGCCGACCTTTCGGAACGGATCGTGACGCAGCCCTGCGAGGTGGTCGTGTCGAAGGCGTGCTCGATCGCGTTCTGCACGAGTTCGGTGATCACCATGATCAGGGCGGTGGCCCGGTCGGCGTCCAGCACACCCAGCTCACCTGTTCGGTTGATCCGGATCGGCGAGTCCACGGTCGCAACGTCGTTCATGATCGGCAGGATCCGGTCGATGACCTCGTCCAGGTTGACCTCTTCGTCCACCGACATCGACAGGGCGTCGTGCACCAGCGCGATCGACGACACGCGACGGACCGACTCGATGAGCGCCTCACGCCCCTCGGCGTTGTTCGTCCGGCGCGCCTGAAGCCGCAGCAGCGCCGCAACAGTCTGCAGATTGTTCTTGACGCGGTGGTGGATCTCCCTGATGGTGGCGTCCTTGGACAGCAGCGCCCGGTCACGACGCTTCACCTCGGTGACGTCGCGGATCAGTACCGCGGCGCCCACTGCCGTGCCATGCGCCACCAGCGGGAGGGTGCGCAGCAGAACCGCCGCCCCGCCGGCGTCGACCTCCATCCGCATGCTGGACCCACCCGCCAGTGAATCCCGGACGTGGTCGGCCAGTTCCTGGGCTTCGAAGGGATCCGAGATCAGCGGTCGGGTCACGCTCACCAGATTGTGGCCCTCGAGTTCGGCCGCGAGGCCCATCCGGTGATAGGCCGAGATCGCGTTCGGGCTGGCGTAGATCACCAGGCCGGTGTCGTCGAGTCGGATAAAACCGTCGCCGACGCGGGGGCTGGACCGGGACATCGCGAGGTCACCGACATTGGGGAAGGTGCCCTCGGACAGCATCAGCAGCATGTCGCCCGCACAGTCGACGTACGCGGTTTCCAGTGGGCTGGCCTGCCGGGGCGCCGCCGATGTCTGGTGGGTGAGCACGGCGACGACGGCGTTCCCGTGCCGGACCGGCACGGCCTCCACGTTCAGGTCGGGCGAGCCGTTTCGCCCCTCGACGGTGGCACGGCCGATGACACCGGACTCGAACGCCGCGGCCACGATCGGGATGTCCTCGGTCTCTGCGAGAGTGCCCACGGCGTCGGCCAGCAGCACCGTCGGCGCGGTGTTGGGACGCACCTGGGCGACGCACACGACGCGTCCGTCGTCGCGGCCCACCCACATCAGGTAGTCGGCGAACGAGAGGTCGGCAAGCAGCTGCCATTCGCCCACCACGGCGTGCAGGTGATCGACTGCGCTGCCGGGCAGGATCGTGTGCTCGGCCAGCAGGTCACCGAGGGTGGACATGGCCTACTGCCTCCGGAGCGGGTGGGTCAACCGGACGGGCGGGCGCTAGCTGATGACTGCGATCAGATCGCCGGCCTGGATGACGTCGCCGACGGACACGCTGACCTTGCTGACGGTCCCGGCGACCTCGGCGAGCACGGGGATCTCCATCTTCATCGACTCGAGCAGCACCACGGTGTCGCCTTCACCGATCTGATCGCCTTCGTGGACCACGACCTCGAGCACACTGGCCACGATTTCCGCGCGAACGTCCTCGGCCATCTTCACCCCACTCCACTCAGCACTGGCGCTGTCGTGTCCTATCGAACCACAACGAGGGCCCGCAGCGAGGAATGGCAGGGCGATCGTGACGGAGTCACCGCACCGGACCTCGGGCCGCGATGAATTCGGTGTCGGAGAAGCATGCGACAATGGATCAACGCTCCGCCGCGCGCGGGCTGGATAACCCACTGACTACCGGAGGTACATCATGGCCAAGCGTGGCCGTAAGAAGCGTGACCGCAAGCACTCGAAGGCCAATCATGGCAAGCGACCCAACTGCGGCTCGAAAGCAGTGCGCTAACCCCGACGAATGATCGTGGTGCGGCTGATCTCGATGCGCAGCCGCTCACGCAAACTGTCCGGAGCCCGCTCGCCACTGCACTTGGTGGCGATCAGCCGCTTGATCTTCTCCTCGACCCCGTAGTGCCGGAGGCACGTCGGGCACTCCTCGAGGTGAGCGCGCAGCTTGTCCCTGGTCTCCCCGGTGCATTCACCGTCCAGCAGCGTCCAGACCTCGGCGATCACCGCAGCACACTCGGGGTGCTCCGGGTCCACGGGGCCGATCGGCGGGGTCCATCGCTCGTCGGACGAGCCGCCGGTCGAATCGGTGCCGCTCATGACGAAACCTCCTCCTGCGCGTCGATCTGCTCCCCGCGCATGAAACCACGCTCGCGGGCCACATCGGCCAACAACTCGCGCAGCTGACGTCTGCCGCGGTGCAAACGCGACATCACCGTGCCAATCGGGGTATCCATGATCTCGGCGATCTCCTTGTACGGGAAGCCCTCGACGTCGGCGTAGTACACCGCCATCCGAAAATCCTCGGGCAGCGACTGCAGGGCTTCCTTGATCTCGCTGTCCGGCATCAACTCGAGCGCCTCGACCTCGGCGGACCGCAGCCCTGTCGAGGTGTGTTCGGCGTTCGCCGCCAGCTGCCAGTCGGTGATCTCCTCGGTCGGATACTCCGCCGGTTGGCGCTGCTTCTTGCGGTAGCTGTTGATGTAGGTGTTGGTCAGGATGCGGTACAGCCACGCTTTGAGGTTCGTGCCCTCTCGGAACGAACGAAAGCCCGAGTAGGCCTTGACCATGGTTTCCTGCAGCAGATCCTCCGCATCGGCAGGATTGCGCGTCATCCGCATCGCACCGCCGTAGAGCTGATCGAGCATCGGGATTGCGTCCCGCTCGAACCTCGCGGTCAGCTCGGCATCGGTTTCGGCAGGCTTTTCCGGCTCAGAGTCGAGCTCTGTCACAACCGAGTCTGTCTTGGGGGTCGCGTCGGGACCCGATCCATCGGTGTCGGTCATCGTGGGGAACACCGTCCCTTCTGTAGCGGGGCCGCCAATCACGTCCAGCACGATCGCCGAACGCGTCGGGGCCTGCATGGCCAGCGTCAGCACCATAAATCCCCTTCCGCGATCCTAGAGGTTGCGACCTACTTGTTTCTTTGGCCGCCCGTTCACCTGCTACAGCTGTGGTCAACAACAGCGCCGATGGCGGTCCTTGTTCCCCGTTGTGATGGCCGATCCAAACCGGTGGGCACCGTCAGCGCAGGTCCGCAATACTGACCATCCCATGGACCTACTCGCCACTGCCGTCGTCGCCGCCGTCGCGCTGCTGCTCGCCGCGGCGGTACTGGCGTGGTGGCTGCGGCGACGCGCGGCGTTCCAATCCGCGCTGACACGACGCGGTTGGCAGGTGACGCGCAACGGTGACAGCACCACCGTCGTCCCGGTCACCGAGGACTGGACCGTCACCATGTCCCGCTCATTCGCTGCCCAGATGACGCCACCGAGCTCACACGTCGTCACCAGCACCTGGACGAGCCCGACCCCGTGCATGCCGAACGCAGCGCTGGTTGCCGGTCCTGCGCCGGACCGGCAGTCGGCCGAGCTGGCCGCCGAGTTGCTGGGGGCGCTGACGCCGTCGATGGCCGGCTGGCTGGGCATCGACAGCATCACCGGCGGACGACCCCTGCACTCGGTGGCGTCGGCGGACGACCGGCTCCTGGTGTTCGCGACCGACGGTTACGGCCCGGTGGGTGCCCTCAGCGAGGTCGCCGACGCCGTCGGCGCATGGTGCGCCGACCACACCGCCGAGCGGGAGCAACCGGTGGTCTCGATCAACGGCGCGGGTGTCTGCGTCCGCGTCCGCACCGACGTCCTGCGATCTGTCGAGCACCTCAACGCGTTCGTCGAGCTCGGGATGCGGTGTCGCGACTCCCTCAGCCGGTCACGGGGATGACGCTGGGTCTTGCGTGGTTGGCGGTCGCTCTGGCCACCGGTGCGCTGGCCCACCGATGGCGTCACAACACGCTGCGGCTGTGCGCTCTGGTGGTCTGCGCCGCCGCGGCGCTGATCCTGGCGGTGGCATTCACCGGCGATTACCTGCCGGGCCTCTTGTCCAGGGCTGCAACGATTTTCACTGCCACCACGGTGTTGACCATCTTCGCGACCCTGCTCGTCGTCCGAGGCCTACCCCAACTCGTCAGCAGGCATGACCGCCACGCGGTTGCACTCGTCTGCATCGTGATGGCGGGCCTCTACCTGATGGCGGGCGCTTTCCTGGCCGCGGCATCACACGACGAGACGCGC
Source organism: Mycobacterium sp. (assembly GCF_049683935.1). Classification (GTDB taxonomy): domain Bacteria; phylum Actinomycetota; class Actinomycetes; order Mycobacteriales; family Mycobacteriaceae; genus Mycobacterium. The sequence continues at coordinate 16,991 of NZ_JBAUJR010000261.1, read as the reverse complement.
GCGCAGGGCCTTCCCCAGTTGCGCACCCGTGACGAGTTCATCCGATGGCGGGATTCACCGATCGACCCGGGCGGGGTTCTGCTGGAAGCCAAGGTCAGCGATGCCATGGCGGAACTGGGCCCACCGCATGACGCCGGCGTGGTCGCGTCCTACCGCTGCGTTGCGGTGGGGCCACTGCGGTGGTCCGGGTCCGGTCAGCAGCTTCCCGCACGCTATCTGCTCGATTTTCCAGGCGGCCCTCCGGTGCTCGCCGCAGGTATCGACTCGGGCAATCAGGCATGGGCCTGGCACTCCCCTCCCGAGTGCGTGTTGCGCCGCGGCGACCCTGTGGTGGTGTGGGGCAACCTGCAGATCGGGATGGGCGGGGACGGGCCCACGTCCTCCACCGGCCTGGCCGACGTTCGAATGATTGCGGCGGGCGACATGCGGTCATTTCTCGACGGCTACCTTCCCGTCGCCGAACGCACCGGCCGAGCCGTGCTGGCGCTGGCGGCACTCAACGGCCTGCTGGCGCTGAGCATGGTCATCGTCGGCATCAGAGCTCACCGGCGGCTGTCTCGAGGCGACGAGACACCACCCAGAATCACCTGGCGGTCCACCCCGCCGCACCGGCCTTAGGCTGTGCCGGTGGCACGTGCGGCGACACCGGCGATCACGGCGCTGCTCGCCGCGGGTGTTCCGCACACCGTCGTGCAGTACCGGCACGACCCTCGCCGCGACTCGTTCGGCGAGGAGGCGGTCGACGAGCTGGCGCGGGCCGGCGGCCTTGCCCCCGAGCAGATCTTCAAGACCCTGGTCGTCGCACTGCCCAAAGGGCTTGGTGTCGCCGTTCTTCCGGTGCCGTCCAAACTGTCGCTGAAAGCGGCCGCGGCCGCCCTGCGGGTTCCGAAGGCCACGATGGCTGACCCTGCCGCCGCCCAACGGACGACCGGATACGTGGTCGGCGGTATCTCTCCTCTCGGCCAGCGCACCCAGCTGCCCACTGTCGTCGACTCCTCGGCGCTGCAGTGGGACCGGGTGTTGTGCAGCGCCGGTAAGCGTGGCTGGGACGTGTCGCTGGCACCTGAAGATCTGATCGCGATCACCAAGGCGGTGACCGCGGACATCCGGGCTGTCTAGGGTGATGCCCATGTCACTTGCGGGAAAGACCATGTTCATCTCGGGCGCCAGTCGCGGTATCGGGCTGGCGATCGCCAAACGTGCCGCCGCTGACGGCGCCAACATCGCCCTTGTCGCCAAGACCGCCGAACCTCACCCCAAGCTGCCGGGAACGGTCTACACCGCGGCCAAGGAGATCGAGGAGGTCGGCGGGCAGGCGCTGCCCATCGTCGGCGACGTGCGCGACGGCGATTCGGTGGCCGCCGCGGTCGCCGCCGCCGTCGAGCAGTTCGGCGGCATCGACATCTGCGTGAACAACGCCTCGGCCATCAACCTGGGCTCCATCGAGGACGTGCCGCTCAAGCGCTTCGATTTGATGAACGGCATCCAGGTGCGCGGCACCTACGCGGTGTCGCAGGCCTGCCTACCGCACATGAAGGGCCGCGAAAACCCCCACATCCTGACGCTGTCGCCGCCGATCCTGTTGGAGTCCAAGTGGCTCAAGCCCACCCCGTACATGATGGCCAAGTTCGGAATGACTCTGTGCGCGTTGGGAATTGCCGAGGAGATGCGCGAGCAGGGCATCGCCTCCAACACCTTGTGGCCGCGCACCATGGTCGCGACGGCGGCGGTGCAGAACCTGCTCGGCGGTGACGAGTCGATGGCGCGGTCCCGCAAGCCCGAGGTGTACTCCGACGCCGCCTACGTGGTGTTGAACAAGCCCTCCAGCTACACCGGCAACACGCTGCTGTGCGAGGACGTGCTGCTGGAATCCGGCGTCACCGATCTGTCGGTCTACGACTGCATCCCGGGATCGGACCTGGGCGTCGACTTCTGGGTCGAGGGCGCCAACCCGCCGGGCTACACGCACCCCTGAACCGCCCGCGGAATAGCATTCCTGGCTGCTCGGAGACCTCCGATCACGACCAGGAATGCTATTCCGCGGCGGCTGAGACCCTAGTTCCGCGGCGGCTGAGACCGCGGCGCCTGAGACCCCTAGTTCCGCGGCTTCAGTCCCACGCGGCGCAGTCCGCGGCCCGCTGCCGCACGGATGACACCGGTGAACAGTCGCGTCTTGGCACGCGAGTACGGGTACCAGTTCACCTCGCGCGACTGCGTCGGTATCCGCGGAGCCGTGATCGCCTGCGCGCGGCAGTATTTCAGGATCCCGTCCGGTCCCCCGTTTCGGGACCCGATGCCGGAGTTCTTCCAGCCGGGCATCGGCAGCGAGAAGCTGAACCCGTTGGCGAGCACGTCGTTGATGTTCACCGCGCCCGCCTCGAGTCGGCGCGCGATGCGCTCCCCTCGCTCGACATCGGCAGTCCACACGCTGGCGGACAGACCGTAGGCCGAGTCGTTGGCCAGTCGGATCGCCTCGGCTTCGTCGGCGACCTTGACCACCGGAAGGGTGGGCCCGAAGGTCTCCTCGTTGATGCAGGTCATCGACTGGTCGACGTTGGCGAGCACCGTGGGCTCGAAGAAGGTGCCGACCCCGGTCGGTCGCCCGCCGGTGGTCACCTGCGCGCCCGCGGCGACCGCCTCATCGACGTGGCGCGCCACGATGTCCCGTTGCGCCGCGGTGGCCATCGCGCCCACATCGAACCGGTAGCGGTCGTCGTCCTGCCCCTGACGCAGCCCGGTCACCGCGGCGGTGAGCTTGGCGACGAATTCGTCGTGCACCGGCGCCTCGACGTACACGCGCTCGACCGAGACGCACACCTGCCCGGAGTTGAACATCCCTCCCCACGCGATACCGGCGGCCGCTCGATCGAGGTCGGCGTCGGCCAGCACGATCGCCGGATCCTTGCCACCGAGTTCCAGGCTGCACGGGATGAGGCGCTCGGCGCACGCCACCGCGACCTTGCGACCGGTGGCCGTGGACCCGGTGAAGTGCACGCAGTCGGAGTTGTTGATCACCGCGGCGCCGGTCTCGGCGTAGCCGGTGGTCAGCGACAGCACCGGCGGTGCGCCGATCTCGGTCCAGCCTCGGACGAACTCGGCAGCGCTGAGGGGTGTCACCTCCGACGGCTTGAGCAGCACTGCGGCACCCGCAGCGAGCGGCGCGACGCCGTCGAGCGCGACGTTGAGCAGCGGGAAGTTCCACGGGATGATCAGTCCGACAACCGGATACGGGCGGTGGACGGTGGTCAGCCGTTTCACCTTTCCCAGCGGGCTGTGGGCGGCCGGATGCCGGTCGGCGAGGAACTTCTCGGCGTTGGCTCCCCAGTACTTCAGCAGGTCGGCGCACAGCGGTGCTTCCATGGCCGCCTCGGTGCGCGGCTTGCCCGTCTCGGACTGCAGCACATCGGTCAGGTGCTCGGCGTTGTCCAGGATCCAGTCCTGCAGTTTCAGCAGCCAGACCTTGCGCGACTTGGCGCCCATCGCCTCCCACTCGGGTTGGGCCAGGCGCAGGTCACGCGCTTTCGCCGCGACCGTCTCCGCGCTGTCGACGGGCAGCGAGCCGGCGACGGATCCGTCGGCGGGGTTGTACACGGTGATCGTGGTGGTGACAGGACTGGCCTGCAGGTCGGTCATCTCAGCAGTATCAACCCGGCGCGGCGTCCGACGGGGCGATTCAGCCAGCTATACACACAGCGCCGGCCAGTCGACGCCGATCCCCCGGCCTTGCCATACGCGAGAGCAGGCAATGCCCCCATGCACTTGCGCCCGCTGGGAGATACTTAGGCGCACCAAGCCTGGTTGGACTGCTGGGCGGAACATCGAACGTGTAGAAGAGCACATGGGGGCAGCGGCGACACTCTGCGAAAGATGTGGCACCGCGCTGCGGACCGGCGCGCGGTTCTGCGACGCGTGTGGCGCCCGGGTTGCGGTGACCGAGGGGACCGCTGAGTACAAGCAGGTGACGGTGCTGTTCGCCGACGTAGTGCGGTCGATGGAAATCGCGGCAACCCTCGGCGCGGAACGGTTACGCGAAATCATGTCCGAGTTGTTGAATCAATGTGCAGCGGTGGTTCAGCGCTTCGGCGGTACACTGAACAGTTTCACGGGTGACGGCGTCATGGCGCTGTTCGGTGCGCCTATAGCGTTGGAAGATCATGCTTTTCGTGCATGCCTCGCGGCTCTGGACATTCAGAATATGAGCAAGCGCCTCGCGGCCGAGGTCGAGATTCGGGACAAGATCGCACTTCAGCTGAGGGTTGGCCTCAATTCTGGAGAGGTGATTGCAGGCGAGATCAGTTCTCGCCCAATGCGTTACACCGTAGTCGGCGAGCAGGTAGGAATGGCCCAGCGAATGGAGTCGGTAGCCCCGCCAGGCGGGGTCATGGTGAGCGAGTCAACCGCCCGCCTAATCGACGGGCGCATGGCGTTTGGTCCACCCGAGATGGTGCGCATCAAGGGAGCCGGTGCGCCGGTGCCAGCGCGTCGCCTCCTTGGCATCGCGACAGATCCGCGAGTTACAGATCGACGAGAAAGTAGCCTCATAGGACGCGCGTTCGAGAAGAACGCCATCGTTGAACTTATGGATCGGTCACTCCGCGGCGACGGGATAGTGGTCGGATTCGTTGGATCACCGGGCATCGGGAAGAGTCGCCTTACCCGCGAAACTGCCGCGCTCGCGAGCCGCCGAGGCTTTGAGGTCTTCCTCACCTATTGCGAATCCCATAGTCGCGAGATTCCGTTTCACGTTTTAGCGCGACTTCTGCGGACGGTTTTTGGAGTCAGCGCAGTTTCTGCTGAAGTCGCTCGCTCTCGTCTCCGCGCGCAGCTTCCTCGCGCAGACGCCGACGATCTTCTGTTGTTGGATGACCTTCTGGGAATTCGCGACACCGCGACCTCACTACCCGACATCAGTCCCGATGCCCGGCGTCGGCGACTGACGGCATTGGTCAACGCCGCCACCGTAGAGCGCCGCACTCCTGCCTTGTACGTGATCGAAGACGCCCACTGGATCGACGATGTCAGCGAGTCCATGCTGTTCGAGTTTGTCTCTGTCATTCGTGAGACGCGTTCGATGGTCGTGGTCACCTACCGTCCGGAGTACCAGGGCCTGCTCACCGACGGAGCGGGTGCTCAGGTACTTGAGCTTGCGCCTCTGGACGATTTGCAGCGCCTTGAATTGACACGCGAACTCCTTGGCACCGATACGTTCCTGACCAACATCGTCGCCACGGTGGCCGAGCGAGCGGCGGGCAACCCGTTTTTCACCGAGGAGATCGTCCGCGACCTCGCCGAGCGCGGCGTTTTGCGCGGCCAGTGGGGACAGTACGTGTGCGTTGACGAAGTTGCGGATATCAGCGTGCCTGCCACCCTGCAGGCGACCCTTGGCGCTCGCATAGATCGCCTCAGTCCCACCGCCAAGCGCACGTTGCACGCAGCCGCGGTTATCGGAGCCAGGTTTGATGCTGAACTGTTGACCCAGCTGTTCGACGGAGCGGAGCTCTCCTCACTGATCGACGCGGAGCTGGTCGAGCATGTGTCGACGTCGCCACGCTCCGAATACGCGTTTCGTCATCCGCTGATCCAAAAGGTGGCCTACGAATCCCAGTTGAAGTCGACCCGCTCAGCGTTACATCGGCGCCTCGCGACGGCGATCGAACAGGATGAGACGACGCAAGGGGATGAGAACGCTGCTTTCATCGCCACCCACTGGGAGGCTGCGGGCGATCTACGCGCCGCCTTCATTTGGCATATGCGCGCGGGAGAATGGTTCAACTACCGTGACGTCCGCGCGGCCCGCACGAGCTGGCGGCGGGCGCAGCAGGTTGCGGATCATATGGCCGAAGATGAACCGGACCGTTGGTCGATGCGGATCTCGCCGCGAACCCTACTGTGCGGATCGACATTCAGAGTCGGCTTAGCACCCGCACACACAGGATTTGACGAACTGCGTGACCTGGCGATCGCGGCTCACGACGATGTGTCGTTGGCGATCGGTATGGCCGGCCAGCTCACAACATTGGCGTTCCACTCCCACTATCGAGAAGCAGTGGAGATGGCCTCCGAGCTCGAGGATCTGGTCGACTCGATCGGCGATCCGACGCTGATGATTGCGCTGCTATACGCGGCGGCCCAAGCGAAATGGGAGGCGGGCCTAGCCACCGAATGCCGGCGCTTGGTACAGCGTGTGATCGACCTCGCCGACGGGGACCCCACGCGAGGCAATGTGATGCTGGCGTCGCCGTTGGCGTGGGCGTTGTCCCTACGGGGTGCAGCGGGCTTGTCCCTGGGGCGGCCGGATTGGAACTTCGACGTTGAGCAGGGCATCGCTCTAGCCGCACCCTTCGACGCGACCGCCCGCGTCGTGCCGACGCTGTACAAATACGCCGTAGGCATCACAAACGGGGCGCTGCTGTCCGATGACAGCGCCGCGCTGCACACTGCGGCGCTTCTCAAGGTCGCAGAACAATCCGGCGACGACACAGCCGTCGCACTCGCTCGACTCAATCGAGCCGTTGTGCTTGCCCGGATTGACGACGAGAAGAGCTACAGAGTTCTAGACATGCTGGACGCAGCTCGTAGCGCGCTCGCGCACACCTCTGACGCCCTGCGACGGATCGCCGACGTCGAAATTGCACGCGAGACCGCCCGCCAAGGCGATGTGGAGCGCGCCGTAGCGTTGGCCCGCCTCGTGCTCGATGAGTACTACGCCGTCGGCGACATGATCGCCCGTGGGCCGGCGACTGCACTACTCGTGGAGCTGTTGTTGCGCCGTATGGACAACGGTGACCTGGAGGCCGCAGAAGCCGCAGTGGATCGACTGGCTGCAGTATCGACAGAACCCGGCTTCGTGCTGCATGAGCCTCAACTGCTCAGGTTGTCCGCCCTTCTGGCGGGTGCACACAACCAGGACAGCACCTACCAGGATTTCGTCGAGCGCTATCGGACGTTCGCGAACTCGCTTGGCTTCGAGGGACATACCGCCATCGCCCTCTCAATGTGAACATCGCGACCGGGGGCCCCCACGTGGGAGACCGAAGTCAGCTATTGGATTTTGATGCCGCGGAAGGAATTCGCGCACCTGCTTTCAGACGACCCGCGCCGGTCTGCCGAACCGGGTGTGCACCCCGGGTGAGAACAGTGCCCGCAGCCGCGGGCCCGCCACGACGACACCTGCGGCGGCCACCAGTTCGTCGTCGAGTTCGACGATCTCCGCCGAGTGCAGGGGCCAGGTGGTGTGCTCGTTGGGCAGCCACCACGTGCGGCCGGCCTTGCGGGTGTGGGCACCCCAGCGCGCGGTCAGCCAGACCTCGAGGGCGGTCGGCTCGACGGGGGCGCCGACCGACACCGTGACGCGGCTGGTCAATCCATTGCGCGGCCAGCGCCGGGTACTGGCGTAGGTGATGCGGTCCGGTGTTCGCGTGACGCGCATCTTCGCCCAGGTGTAAGGCACTCCCAGCGTGCTGCGGACCGCTGGGACGACGGCCAACCGTTGCGTCTCCAACGATCGGAACAGCACGCCGTGCCTGCCTGCGTCGTCGACCGAATAGAGCCTGACGTTCGTCTCGGCGAACGTCCCGAAGTACGGCAGCGGCAATGCGGTGCCCAGTCGGGTGTGCCGCATGACGAAGGGCACCAGCGCGACATAGGTCAGTCCGTCGGCGAACACGTCCGGGCGGGTGCCCGGCGGAAAGAGGTGGGCGACGGCGCCGGGGACGACGGGCCAGTGGACGAACGTCAGGTCCGCCCAGAACTGGTCGAAGATGACGGGCCGGTCCAGCGGTGGTGCCAGCGGGCTGACACCGCATGGACCGAGCTCACCGTTCACCTCGTCATCGTGGCACGCTGGAGCCGTGCCGTCGCCGACGAACTGGTCCGCCGGGAGCTACGAAGCCGTCGGCAGACGCATCGCACACATCGCCGACGACGTGCTCGACGCCGTGGAGCGGCGACGGCCGCTGCGTGACGTCTCGCTCGTCGACCTCGCCTGCGGCACCGGTAACGCCGCGTTGTCGGCCGCGGGCCGCGGCGCCCGGGTGACCGGTGTCGACCTCACCCCCGCGCTGCTCGAGATCGGGTCGGCGAAGGACGGTGGCCGTGCGGTGACCTGGGTGGCCGCCGACGCATCCGACACCGGGCTGCCCGACGAGGCGTTCGACGTCGTCGTCTCCAACATGGGCGTCGTGTTCGTGGAGCCGACCGGCCAGGTCCGCGAGATCAGCCGGCTGCTGGGTCCGGGCGGTGTCGTGGCGTTCTCCACCTGGGTGCGCAGCGGCGACAACCCGCTCTTCGATCCGGTCGTCGCGGTGCTGGGCGCGCCGCCGAACCCCGGCCATACCCCGGACCAGTGGGGTGATCCGGATATCGCCGCGGCCAGGCTGGCCGCCGACTTCGTCGACATCACGATCGAATCCGGCGCCCACACGTGGGAGTTCGACTCCCATACCGACGCGATGCGGTTCGTGACCGAGGAGTCCCCGATGCATCTCACTGTGCTCGGCAACGTGTCCGGTTCGCAGCGCGACGCGCTGGTCACGGCGTTCGACGAGGCGATGCGCGCGCACCTCGACCGGGGCAGGGTCGTGTTCGTCTCGCCCTATTCGGTGGTGACGGCCACCCGTCGCTGACTCACAGCAGCGTGGCTTGTTCGGGCTCGGGTTCGGCGGGCTCGATGAGTTCCGGCCCGTTGTTGCGGACACTGTTCACCAGTCGCGACACCTCGCGGATCTCGACGCGGTCCAGATCGCCGTGGCCACGCAGCAGACCCTCGTCGACCGGCGCGTCGGGATCCAGCCACCGGTCCCAGTCACGCTCGCTGATCGTCAGCGGCATCCGGTCGTGGATGTCGGCGATCGCACCGGCCGCGTCGGTGGTGATGATCGTGCAGCTCAGCAGCGGTGGGGCGTCGTCCGGGGCGTTTTTCGGCCGCCACGTCGACCACAGGCCGGCCATGAACAGCGGCTCCCCGTCACCGGCGTACATGTAGAACGGCGTCTTCGCCCCCTTCTGCCCGCGCCACTCGTACCAGCCGTCCATCGGCACCAGGCAGCGCTTGCTCTTGATCGAGGTGCGAAACGCCGGTGAGGTGGTCACCTTGTCGGATCGGGCGTTGATCAGCAGCGGGCCCTTGGTGTCCGGGCCGCCGCCGTCGGCGGTCTTGGCCCACATCGGGATCAGGCCCCACCGCATCAATCGCACCCGCCGCGTCGACTCGTCGTCGGGCTCGGTGTGGCGTTTGACCACGGTGGCGATGGTCGTGGTGGGCGCGACGTTGTAGTTCGGCGCCGGCGAGTCCTTGGCGGTAGCTGCTGTGGCCTCGTCGAGTGCCTGGATCTTCTCGGCCAGCAGCGCCGGATCGGTGGTCACCGCGAATCTCCCGCACATGATCTCCATGGTGGCAGACAGCGCGGATCGGGCGCGGAACGCGAGTGCCACGGTGCTTGTGCGCGCCGGATTCACCGGGAGATCGGCGACAGGCAAGAATAGGAACCCGTGAGCACCTGGCCGGCACCGACGACCGCAACTCCCGTGCACGCGACCGTGACGGTGCCCGGTTCGAAGTCGCAGACCAACCGGGCGCTGGTGCTGGCGGCACTTGCCGCCGATGATGGACCGTCCACGGTCAGCGGGGCGCTGCGCAGCCGCGACACCGACCTGATGATCGGTGCGCTACAGGTTCTCGGCTTCGTCGTCGAAGCGTCCGATACCGACAACACCGAACTCACCATCAGCGGCACGCTCGCGCCCCCTGGCTCCAGTATCGACTGCGGCCTGGCCGGCACGGTGCTGCGGTTCCTGCCGCCGGTGGCCGCCCTGAGCACCGAGACCGTCACCTTCGACGGCGACGAACAGGCCAGGGCACGCCCGATCGCACCGCTGCTCGACGGGCTGCGCGCGTTGGGTGTGCACGTCGAAGGCGACAGCCTGCCGTTCGAGATCCGCGGTGACGGATCGGTGCGCGGCGGCACGGTCGAGATCGATGCGTCCGGGTCTTCCCAGTTCGTGTCCGGTCTGCTGCTCTCGGGGGCATTGTTCACCGAGGGGCTGACGGTCGTGCACACAGGCGAACCGGTGCCCTCGGCGCCGCACGTGGCCATGACGGTGGCGATGCTGCGCGACGCCGGCGTCGAGGTCGACGACTCCCAACCCGACCGGTGGCAGGTCTCCCCCGGCCGGATCGCCGCACGACACTGGAGCGTCGAGCCCGACCTGTCGAACGCGGTGCCGTTCCTGGCTGCCGCCGTGGTCAGCGGTGGCGCGGTGCGGATCATGGGGTGGCCCGCGGTGAGCACCCAGCCCGCCGGCACCATCCTGTCGATCTTGAAGAAGCTCGGTGCGGTTGTCCGGCAGGGTGATTCATATCTGGAAGTGCAGGGCTCGACAGCCTACGACGGTATCGACGTCGACCTTCGTGATGTCGGGGAGCTGACACCGTCGGTGGCCGCGCTCGCCGCACTGGCCACGCCGGGATCGGTGTCGCGGCTGCGCGGCATCGCACATCTGCGTGGCCACGAGACCGATCGCCTGGCCGCGTTGCGCACCGAACTCAACCGACTCGGCGGCGAGTGTGAGGAGACACCGGACGGGTTGACCATCACCGCGCAACCGATGCGCGCGGGCGTGTGGCGGTCCTACGCCGATCACCGGATGGCGACGGCGGGCGCGATCGTCGGACTACGGGTACCCGGGGTGCAGGTCGAGGACATCGGCACCACGGCCAAGACGATGCCCGACTTCCCGCAGCTGTGGGCCGACATGCTTGCCGGTCAGAGCGACGACCTGATGGTCCGCGATTGACTCCTCGCGAGTACGACGAGACCGATGTCCGGGTGCGCCCCGGCCGGACCTCGCGGCCGCGAACCAAGACCCGCCCCGAGCACGCCGACGCCGAAGAGGCCATGGTGGTCGCGGTGGACCGGGGCCGGTGGGGCTGTGTGCTCGGACGTGACCCGGACCGCCGGGTGACCGCGATGCGGGCGCGCGAGCTGGGCCGCACCCCGATCGTGGTCGGTGACGACGTCGACATCGTCGGCGATCTCTCCGGGCGCACCGACACCCTGGCCCGCATCGTGCGCCGCGGTGAGCGCCGAACAGTGTTGCGGCGCACCGCCGATGACACCGACCCGTCCGAGCGGGTGTTCGTCGCCAACGCCGACCAGCTGCTGATCGTGGTGGCGCTGGCCGATCCCCCGCCGCGGGCCGGTCTGGTGGAACGCGCGTTGATCGCCGCCTACGCCGGCGGGCTGGTTCCGATTCTGTGCCTGACCAAAACCGATCTCGCGTCGGCTGCGTCGTTCACCGCGCAGTTCGCCGACCTCGACCTGACGATCGTCACGGCCGGGCGCGGCGATGACCTCGACGAGGTGGTCTCGGTGCTGACCGACAAGGTCACCGCCATGCTGGGGCATTCGGGGGTGGGTAAGTCCACGCTGGTCAATCGCCTTGTCCCCGAGGCCGAGCGGGCGATCGGCGCGGTGACCGATATCGGCAGGGGCCGGCACACCTCGACCCAGTCGGTGGCGCTGCCGTTGAGCTTCGGCGGCTGGGTGATCGACACACCGGGAATCCGGTCGTTCGGTCTGGCGCACATCGCTCCCGACGATGTGATGTTGGCGTTTTCCGACCTGGCCGAAGCGATCGCCGACTGCCCACGGGGGTGCGGGCACATGGGGCCGCCGGCAGATCCGGAATGTGCGCTCGACGCTTTGACGGGTCCGGCCGCCGGACGAGTCGGCGCCGCCCGGCGACTGCTGGTGGCGATGCGCGAAGGCTGACCGGACAGCGTGGTTTGCAGCGACTGCCCACCGGGCACGCTGACGGCGAAGGACACGGAAAGGTGAACTGGTATGACCCATATCCCCATGATCGATTTGAACGACGGCACGCAGATTCCCCAACTGGGTTTCGGTGTGTTCCAGATCCCGCCTCAGGAGACCGCATCTGCGGTGAAGACGGCACTCGACATCGGTTACCGCCACATCGACACCGCGGAGATGTACCAGAACGAGAAGGGTGTCGGCGACGGCATCCGGGACGCCGGCGTCGACCGGGGCGAGGTGTACGTCACCAGCAAGCTCAACAACGGTTTCCACAAGCCGGACGACGCCCGGCGGGCCTTCGACCAGACGCTGTCGGCGCTGGGATTCGACGGTGACGATTCGTATGTCGACCTGTTCCTGATCCACTGGCCGCTGCCCACGCTCTACGACGGTGACTTCGTCTCGACGTGGAAGACGTTGGAGGAGTTCAAGAAAGACGGACGTGCACGCAGCATCGGGGTGTCGAACTTCCAGGTCGCCCATCTGCAGCGGCTTGCCGAGGAAACCGGCACCGTCCCCGCGGTGAATCAGATCGAGGTGCATCCGTACTTCGCGAACAATGCGGTTCGTGAGTACGGCCAGCAGCACGGAATCGCGACCGAGGCGTGGTCTCCGATCGCGCAGGGCAAGGTGCTCGACGATCCCGCCGTCGCCCGGATCGCCGAGGCGACCGGAAAGTCACCGGCGCAGGTGGTGTTGCGGTGGCATATCGAGCGCGGCGACATCGTGTTCCCGAAATCGGTGACGCTGCAACGCATCAAGGACAACTTCGCCCTGTTCGACTTCGAGCTCGGCGCTGAGGACTTCGACGCGATCAACGCTCTGGACAAGGGTGAGGACGGTCGCATCGGGCCCAACCCGGACACCATGGATTACGTGCCCGACTAGCACCACAGCGAGAATCGACACTGCGCTGAGGGCGCGGAACTACAAGTAATCCCCGCCCTCAGCGCAGTTTCAACGAAAGACAGTTACGCAGCCAGATCGTCGCGCTTGGCGGGAGCCTTCTGCGCCGCCTTGGCGCGTCGTCGTGCCCGCACCGCGGCGATGGCCGACTTCAAGCCACGCCGCTCGCCCGAATCCAGTTCGGTGAACATCCGCTCGCTGCGCGTCTCGGGCGCATCGTCGGCGGTGTCCCGCAGGAACCGGTCCGGCAGAGACAGTTTGGCGATGGTCCGCCACGACTTGCCGTACTGCACCAGGAACGATCCCGTGGTGTAGGGCAGGTCGTACTTGTCACAGATCTCCTTGACCCGGAACGAGATCTCGTGCAGCCGGTTGCTGGGCAGGTCCGGGTACAGGTGATGCTCGATCTGGTAGCAGAGGTTGCCGCTCATGAAGCGCAGCGCCGGGCCGCTCTCGAAGTTCGCACTGCCGAGCATCTGCCGCAGATACCACTGTCCGCGCGACTCGCCGATCATGTCGGTCTTGGTGAATTTCTCTGCGCCGTCAGGGAAGTGACCGCAGAAGATCACGGCGTTGGCCCACACGTTGCGGATGACGTTGGCCACCGCGTTGGCCTTCAGCGTGGAGGTGAACGTCGCGCCCGGTGACAGCGAGGTCAGTGCGGGATAGACGACGTAGTCCTTGGCCACCTGATGGCCGGCCTTGACGCCGAACTCCTTGACCCGCTCGAGCGTGGCCTTGCGATCGTCGCGGCCCTGGAAGATCTTGCCGAGCTCCAGATGCTGCAGTCCGACGCCCCATTCGAAGCCGATCGCCAGCAGCGTGTTGAACAGCAGGTTGCCGTACAGATTGGCCGGCTTCCACCGCTGGTCGCGCGTCACCCGGATGACGCCGTAGCCGACATCGTCGTCCATGCCGAGGATGTTGGTGTACTTGTGGTGCATGAAGTTGTGAGTGAACCGCCAGTGCTTGGACGCGCCGCTCATGTCCCATTCCCACGTGGAGGAATGGATCTCCGGGTCGTTCATCCAGTCCCACTGGCCGTGCATGACGTTGTGGCCGATCTCCATGTTCTCGATGATCTTGGCCACGCCCAGTGTTGCGGTGCCGGCCCACCAGTACGAGCGCTTGGAGCTGCCCGCCAGCATCAACCGGCCTGCCACCTCCATCGCGCGTTGGAAACCGATGGTGCGGCGGATGTAGCGCGCGTCGCGCGCGCCGCGGGAGTCTTCGATGTCTTGGCGGATCGCATCCAGTTCGTGCGCCAGGTTGTCGATGTCCGCGTCCGTCAGGTGGACGAATTCAGGTACGTCGGTGATCGCCATGGTCAGCCTCCTCTCGAGGTACCTACGCTACCGTAACCTACGTAATCGTAGGTTACTACCCAGTAAATGTTATGCGTCGAGCACACAGTCGCCCGATGCGGCGGAGATGCACGTCTGCACGCGGGTGCCGGGTTCGTGTTCGACCCCGGTGCGCAGATCGCGCACGTGGCCCTTCAGAAGGCCCACCACACACGACTGGCAGATACCCATACGGCAGCCGAATGGCATCTGCACGCCGGCCGCTTCGCCGGCATCCATCAGCGATGTCGCTGCGTCCACGGTGGTCGTCTTGCCCGCGCGTGCGAACTCGACCGTGCCGCCGCTTCCGTGTACCGCGGTGCGCGCCGCGGCAAACCTCTCCAGATGCAGGTTGTCGGCGATGCCGGCCGACACCCAGGTCCGCTCCGCAGAGCCGAGCATCGCCTCCGGTCCGCACGCCCAGGTCTGACGCTCCCGCCAATCGGGAACCACCTCGGCGAGGCGGGCGAGATCGAGCCGGCCTTCGGTGCGGGTGGCGCGCACCGTCAGCCTATAACCGTCGTGCTGATTCGTCAGCTGGGAAAGCTCCTCGGCGAACAGCACATCGGATTCCGTCGGCGCCGAATGCACATGTACGACGTCACCGAGTTGTCCGCGGCGGGCCAACGTGCGCAGCATCGAGATCACCGGCGTGATACCCGACCCGGCGGTGAGGAACAACACCGACGCCGGCGCCGGGTCCGGCATCACGAAATTGCCTTGCGGCGCCGCGAGTCTCACGATCGTGCCGGGTTCGACCCCGCCGACAAGGTGAGTCGACAGGAAACCCTCGGGCATGGCCTTGACGGTGATCGTGATGGTGCGCGAGCCCCTGCCACGGGCCAGGCGCCCTTCCGGAACGCTGGTCAGTGAGTACGACCGCCAGCGCCAGCGTCCATCGACCAGCAGGCCGATGCCGACGTACTGGCCCGCCTGATAGTCGAACGAGAACCCCCAGCCGGGCTTGATGACCAGGGTGGCCGAGTCGACGGTTTCCCGGCGCACCTCGACCACCTTGCCGCGCAACTCGCGGGCGGACCACAGCGGGTTGGCCAGCTTGAGATAGTCGTCGGGCAGCAGCGGCGTGGTGATCCGGCCGGCGATGGTGCGCAGCATGTGCAGGCCCGGGTGACGGGTGGCTCCGGCGACGGTGGGCCGGACGGTGTCGGCGACCTTGGCCGTGGTCTTGATGGTGTTCTTGGCCATGACGGCTCCTGCCCGGATGGAGTGCCTACGGGTTCCGTAAACGCCTACCTACGGTACCGTAAGTTACGGAGTCGTATCCAGCCCCTCACAGCAGGTCCAGCAGAAATGGCAGCTCCTGTGGCGCATACCACGCCAAGTCGTGGTCCTGGGCGTCGCCGACCGTCAGTTCGGCGTCCTCGTCCCCCAGATCCGCGGCGTCGACCACCCCGACGGCGGCCAGCACCGCAGGCTCGGCAGCCGCGGTGTCGACGTAGGCGGCGATCACGGTGCCGAGTCCGACCACCCCCGCCAGCCGCACCACGGCGTCGTCCAGATCGGGCCGCAAGGTGACGTCGTCGTCGTCGACGTCGGCTTCGAACACCGCACGCCGGGCCGGGAGTCCGCCGTCGGGGTCGGCGTCGCCGAGCAGTCGCAGTGACGCCAGGGCCGCCTCCCGCAGCGCCACGTCGGCGAGTTCGTCCTCGTCACCGTCGGAATACGCCTCGCGCAGCGTCGGGGTCAGGGCGAACGCGGTGCCGTTGACCGGGCGCAGCGATCCGTCGGCGACCAGCTGCTGGAGCATGGCCAGGGTTGCGGGGACGTAGATGCGCACGGGACGAGACTAGCGAGTGTCGACCCATGTGCGATCGCGCCGAAGCGAGGGCCCGAGCGGACGTCATTCCACGAGGCGGTACTCGACGCCGAGTGCGCGGTATGTGCGCTCTGCCCGACGATCACGTGTGAGCAGGCTGCGGCGGTTCACAACAGCCGCCTGGGCGACAAGAGCGTCGTAGCTCGATCCACCGACGATCTCGAGACCGGACAGTTGTTGCCAGAGGCCCCGGGTCGCAGGCGCATCAAGCCAGCAGTCGTCGGGGAAGGCCGCAGCGAGGACCGCGGCTGCCTGGCCCGCACTCAGGCGCAATGGGAGTGGGAGCCGTGTCAACACCGAGTACGTCTCGAAGCTCGCATGCCCCGCCAGCGCTGGACGCAGCGTGACCAGCACGCGGCGGCAAGCCGCGTGGGCTTCATGAGTGGGGTCGAGAGCGGCGACGGCGACGCTGGTGTCGCAGGCCCAGCGGTCAGCGTTGGATGTCATCGCGAAGCCGACGCACGTCGGCATCGGTCAGCACCGAGCCTTCCACGGCGCCGAGGATCGGCAGCCCGTCGCTGGTGCCGATCGAACGTTGCTGCCGTCGAACCGGTTCGATTCTGAGCCCGGTGCCGTCTTGAATCAGTTCGAGCTGCGTATCCGGTGTGATGCCCAGTGCCACCCGGAGCGCTTTCGGGATCACTACGCGCCCCACCCGGTCCACCGTCACGTACATGGCAAAAGATTACCAATCAAATGGCAAAATAGCAGTTGATTACCACTACTCGCGGCCGCTGGTTCTCTGACTGCCAGGGCTTCACGAGTTCGTCTGCGAGACGAGGCACGATGGGACCAATGGACGTGTTGGTGGTCGGGGGAGGTCCCGCAGGGATGGCGTTGGCGGGGGCGTGCTCCCGGCTCGGGCTGGCCACCGGCCTGCTGGACCCGTCTCCGGATCAGCCGTGGACGGCGACGTACGGGATGTGGAGCCGGGAGCTTCCCGTGGATCTGCCGGCTTCGGTGGTCGCAGCCCGCACCCCCGGGCGGGCGATCGCCCTGACCGAGCATCAGCTGGGTTGGGACTACGCCGTCCTGGATGTGCCCGCCCTGCGCGCGCACCTCGCCGACCGGTTGGCCGGGGTGCAGGTC
>NZ_JBAUJR010000260.1:0-1949 GCF_049683935.1 Mycobacterium sp. | reverse complement strand
CCTCGGCGGCGGCCGATTTGGCCGCATCGGTCTTCGGAGCCGCGTCGGCGGCGACAAACGGCAGCGGTCCCGACGGCGGCGGCAGCTCACACCCCACGAGGGCGAGCACCGCCTGAGGAACGTCGGGGTCGGTGAACACCAGGGCGGCGTTCGCCAACACGGTGCGGGCACGTGTCGTCAGCAGGCCTGGATCACCGGGCCCGGAGCCGACGAACGTGATGTGGCCGGGCTTGTTCTTGCGTCCTCGCAAGCTCATGCATCTCTCCCGCGTTCGTCCAACAGATCCCGCGCTCCCAGCTCGAACAACTCCGCGGCCACCGAGAGCCCAAGCTCTCGTGCCCGACCGGGTGTCCCGATACCGGACGCACGGATCACGTCGGATCCGTCTAGCGTCGCCACGCAGCCGCGCAGCGACAGCTCTTCGAAGATCCGGCCGTCCTCATCGATCGACTCGACCACTTCCGCGATCGCGCCCACCGGTGCGGAGCAGCCCGCCTCCAGTTCGGCCAGCAGGGCTCGCTCTGCGGTGACCGATGCCCGGGTGTCGGCGTCGTCGAACTCCGCCAACAGTTCCGCGAGCGCCGTATCACCGGCACGACACTCGACTGCCAATGCCCCCTGAGCCGGCGCCGGCAACATCTGTACCGGTTCCAGCGTCTCGGTGACAGCGTCGAGGCGACCGATGCGGGCCAATCCCGCCCGGGCCACGACGACGGCGTCGAGATCACCGCTGCTTACCCTGTTCAACCTGGTGTCTAGGTTGCCTCGTAGGGGGCGAATTTCCAAACCGAGACCCAGTGCTCTAAGCTGCGCGGCCCGTCGCGGTGCCGATGTCCCGATAGTCGACCCGTTCGGCAGCTCCCCGAGCACCAGTCCGTCGCGGGCGACCAGCGCGTCACGGGCGTCCGCGCGCGCCGGGATCGCGGCGATCACGAAGCGCGGGTCCGCGGCGGTGGGCAGATCCTTGTAGGAGTGCACCGCCATGTCGACGGTGTTGTCGGCGATCGCCTCGCGCAGTGCCGCGGTGAACACCCCGACACCGATCTCGGCGATCGGCGCGTGGGAGCGATCCCCGGCGGTGGACACGATCACCAGTTCGGCGGACTGGCCGCGGTCGATCAGGGCGTCTCTGATGACGCCGGCCTGGGTTGTCGCCAGCAGGCTTCCCCGGGTCCCTATACGGATCACTTGGTGTCTTTCATGGAGCTGGGGCACCTCCCGCGTGCGGGGAGTCGAGTTACTCGGTCTTGTCGAGATCGGTTGTCATGAGGGGTAACTCACCCGCGGCCACCGCGTCGACGGCTTGCTGATCGAGTTCGAAGAGCTCACGGAGCGCCTCGGCGTAGCTGTCTCCGCCGGGCGCACTCGCCAACTGCTTCACCCGCACCGTCGGCGCGTGCAGCAGTTTGTCGACGACGCGGCGCACGGTCTTGGCCACCTCGTCGCGATGAGCGGTGTCCAGGCCGGGCAGTCGGTTGTCCAGCCTCAGCAACTCGGCCTCGACCACGTCCGCGGCCCGTTGGCGCAGCGCGGTGACGGTCGGCGTGACCTCCGCCATCCGCTGTCCGGCCAGATAGTTGGCGACCTCGGCCGCGACGATCGCGCGGGCTGCTTCGGCGTCGGAGGCGGCCGCGCGGGCGGACGGCTCCCGCTGGATCCGCTCCATGTCGACCAGCGTGACGCCGGGCAGACCGGCGACGGCCTGGTCGACATCACGGGGCATCCCGAGATCGCACACCACCAGATGCCGAGGTTCCAGGCCGTGAGCGAGGCCGCGGTGCACGTCGGCAAGCGACACCACGGGTCGCACAGCGCCGGTGCACGAGACGACGACGTCTGCGTCGGCGAGCACCGGCGGCAGATGGTCGAACGGGAACGCGTGCGCGTCGACGCCCTGAGCCCGCAGGTTCTGCACCAGCCGCTCGGCCCGCGGCAGCGTGCGGTTCACC
>NZ_JBAUJR010000259.1:0-12242 GCF_049683935.1 Mycobacterium sp. | reverse complement strand
GTGCCGCACGTGGTGGGCGTGCAACCCGCGGGTCGCCCCGCACCCGGGGACCACACAGCAGCGATCGCGGTGTTCCAGCGCCCGGCGCAACCGACGGTTGACTGTGCGGGTGGCCCGCCCGGCGCCGATCACCTGGCCGTGGCGTTGGAACCAGACTTCGCAGGTCGCATCGCAGAGCAGGAATCGGCGGTCCTCCGCGGAGAGCAGCGGCCCCAGGTGCAGGGCGGCGACGTGGGAGTCGGCGTCGACGTGGATCACCGCGGTGGTGCGCTGCCCGTGCGGGCGGCGCGCGACCTCGGTGTCCCAACCGGCCTCGATGAGACTCATGAACGCATCGATGGTGCTCGGAAACGGTGGCGCCTGATCTGACGCAGGTTCGCCACGGTCTTCACCGGATCCGTGAGCGTGTTTCCAGTCGGCGACCAACCCGTCGAGGTGCGAGGCCAGGGCGGCGTCGACGGTGGCCGCTTCGGCGTGGGGGAGCCGGATCCGGTAGGTGGTGTGGGTGTGGTCGCTGGTTTTGCTGATCGTGCGTTCGGGTCCGGGCGGTGGCTGCGGTTCGGGTTCACCATCGAATTCAGAATCGGCTTCGGGTTGCGGTGAGGGGTCGGGTTCGGGTCGGGGTTCGGCCTTGGTCGCGATCCGCAACTGGGAGACCGTGGCGCTCTCGGTCAGCACCGCGTAGTGGTCATCGGAGCCGTCGGCGGCGCGTTCGGCGATGACACCGACCTGATCGAGGGAGAACCGGCCCTCACGCAGCGCGTCGAGGCAGCGCGGGAAGGTCTCGACCCGTTCGGCGCCGGTGTCCAGGGTCTCGGCGTTGTGCGGGGAGGTGCCCAGTTTCCAGGCCGCCAGCGCAGCGACTGTTTTGGCGCCGGTGGTCGCCCACAGCCCGTCGCGGTCGATCTCGGCGACGATATCGACGATGCGCCCGTCGATCGCATTCCGTTGCCCGGCCAGCTCGGAGAGTTCCTCGAACAGCACCTCCAGCCGCGCCCCCCGGGGCGGGCTCGGGATGAAACACGGTGCAGCCGAGGACATGACACCATCATCACAGACAGGTCCGACACGTCCGATCTGCTGGCAGCACAGGCACGACCGAGGCTAGAGCGCCACCGCATACAGGGTCTGAGTCCCGGCGAAGCCCTTGAGCTCGGCGTCCCGACCGTCGTCGAAGCCGATGTCTGCGAGGTCCCCGCAGCCGTCGAGTACCGCTTCGCTGACCAGGATCTCGCCGCCGTCGGCTTCTGCGGCAACCCGGGCCGCCATGGCGACGTTACGGCCGAACAGGTCGTCACCACGAAGCACCGACTTGCCGACGTGGATACCGATCCGCACCCGAATGCCGTTGCGGTCCTTTCGCAGTGAACGCTGGATGTCGACCGCACACCGGACTGCCTGCTCGGGCTTGGCGAACGCCACCATGAATCCGTCGCCCTGGCTCTTCACGACGTAGCCGTCGTGTTCGTCGACGTGTCGGCGCACCGATTTGTCGTGCTTGCCGATCAGCCTGACCCAGGCTCGATCGCCGATGCGTTCGTTGAGCGCAGTGGACTCCTCGATGTCGGAGAACATGATCGCCACTCGGCCGCCGGGTGCCAGCCTCGCCAGGTCGGGCCGCTCCACCTCAGCCCAGTCGGCGAGTTCCTCGATCGAGGACCGCACGGCCGCGCCGAAGCCGTCTCTGCGCAGGATGCCTGCGGTCTCCCACACGGTCTTGACGGCCTTGGTGCCTCCGGAAAGCAGCAGTTGGCGGGTATCAACACGGCGACGCAGCTCTTCTGCCTCCTGCTGCGCCGCCTTCAAGCGCAGCGCTAGTACCACCAGCGCGATGGTCTCGCCGATGACAACCACCGCCAGTGCGTACGCCGCGAACTGCAGTCCTGTCACCGACTACCAGCCTTCGGTGAGCACTCGGTCCAGCGTGTCGACATAGAAGTCGGCCGCCTCGGTGTCGATGCACAGTGGCGGTTTGGTCTTCAGGATGTTCACGTGGTCGCCGGTGGGCTGGATGATCACGCCGAGATCGAGCATTCGATCGCAGATCGCCGAGGTTTCCTCGGATGCGGGCTCCAATGTGGTGGTGTCCCTGATCATCTCGACCCCCAGATAGAGGCCGAAGCCGTGCACCGTACCGATGATGGGGTGCTTGTCCCGCAGCTGCAGAAGCCTGGTCTTGAGGTGGCCGCCGACCCGCAGTGCGTTGTCCTGCAACCGCTCGTCACGCAGTACGTCCAGGACGGTCATTCCGATCGCACAGGACAGCGGGCTCCCGCCGGTCGACGAGAAGAAATAGCCCTGCGAGGCGAAGGCGTCGGCGACTGCGCGACTGGTGATCACCGCCCCCAGCGGATATCCGTTGCCCGTCGACTTGGCGACCGACACGATGTCGGGCACCGCCTGCTGTTGCTGGAATCCCCAGAACCACTCACCGAGGCGCCCATAACCCACCTGCACCTCGTCGGAGATCGCCAGGCCCCCGCCGGCGCGGACGGCTGCATAAACCTGCTGCAGGTAGCCGTCGGGCAGCGCCATACCGCCGGCGTTGCCGTACACGCTCTCGCAGATGAACGCCGCGGGCGCCCGGCCCGCCGCGCGCAGAGCCTCGATCTCGGCAACCGCCTCCCCGGCGTACCGGGACGCGTCGGTGCCGCGGTACTTCCCCCGGAAACTGTTCGGCGACTCGACCGTGTGCACCCAATCTGGCCGGGTGGCAAGCGCATTCGGGTTGTCGGCGATCGACGTCGACACCGCGTCGGTGCCGTAGGTCCACCCGTGATAGGCCTCGCGGACAGCGACCACGTCACGCCGTCCGGTCGCGGCCGTCGCCAGTCGAAGCGCCAGATCGCTCGCCTCCGAACCGGAATTGACCAGGAAGACGGTGTCCAAGGGTTCAGGAAGCAGAGCGGCCAGGCGTTCACTGAACTCGACCACCGCCGAGTAGTTGAAACGTGAGTTGGTGTTGAGACGTCGAAGCTGCCGGGCTGCGGTGGCGGCAATCCGGGGATGAGCATGACCGAGCACGGTGACGTTGTTGACCATGTCGAGGTAGCTGCGGCCGGCGGTCGACATCAGGAAATGGCGGCGGCCCCGCTCGAACTGGGGTGGGGTGCGGTAGTAGAACTCCTGCACCGGCGCGAAGCTCGCGTCGCGGCGCGACAGCAGGTCGGACACCTCGACCGTCTCGGCGGGTGGGAGTCCGAGGAGAGGGCGGGGATCGCGGACGCAGGCCAGCCAGCCTGGCGCCAGGTCAGACGGGACGAACGGCGGTACCCCAGGTGAGCCGAGGGTGTGCACGTGAAGCTCGACGGGGGTATTCGCATCCGCCCGCGCCAGGCGCTGCCCGGCGCGGACGCTGCCGTCGGCGGCATCTGTCACCCCAGTGACCGACAACTCGAGATCCTTGCTGCGCAGCGTGATTCGGCCGGTGCCGTCCTCGCTCACCTCCCCGTCCCACGGAGCGGCGAGGGTGGTGTCGGCCGCCAGCCACACGCTGATCCCGGTGGCGACGACGTCGGGGACGTCCTGGCTCAGACGCGGGGCCCGAGTGAGCCGTGCCTCCCCGAATCGGGTGACGGCGAGCGTGGCGCCGTTGCGCAGTGCGACGCGGGCCGCGTCGGCCTCCACCTCGGTCGACAGCACGGCGGCGGTGTCGTAGACCTCCGACGTGCTGGACAGGTCCAGGGTGGCCACTGTCGCCGAGTCGACGGCGATGAGCGGTGCCTGCACCGTCACTGCGACCGGTGGCGCTGACAGTCCCAGGTCGGCCTTGATCACCGAACTCATCACCTCGATCGGAATCGACGTGGCTGCGTCGAACATCCGATACTCGGCCTCGGTCTGCTCGGTGATGTACTCGTTGTCGGGATCCAGGGTGGCCTGCTGGGCCCCGCTGACGATCAGCACAGCGGTCCGCAACACCAGAAGTGGCCACAAGGCGTCCGCCTCGGCCATCGCCAATGGCCGGACGGCGTGGAAGGCCCGGATCGCGGGCAGCACCGAAGTCGGTTCATTTCCAACGTGTCCCAGAACCGACGAAGCCGTGATCGCCAATTCGGACACCGCCCAGGTGTGCGACAGATCGCCGAAGTCGATGATCCCGTCCGGGTGCGGTCCCCCGCGGTCCCGGGACACCACCACGTTGTCGTCGGTCAGGTCGATGTGTGCGGCCTGCAGGGGCAGCGCGCCGTCGAGTGTGGAGATTCGTGACCACGCTTCGTGTGTCGCGGTCTGCAGTCGCGAGCGCAGCGTGGGGTCGCCGACGAAGGAGCTGAGTTCGTCGACAACGTCCTTGCCGAAGCGCAAGTCCCACTGCAGGATTCGATCCATCCCCGGATGGGTGAAGTCTCTCAGTGCCTGACTCACCCTGCCCGCGACGTCCCCGAGGCCCGCTACAGCGGCCGGACCGAGGTAGCCCGACTCCGAGAGCGTGCCGCCGGGGAGGTATCGCAGTAGCCGGACGTAGGCCGTTCCGTCGACCAGACCGTCGATGGCCGTGCACTTCTCGCCGACGGTGTTGGCCAACGGCACTGCGACCCGCAAGCCCGGGTCGGCATCGGCGATCAGTTGTGCGGCGTCGTCCTGGGCCTGCAGTTCGGTCGCGCTGAACGCGGGGTTGGCGATCTTGAGCACCGCGATGGCCGAGCCGTGCGCGTCGCTGACGATGAAGTTCTTGTCCTGTTGGCTGCCCAGCGATGTCGCCCGAGCAGTCAGCCCGTAGTGGGAGGACAGGATTTCCTGTGCCTGCTGCTCGTTCACCCGGGGAGCGGGCAGTTCGGTCTGCTCGAAGAAGTTGAAGCCCGCGCAAGCTCTCATCGCAACACGAATCGGACGACCACATCCGAGAACGCGTCGTTGTCGTCGCCGGCGGCGGTGTGTCCCGCCCCGGACAATTCGGCGAACTCGGCGTTGGGGACCTTTTCCAGGAAGTCCGCGACCGCCTCCTCGCTGACCACGTCGGAGAGCTTGCCGCGAATCAGCAGAATCGGGATGGTCAACTCGATCGCCGCCTGCTCGAGCAACTCGACCCGCACGAACGGATCCTCCTGTGGCTTGGTGAGGAACGCCGGATCCCAGTGCCAGTACCACCGGCCGTTGCGGTGCCTCAGGTTCTTCTTCAATCCCTCGGGGCTGCGCGGCTTCGGCCGGTGCGGCAGGTACGCGGCGACCGCCTCGGCCGCGTCCTCCAGTGTTTCGAACCCGTGGACGTGGCTGAACATGAAGTCGCGGATGCGCGCGCTGCCGTCCTTTTCGTAACGCGGCACCACGTCGACGAGAATCAGTCGCGTCACGCTGTCGGGCCCGGCTTCGTGTGCGGCGAGGATGCCGGTCAGTCCACCCATGCTCGCGCCGATGAGAACCACCGGGCGGCCGATCTGCTCGAGGACCCGCCGAGTGTCCGCGCACAACGCCTCCACGGTGTACTTCGCGTCCGGTGAGCGGTCACTGTCCCCGTGACCCCGACTGTCGAGCGCAACCACGTGCAGGCCGCGGGAGGCCAGGATCTGCCCGGTCTTCTTCCAGGAGAAGCGGTTCTGGCCACCGCCGTGCAACATCAGTACCGACGGGCGGGACCCGTCGAACCCCGCGGTCACGTCGGGGTTGTTCCACTCGTCGGCGATGAGTGTCAGGTCGTCAGAGCCACGAAACGTCGCGGTCGTCGGCTCGCTGCGGATTGTGCTCACAGGCGTCCTCTCGGCTGGCCCCAGGGATGTCACGTTACCCAGCGGGGCATTTCCGGCTGTCTCGGGTACCGGACGGCCACCGAGTCCCTAGTATTTACGCTCGTGCAGAACTGGTCCGATCCCGACGACGATCGTCGCAGGATCATCGAGGCCGCGCACCGCTGCCTTTCCGAGCCGCACTCCGGTCCGATCCCGGTGTCGGCCATCCTGCGCAGCGCCGAGGTCTCGACACGGGCGTTCTACCGTCACTTCAGTTCCAAAGACGAGTTGTTCCTGGCGCTGCTGCAGGAGGAATGCGAAAAGGTGGCCGCGCGGGTGGAGCGGATCTCCACAGCGGCCGTCGGCACCCCCGCCAACCAACTCGCGGCCTGGATCGGTGAGATGTTCGACCTGATGGTGGAACCCGAGCAGCAGGCGCACCTGAGCGTGGTCGACTCCGAAGAGGTGCGAATGGCCAAGGGGTATCAGGAGACTCGTGACCGTGCGCGGTGCGACCGCGAGCGCTCCCTTGCCACGATCCTGCGCCGGGGTCGCGACGACGGCTCGTTCCCGATCACCGATCCGGATTGTGACGCCGAGGCGATCGGTGCCGTGGTCAGCCGGGCGCTGAACAACGAGACCCCCGACGACCTCCAGCACCTCAAGCAGACACAGGCCAAGGTGCTGGACTTTGCGCTGCGGGCGGTCGGTGCGGTCGCTCCCGTCTGATTTTCCGACTCGGCGGTCGGGAGGGTCGACCGCTACACCGACGACACCGACGCCGGGCCGGGAACCCCCGGAGGGATCGTGTCGGCGGCGTTCGTCCTCGACGGGTAGCGGTCGACGGAGGTCAGGAATCGCAGTGCGGTCGGCTCGAGGACGGGTTCAGGCTGCGCTGGCAGATCGTCCCCGACCGGCTCGATGAACTGGCCGGCGACCCTGATCCCGCCCCCGCCGAGGCGGTGGCCAAGGCCATGTTCGGCATGCGAAAGAGCGTGATCGCGGACCTCGAGGCGGTGGTCGCAGGCCGGTGGCCGTTGCCCGCGAAGCGGCGCCGGTACCGTCGGCACCGGCCCTGAGCTGCCTGTTCGCCGGCCGGGGGTGCTGGACCCCGGACGCCGAGATCACCCCGGTGCGGTGCGGAAGTGGTCTCCTGTTGCCGCGTCAATTTTTGTTGATATACGGTTCCCCAGCGTCCTCACATGTGTAACGTCAGCCGAACTGACTGAGCGCAGGCTTCGTTGGAGGGGGCAGCGGCCGATGGCGGTGAGGTGTACACGAGGAAGGACCCGTTAGATGGTCGCTTCTAGCGTTGTCGCCAAACCCGTCCGGGCAGTCGGCGGATTCTTCTCGATGGCGCTCGATACGTTCGTGGCGATGTTCAGGCCGCCGTTCGCGTGGCGCGAGTTCATCTCCCAGTCCTGGTTCGTCGCACGGGTATCCATCCTGCCGACGTTGATGCTGACCATCCCGTACACGGTGCTGCTGACCTTCACGTTCAACATCCTGCTGCGGGAGTTCGGTGCGGCGGACTTCTCCGGAACCGGCGCGGCCCTGGGCACCGTGCGCCAGATCGGCCCGATCGTCACGGTGCTCGTGGTCGCGGGGGCAGGCGCCACGGCGATGTGTGCCGACCTGGGTGCGCGCACGATCCGCGAGGAACTCGATGCGCTGCGGGTGATGGGTATCAATCCCATTCAGGCTCTTGTCGTTCCGCGGGTGCTCGCGGCGATGCTGGTGTCGTTGGCCCTGTCGGCCACGGTCATTCTCGTCGGATTGGCCGGCGCCTACTTCTTCACCGTGTACATCCAGAACGTCTCCCCGGGCGCTTTCGCCTCCGGCCTGACGCTGATCATCGGCGCCACCGACGTCTTCATCGCACTGGTGAAGGCCGCGCTGTTCGGGCTTTCGGCCGGCCTCATCGCTTGCTACAAGGGTATTTCGGTGGGCGGCGGACCGGCCGGCGTCGGCAACGCGGTCAACGAGACCGTGGTATTCACCTTCATGGCGCTGTTCGCCATCAACATCGTTGCCACGGCGGTCGCGGTAAAGGTGACGATGTGACGGTTTCGCGGCCCCATTCTCAGTTCCCGTGGCTCAAAGCCCGGTTCCGGTCCGTGGCGGATCCATGGAACAGCGTGGGCGTTCAGGCCAAGTTCTACGGCCGGACGCTGCGGTCGATCCACGTGGCCATCACGCACTACCGCGTCGAACTACTCCGGCTGATCGCCCAGATGGGTTTGGGTGCAGGGGCGTTGATCGTCATCGGCGGCACGGTCGCGATCGTCGGATTCCTCACCGTGACCACCGGGGCGCTGGTGGCGGTGCAGGGCTACACCGACTTCGCTGAAATCGGCGTCGAGGCACTGACCGGCTTCGCCTCGGCGTTCTTCAACGTGCGTTTGATCGCGCCGGCGACGACGGCGGTGGCGCTGTCGGCGACCATCGGCGCGGGTGCCACCGCGCAACTCGGTGCGATGCGGATCAACGAGGAGATCGACGCGCTCGAGGTGATGGGTATCCGTAGCGTCGCCTACCTGGCCTCCACCAGGGTCATTGCCGGTCTGCTCGTGGTCATTCCGCTGTACTGCGTCGGCGTGCTCGCGTCGTTCTGGGCGGCACGATTCGGCACGACGGTCCTCTACGGACAGTCGAGCGGCGTCTACGACCACTACTTCCGAACGTTCCTGAATCCGGTCGATCTCTTCTGGTCACTGATCCAGTGCGTGGCGTTGGCAGTGGTGATCATGCTGGTGCACACCTACTACGGTTTCACGGCGCGCGGCGGGCCCGCGGGGGTCGGCGAGGCCGTCGGGCGTGCGGTGCGCACGTCGTTGATCGTGTCGGCCTTCGTGCTGGTGATGATCTCGCTTGCGGTGTACGGGCAATCCGGCAACTTCAACCTGGCGGGCTGAGGTATGGACGAAGAAGGTCTGCATCCCGGGTGGTGGACGCTCATCCTGGTGGCGGTGCTCGCCGTGGCTGTGTGGCTGACGTATGCACTGTTCACCGGGACGCTGAAATCCACGGTCCCCGTGACCTTGACCTCCGACCGGGCGGGCCTGGTCATGGAGACCAACGCGAAGGTCAAACTTCGCGGCGTGCAGGTGGGCCGGGTCTCCGGCATCGGCGTGACGGGGCAGGAGAACCCCCCGGTCGCGTTGCGCCTCGAGATCGACCCGGACAAGCTGGAATTCATCCCGTCCAACGTCGAGGCGCAGATCCGCGCGACCACGATCTTCGGCGCCAAGTTCGTTGATCTGGTGTTCCCCGACAACCCCACCGGCCGCCTCGAGGCGGGCCAGGTACTGCAGTCGCGGAACGTGACCACCGAGGTCAACACCGTGTTCCAGAACCTGGTCGCGGTGCTCGATCAGGTTGATGCCGCCAAGCTCAACAGCACCCTGTCGGCTCTGGCAGACGGCGTCCGCGGTCAGGGCGAGCGCATCGGCCAAGCCACCACCGATGCCAATGAGGTTCTGCTCGCTCTGAACCCGCGCAACGAAACCATCACATCCGACCTCCGGGCGCTGACGTCCTTCAACGAGACGTTCAGTTCGGCCGCGCAGGACATCCTGACGACGCTGGACGCGGCGAGCACAACCAGCACCACCGTGGTGAACCAGTCCCAGGAGCTGGATGCGTTGCTGCTGTCCACGATCGGGCTGTCCAACAGCGGTATCAGCCTGCTGGCGCCGAACCAGGCCAACCTGATCAAGGCCATCAACGTGCTGGAGCCGACGACGAACCTGCTCTACAAGTACAACCCGTCGTACACCTGCCTGCTGTTGGGCGCCAAGCACCTCCTCGACAACGGTGGTTACGAAAGCCCCGGCGGCAACGGCCGCTCGCTGGTGCTCGATGCCGGGTTGGCCCTGGGCGACGACCCCTACAACTATCCGCGGCATCTGCCGATCATCGGCGCCAAGGGTGGCCCGGGCGGCAAGCCCGGCTGTGGCTCGCTGCCCGACGTCTCGAAGAACTGGCCGGTACGCAATCTCGTCACCAACACCGGCTTCGGCAGCGGACTGGACTGGCGTCCCAACCCGGGCATCTCCTTCCCGATCTACGCCAACTATCTGCCGGTGACCCGTGCGGTCCCGGAGCCACCGAGCATCCGCAACCTGTTCGGCGGGCCTGCCATCGGACCGATCCCGTACCCCGGCGCCCCGGCCTATGGTGCGCAGCTGTACGCACCCGATGGCACGCCGCTGTGGCCGGGTCTGCCACCGGCGCCCCCGCCGGGGGTTCCGCGGGATCCGGGACCGACGCCGGGTAGCGAGCCGTTCGTGGTTCCGAATCCTGCGCAGCTGCAACCTACGGCCGTTCCCTGGCAACAGGTCCCGCCCCCGGTTCCGGCCTTGCCCGGACAGCCCGCACCTCTACCGCCCCACTACCCAGTGCCATGACCGGAACAGACCAACCATCATGAGAGGTAACCGATGACAGCGAATATCCGCGGAGACGCAGTGCGTCTCGGGGTGTTCCTGGCTGTGTGCCTGCTCGGTGTGTTCGCTCTGTTCGCGGTGTTCGGGCAGATGCGCTTCGGCGAGAAGTCCCATCAGTACCGCGCCGAGTTCGTGAACGTGACCGGGTTGGAGACCAACGATTTCGTCCGGATTGCCGGTGTCGAGGTCGGCAAGGTCACGAAGGTGGAGATCCAGCCGGACACCACCGCGCTGGTCGAGTTCTCCGCCGACGATTCGGTGGTTCTCACGCAGGGCAACCGAGCTGTCATCCGCTACGACGATCTGATCGGCGGCCGCTATCTGGCCCTGGAGGAAGGCGCGGGCGGGGTAGAGAGGCTCAATCCGGGGGACACCATTCCGCTGGCCCTCACCTCACCGGCACTGGACCTGGACGCCCTGATCGGTGGCTTCCGGCCTCTGTTCCAGGCGCTGGATCCCGAACAGATCAACGCGCTGTCCGGTCAGCTCATCACGGCTCTGCAGGGCCAGGGCGGCACCATCAACTCGTTCCTGGCGCAGACCGCCGCCCTGACGAGCACGCTGGCCGACCGCGACCAGTTGATCGGTGACGTCATCATCAACCTGAACACGGTGCTCGGGTCGCTGGGTGATCAGAGCGACCAGTTCGGCAAGGCGGTCGACTCACTCTCGGAACTGGTGGAGGGGCTGGAATCCCGGGGCGAGGAGATCAGCAGCGGGCTGGCCTACACCAACGCCGCGGCGGGCACCATCGCCGACCTGTTGTCCGAGGCCCGTCCGCCTCTGCAGAAGGTGGTCAACGAGACCGACCGAACCGCCGGGATCGTCGTCGCGGACGCCGACTACTTCGACAACCTCCTCAACACGCTGCCGGATGCCTACCAGGCGCTGGCGCGGCAGGGCATCTACGGTGACTTCTTCAGCTTCTACCTGTGCGACCTCGTGCTCAAGCTCAACGGCAAGGGCGGACAACCGGTGTATGTGAAGGTGGCCGGCCAGGACACCGGGAGGTGCGCACCGCGATGAAGCCCTTCAGTGAGCGCAACCAATTCGTGATCGGTGCCGTCGGACTCGGCGCCACCGCGGCGATCGTGCTCGGGGCGGTCAACTACGACCGCCTGCCGTTCGTCGAGCAGGGCCGCGAGTACACCGCCAACTTCGCCGAGGCCGGCGGCCTGACCACCGATGCGGCCGTACAGGTTTCGGGCTTCAAGGTCGGCCAGGTCAAGTCCATCGAGCTGGACGGACCCCAGGTGCTGGTGACGTTCACGGTCGACAAGGACATCCGGCTCGGCGACCGGACCGAGGCGGCGATCAAGACCAAGGGCCTGCTCGGGACCAAGATCCTGGAGGTCGTCGCGCGCGGTGACGGCCAACAGGACGGCACCATCCCGCTCGCCCGCACCACCTCGCCCTACCAACTCCCCGACGCCCTCGGTGATCTCGCGACCACGATCAGCGGCCTCAACACCGATCAGCTCTCCGATTCGCTCCGGGTGCTCTCGGCGACGTTCGCCGACACACCACCGCAGTTGAAGATCGCGGTGGAGGGGGTGGCGCGGTTCTCAGACACCCTCAACGAGCGCGACGCGGAACTGCGCGGCCTCCTCGAAAATGCGAACAAGGCCACCACCGTGCTGGCCGAACGCAGCGATCAGGTGGTCAGCCTCGTCTCCAACACCAATGCGCTGCTGGCCGAACTGCAGAGCCAGAGCGCGGCGCTGGATCAGATCTCCGGCAGCATCTCCGCTCTCAGCCAACAACTTCAAGGCTTCATCGGCGAGAACCGCGAAACGATGAAACCGGCGCTGGACAAGCTCAACGGGGTGCTGACGATCCTGGACAACCGCAAAGAACGCCTGCAGAAGTCGCTCAACCTGTTGAACCAGTACTCACTGTCGTTGGGCGAGTCGGTCTCTTCGGGTCCGTTCTTCAAGAACTACATCTCCAATCTGCTGCCGGGGCAGTTCCTTCAGCCGTTCATCGACGTGGCCTTCTCCGATCTGGGACTGGACCCGAACGTGCTGCTACCGTCCCAGCGCAGCGACCCGCAGGTCGGCCAGCCCGGCACGCCCGCGATGCCGGTGCCGTTCCCGAGGACCGGCCAGGGTGGCGAACCCCGGATGACGAT
>NZ_JBAUJR010000258.1:0-2510 GCF_049683935.1 Mycobacterium sp. | reverse complement strand
ACCTACACCGCCGACCCCGACCGCCAGCTGGTCACCTTGACCACCTTCCGCAAACAACGCCAAAACGAACGCAACGAGATCACCCGCGCACGCAAAGCGCTACGCCGCCACCAGACCAAGAAGGGATAACCCAACCATGGCCGTCAAGACCGCCACCGCGAAGAAGACCGCTGCCCCGAAGAGGGCTGCCAAGAAAGCCCCCGCCGCTGCGAAGAAGGTCGCCACCGCCAGCGGTGGGGTCGATTATCGAACCGCCCGCGCCCAGCGCCAGGCCGCCCTCACCGACGAGCAGCGCCAGACCTACGAGCAGGCCTACCACGACGCCGGCCGGGCGATGGACCTCGCCGAGCTGGTCTACGCCGCCCGCACCGAGGCCGGCCTCACCCAAACCCAGCTCGCCGCCGCCATGGGCACCAGTCAATCCGCGGTCGCCGCCTGGGAGAACGGTGCACGCATCCCCGGTATCGACGCCCTGGAACGGCTCGCCGCAGCCTGCGGGAAACGCCTCCACATCGCCATCACCGCCGCATAACCCCAGCAGTCAGGCTGTGTCCCGCAGCCAGGTTGTACGAGTCGCGCGGCGAATGGCGACGGCCTGAGAATCGATCACCTCGATATCGCGGAGCACGGCCTCGCACTCCTCGGCTGAACAGCCGAACTGCATAAGCTCTGTCATCCACATCATCAGCGGTCGGGCACTATCCCCCGTAGTGGGCCACGTGGCCCATATCCGGCCGAAGGTGGCGGCCACGCTGTCACGGAAGGCCGCACACACCGTGTCATGGGCGATGTCGAACAGCCCTTGAGCCTGCTTCGCGTAGATAGCGAGCTGCGGTATCCCGAACTCGCGTTCCAGCACCGACGGAGCGGCGAACCCTAATGCAGTGCGCCAATACTGTTGCGCAGTAACGATATCGGGATTAGGGCCGCTTGGCCGGATGTAGAGGAGATATTGGCCGCCCTCGATGTAGTCGGCCTCTCGCCAATCGGGGTCACGCCCAGGTATCCGGATCCTCGGCGGTGCTTGCAGCGTGGTGCGATCCCAACTCAAGACCGGCGGGTCAAGAGAGGCGTTCGCGCACACCATCTTCAGCGTCGCACCGATCCGTTCCAGCCGGTGGGCGTACCCGAGCAGCGGATAGCTCGGCGGTGCCGAGGTATCGCCCCAGCGACCGTCCCCGGTGGACACATGAAACTCCCGTGCCCACAGAGATGCTTGGTCAATGGTATGGGCCAGCTCGGCATGCCAGCGCTCCAGCTCGACTCTCCAGGCCGCGCCGTCCGCACCCCCTGGAGTCCTCATCGAGGAGCCTCGTATTGGAGGTCCTCTTCAACGCTGATAAGAGCCTTGACGATCATGTCGCGCAGGTCAGGATCGCCGGTAGCGGCTGCGGCGTAGCACATGTCGGGTAGCGGCAGCGGGCGCCTGGACCACCCGCCGATGTGCTCGGCGGTACGCGCAACCATCCAGTGCGCCCGGTAGTCGGCCAGCTCTTCGGTGGTGTCGCTGGGATCGGCGACTGCGCCGGTGTTGGTGGCGAAAGCCGGTCGGCGCATCGCGGTCATGACGTTGAGGGCCTTGGCCGCCTTGTCATAGTCCGCCCACTGCTGCAGGGATGGCTCGCGGTCACTGCCGCGGATAGCCCAGACCAGGCGTAACGCCTCGTCAATACCGCCATCGATGACTTGGGCCTGGGTTGTTGCTGCGTTGATCATCGCCGCGGTCACCGCCGCGACGATCCGGTCTTGAAAAATTGGGTCGGCGTCCATGATGGGTAGCAGCCGCGGATACACCTTGGGCCACAGCACCGCCAGCCGATGCACGTGCATGTCGTCGAGCACTGGGGCGGACACCTCGACGCCTTGTTGTAGCAGCGGGTTGGTGTCTCCCGAGCACGACGGCGGATGCTCCACCCCGGCATCGCGCAAGACGTTTACCCCCGCCGTGGTGGCTGCTGCGACCAGCTTCCAGCCCCACTGTGCGCGCAGTTGGGCGTACTCGACGAGGACCCGTGCCGGATCACCCCAGCCGAACCACCTCTGCCGAAAAGAATCGTCTACCAACGGATCTGTGGCCAACAGCCGCACGGAGCGCGGAACGAACACCCCCGCCGGGATGTAGCTGGACCCGTCATTGGAGGTGATGACGGTCTCGGTGCCGCTCGGTGAGCGGAACACCCCGACAGCCCACCCCGCCGCGGGATTGAGCGCCATGTACGCGGCGTGCTGCAGCTTCCAGACCAACTCCTTGGCCGCCGCGGCGTCTGCGGACTCGCGGCGCTCCCGTGCGGCTGCGGTCTGACCCGCAGCGACCACACTGGCCGGAATCAGAGTCGGGCCCGCAGCCGCACTCGCTGCGGACGGGGCGGGCGTTGCCGGGGCATTTGTCGAGCCGACAGTGCCCGCCGGCACGGTCGGTGCCGGGGGTGGCGCACCTGCTGGGGGACTCATCGAACCCGGCGGCAGCATCATCGGCGCACCACCGCCGCCGGTCCCCGCGCCGGTAGGCG
>NZ_JBAUJR010000257.1:0-51983 GCF_049683935.1 Mycobacterium sp. | reverse complement strand
GCATTCGGCCGGGACCGCGTGACGCCGCCCGCAGCGACGGTTCCCGCCGGTGCGTGGCCGGTGCAGACGGCCGATGTGGTCGACGGTTGGCCCTCGATGAGCCAGGACCGGATCGCCGCGCAGATCGCCGCGATGACGCCGGCACAGCGCGAGCACCTGACCGCCACGTTCCCCCGGCAGATAGGCAACACCGACGGCGTTCCCTGGGAGATGAGGGTCGCCGCCAACCGGATCAACATCGCCGAGGCGATCGTCGCCGAACCCGGACACGACGCGGCGTCCCAGCGCCGAATCACGTTCTACCGCAGCCTGCTCGGTGAGATCGACGATCCGGCCGGGGTCGGCGGCCGGATCCGGCGTCAGATCCTCGCATTCGACCCGCACCGCGCATCGCTGGTCGAACTCAACGGTGATCTGGCGGCGGCAGAGAGCGTCGCAGTGCTGGTTCCCGGAGTGAACACCACGATCGAGGCATCCGCGGCCAACACCGCCACCGCCCGCAGATTCGTCTCGGCCACCGGAGGCGACGTCGCCGTGATCACCTACCTCGGTGGACCTTTCCCGCAGGTCCGTGATCCCGCGGGAGTACTCGTCAACGCCGCCGATCCGCGCTACGCCCTCGACATGGCGCCCCGACTGGTGGCGTTCACCGAGGACGTCGAACGTGTGGTGCCCGACGGCGTCCCCGTGACGGTGATCGGTCATTCCTACGGCGGCTCGATCGTCGGGACGGCCGAGTCGCTCGGCCTGACGTCGGACCGCACGCTGTTCCTGGCTGCGGCGGGTGCCGGCGTCGGTGTCGACGACCCCGACGACTGGCACAACCGAAATCCCCACGTGCTCAGATTCTCGATGACCCCACCCGGGGATTTCATCGAGCTCGTACAGGGCATCCCCGGCGGTCCGCACGGGGCGGATCCGGACGACGTCGACAGTGTGATCCGCTTGCGCACAGGATATTACGACGATGGTGGGCCGGTGTCGGGCTGGGGAGCACACACCGGCATGCTCAATCGCCCGTCTGATTCGTGGCGGACGATCCTGGCGGTCATCACCGGGGATTCACGGACCCTGCGTCGCGCAACCGCGGGCGCGCCGCATTGAGCCATGGGCGACCGTGGGCGCGTGCGCTCAGTCGCGAGCGATCCAGCCCAGACGCCGGCTGATCGCGTCCGCCGCCGCGATGGTCAGCTTCGCGACCTCTTCGAACCGCTCCACTCCCAGGCGGTAGGAGGGGCCCGAAACACTCAGCGCCGCAATCACTTGGGAGTGGGCGTCGTACACCGGCGCGGCTACCGCGTTCAGGCCGACCTCGAGTTCTTCGGACACGCTGGCCCACCCGCGTTCGCGTACCGCGGTCAAGTCCCGCTCGAGGTCGTTGGGGCTGGAAACCGTGCCGTCGGTGAACGATTCCAGCGCAGGCCCCAGCCGGTTGCGAACCTCGGCGGGGTCCAGTCCGGACAGCAACACCTTGCCGCTGGAGGTCGCATACGCCGGGCAGGTCTGACCGACCCAGGTGCGCAGCGTGATCTCCGACGGACCGATGGCCTCGACGATGTTGACGATGCGATCGGCGTCGAGCACCGCCAGGTTGGCGGTCTCCCCCACTTCGACGCTGAGCTCATCGCAGATGTCCTGACCGACCTTGACCATGTCCAGCTGGGCGCTTGCGGCACGCGCGAGCCGGGTGACGGCAAAACCGAGTTGGTACTTGCCCCGCTCGGAGACCTGAACGACGAACCCGCGGGCCTCCAAAGCCGCAATCAGCCGCGACACCGTCGACTTGTGCACACCGAGTTGGTCGGCGATCTCGGTGACCCCCGCCTGACCCGTCTCGGCCAGGATCTCCAGGACCTGCAGCGCGCGGTCGACGGACTGTACGGCGGGTGGGGTATCGCGGCTGACCATCACCCACGACCCTATACGCCGTGAATCCCGACGTTGCCGACCCGGCGTCGCACCGCCGCGATCTCGCGCAGACCCTCGCCGAGCAGGCTGCGGTTGAGTGGCGACAGCTCCGACATGGTGATGACGTCGCCCGGCGGGTGTCCCGCGGCGACCTGTTCGACCTGGTGCGCCAATCGCAACCGCTGCAGCATGGCGAACACATCACCCAGTGTGCGGGCGTCGCGCTGGCTGAAGGCGCCGGACTGCGCGCCTGCCTCCAGCCGGGTCGGCGTGCTCGCCGAGGTCAGTCCGGCGGTCAGCCCACCCCAGCGGGACAGGTTCACGATCGGTGTCAGCGCGTGACTCTTCAGGTCGAACGTGCCGCCGCGCCGCGACAGCACATCGCGCAGCGACCTCGTCCTCACCCGGCCCGACAACGCGTTGAGCAGCTGCAGCCGCAACGCATTCGGATGTTCCTCGCGGACCCGCTGATACGCGGCTGCCACGCTGTGCAGGCCCGGGTCACCCCACACGACCCTGCCGTCCAGTAGCAGAGACGAGAAGATCAGCCCGCGATCGCGCAGCGGGTCCTGCAACCATCCCTGCGCGGCGTGCCGCCAGTCCGCTTCCGATCGGGAGAAACGCGCCGTGGCGGCGATCGCGCCGTTGCGATCCGACGGCAGTCCGCAGCCGTCGAGCAGGGTGTGCACCTCGGCGGCCACAGCACGCAGTCGCGCGGCCTGATCGGTGTGGTCGTCACGCCAGGACAGCGCGCTGTCGACGTCGGAGGACGGCATCGCCTCGCGACGTGCCACGCTGCCGAGCGTCAACCAGGCGAAGCCGTCCAGCCCCGCGTTGGCCGGCTGTGCCAGAACAAGTTCCAGTGCCCGCCGCACCAGGCTGTCGATGACGACCGACAGGATCGCGCTCGTCGCTGTGGCTTTGGTGCCGTTGCGGAACAGGTCGACGGCGATGCCGGTGACACGTCGGCCCACCTGCTGCAATGTGGCCGGGTCGTCGGCCTGCGCGATCGAGCGGCGGAGCATGAAGCTCTGCCGCGCCGACGCGGCCAGCAGGTCGGCGTCCTCGAGAACACCGAGCACCTCGCCGCGCGAGGTCAGCACCGGCATGTGCCGCAAACCGCACTCCAGCATCTCCATCAGGACGCTGTCCGCTGTCAGGTCGGCGGTCACCGTTCGGGCGGGCGCACTCATCACCTCGGCGATGGCCACCTCCACCGACAGACCCGCGGCCACCACCCGGGTGCGGAGGTCACGATCGGTGAAGATGCCGAGGCGGCCGTCGGGCAACCGGATCAGCGCATACGACACGTGACGCGCGGTCATCTGAATGACGACATCACGCACCGAATCCGACGGTTCGGCCATCAACACCTCGCCGTGGACGAGTTCGGCGACGGGCCGGCTGTCGATGGTCGGCGCGATCGTGGGGCGCTCCGCGGTCGCACCGCTCCAACCCGATGACGCCAGGAACGCCAGCCCGGCGGGCTTGGCGAACTGCGCTCGCACCAGCGCGCCGGGAAGCCGGACCAACGTGCTCGGCGCACTGGTGCGCGCCTCGAAATCCATTCCGGCCCCGGTCAGCAGCGGCAGGTAGCCGAAGATCCCGCCGGGGCCGACGGTGTCGATCAGCGAACCGTCCCCGCTGGCGCGCAACGCCACCGCGCCGTCGCGGACCATCCAGATCTCGTCGGGTACCCGCGCCGCGTAATCCGCGACGACCGCGTCGGCCGGAAACCGCTCTACCGAGGCCCCATCGGCGAGCTCGGCGAGCTCTGAGTCCGTCGATCCCTGGAACGGGATGTGCCCGGCCAGGAACGACGGCAGCTCGGAACCGTCAGGACGTTCTGATGAGGTCGGCACACTTCTCCGCCATCGTCATCACCGTGATGTTGGGGTTGACCGAGGGGAGCTTCGGCATGGCCGAGGCGTCCACCACGCGCAGACCCGAGACACCCTTGACCCGAAGCTGCGGATCGAGCACCGCCATCGGATCGTTCACCGCACCCATCCGCGCGGTCGCCGCCGGGTGATAGACGGTGTTGTGGCATTTGTGGAGGTAGTCGAGCAGCTCGTCATCGGAGGTCGCCTCCGGCCCCGGCGCCAGCTCCGCGCCCACCCAGGCGGCCAGCGGGGGCTGCTCGGCGATGGTTCGGGCCAGCTTCACCCCGGCGAGCATGATCCGTTCGTCGTAGCCGTCAGGGTCGGTGAAGTACCGCGGGTCGACCCGCGCGCGGTCGCGGAAATCGCGGGACCGCAACCGCACCGTACCGCGGGATCGGCCCTGTGTGACGTTGGGCGTCAGGCAGAATCCGTTGTCGGTCGTGGGGTACCCGCGACGCAGGGTGTTCATGTCGAACGGCACACTGCCGTAGTGCATCATCAGGTCCGGCTGGGCGAGTCCCTCGTCCACTGTGGTGAACAGCCCGATCTCCCACCACTGGGTCGACTCGGTCACCATCGGCCTGGCGGCCTCCCAGAACACCAGGCCCTCCACGTGGTCGTCGAGGTTCGCCCCCACTCCCGCTGAATCGACACGCACCGGGATGCCGATCTCGCGCAGGTGCGCGGTGGGGCCGATTCCGGAGAGCATCAACAGTTTCGGCGTGTCGACGGCACCGGCGGTCAGGATCACTTCGCGGCGGGCGGCCACGGTGTCGTACCCGGTCAGGTCAGGCCGCTGGTAGCGAATCCCGTTGGCCCGTAGGGACTCGTCGAAGAGAATCTTCGAAACCCAGGAATCGGTCCGGACCTCCAGATTC
This sequence comes from Mycobacterium sp., assembly GCF_049683935.1. Taxonomy (GTDB): domain Bacteria; phylum Actinomycetota; class Actinomycetes; order Mycobacteriales; family Mycobacteriaceae; genus Mycobacterium. The sequence continues at coordinate 47,314 of NZ_JBAUJR010000257.1, read as the reverse complement.
TTGCGGGCGCTAAGGATCGGATGCAGGAAGGCGTGCGACGTGGACATTCGAGTGAGGCGGCCGCCCTCCTCGGCGGCGTTGATCTGGAACCACCCGGCGCCGTTGCGCACCGTCTCACCCCGGTTGAACTTCACCGTGGGCAGACCCACCATCGCAGCGGCCTCCAACACCGCTGTGCCGCAGGGGTCCGCGGGCGGGACATCCTGCAGCAGCACGGTCTGGGTGAGCCGCTCGACCAGCGGCAGGATCTCCGCTGCACTCCAGCCCGACGCGCCCATCTGCACCCAGTCGTCCAGACATTCGGCGGGTGGGTGGAACGCGATGCACGAGTTGTGCGAGGAACATCCGCCGAGCACCTTCGCTCTGGCGTGGCGCATGAACGAGTTTCCCCGTTCCTGGGGTTCGACGGGATAGTCCCAGTCGTAACCGGAGTCGAGCAGGTGCATCCACTCGGACAGCGCGAGGATGGCGTCGTCGTCGACGTCGGACGGCCCGGCCTCGACGAGGCACACCGTGACATCGGGGTCCTCGGACAACCGTGCTGCCAGCACGCAGCCCGCGGTGCCGCCGCCGGCGATCACGTAGTCGAAGGTCCCGGCGTCAGCCATCCGTGCGGACTCCCGGAATAGATCCCGCTGCATGCGATTTCAATATACCGATGTGGTCGCGGCCCTTGGCGTGGTACCACAGTAGACCGGCGCCCAGGATGATGCCGATGTAGATGAACGCCCCCCACTCGTAGTACCAGCCCTCGCCGTAGACCGCGGCGCGGGGCCAGGCCAGGTTGGTGGCCATCGCGATACCCCAGACGACGGCGACGATGTTGACGGGCATCCCCCATTTACCCATCGTGAAGTAGCCGCCCTCTTTGAGATCCTTCGGCGGCCACTGCCCCTGGAATCGCTTCTTGAGCAGCGGTCCGGTCACCATCAGGTAGGCGAGGTAGATCATGATGATGGCGATCGAGGTCAGCACCGTGAAGATCTTGGGCTGACCGATGTTGATGACCAGGATGACGATCGCGATGATGCCGATGGTGACGGCCGGGACTATGGGTGTCTGGGTCCTCGGATTGACGGTGGCCAGTTTCTCACCGAAGGGCAGTGCGTTGTCCCGGGCCATCGCAAAGGTCAGCCGGATTGCGGCAGTGTGCACCGCCAGGCAGCAGACGGTCACCGCGATCACGATGCAGACCAGAAAGACGGTTCCCAGTGGACCCCACATCACCTGCTCGACGATGTACTGCAGGCCACCGCTGCTCTCCCCGATCTGAGGATCCTGCAGGTTGGGTGCGGCCATCACCGCGAACACCAGGATCGCGCCGCCGATCACGAAGGACGCCAGGATCGCCCGCGCGATCGCCTTGGGCGCGGTGCGGCGCGGCTCCACCGTCTCCTCGCCCAGCGAGCTCGCCGTGTCGAACCCGTACATCACATAGCCGGACGCCAGCGACGCGATCAGGAACGCTCCGAGGAATCCCATGCTCTCGTCGGTGCCGTAACCATTGGTGGAGAAGAAGATATCGGGCCCGCGGTTGATGTTGATGGCCAGCAGGAAGGCGATGAGCACAGCGGCGATCAGCTCGATGAACACCCCGGAGCTGTTGATCCTCGCAATCAACCGCACTCCCAGCGCATTGACCAGCGTGGTGAACGCGATGAGCGCGCTGCCCAACAGCACCGCGTTGGCGGCGTAGTCGTAGTCACCGCTGCCGTCGCCGATGATCTGGAATCCGCTCCACACTCGGGGCAGGTTGAGCTGGTAGGCCAGCGCCACCGCGGAGATGGTCACGATCGACGCGGTCAGCATGAGCCATCCCGATGTCCAGCCGACCAGCCGGCTGGCGAGCTTCTTGCTCCAGTTGTAGACCGATCCGGCGACCGGGTACTTGGCGGCCAACTCCATGAAGCACAACGCCACGGCCATCTGGCCGACGAACACCAGCGGCCACGACCACAGGTAGGCGGGCCCGGCGGTGCCGAAGCCGAAGTAGAAGAGCTGGAACGTGCCGGTCAGGATCGAGATGTAGCTGACCCCGGCCGCGAAGCTGGCGAACTTGCCGATGCTGCGATCCAGCGACTCCTTGTATCCGAAGTCCTCCATGCCACTGTCGGCGGACGGCTCCTTGACAACCATGCGCGGTCCTTTCCGAACCTGTCAGTGCTTGAACCAGCCCGCGGCAGTGGGAGCGGTGTTGTGCCAGATGTGCTTGAGCTCTTGGTATTCCGCAAGACCTGTCGGACCGAGCTCGCGGCCGTTGCCCGATTTGCCGAAACCGCCCCATTCCGCGGCGGCGGTGTAGTACCCGAAATCGTTGAGCCAGACCGTGCCGTGCCTCAACGCTCGCGCCACCCGCTCGCCCCGCGCCGCGTCCGATGTCCGCACCCCGGCGGCGAGACCGTACTCGGTGTCGTTGCCCAGTGCGATCGCCTCGGCTTCGGTGGTGAACCGCTCGACCGTGAGGATCGGACCGAACGTCTCCTCCTGAACGATCCGCATCGACCGATGACACTTGTCGAAGATCGTCGGCAGGTAGAAGCTGCCGTCGGCCAACGCCGGATCGGACGGCCGTGCGCCACCGGTGATCAGCTCTGCCCCTTCCGAAATTCCCAACTGCACATAGGCTTCCACCTTGGATCGGTGCTGCTCGGAGACCAGCGGACCGGTTTCGCTGGCGGGGTCGCGGCCGTCGCCCACCGTGATGCCGGCGGCGCGGGCCGCCACCGCGCCGACGAATTCGTCGGCGATGGCGTCTTCGACGATCAGTCGGGTGCCTGCGGAGCAGACCTGCCCCGAATGCAGGAACACCCCCGTCAGGACGTGGTCGACGCCGGCATCAAAACCGTTCGGATCGTCGCTGATGTCGGCGAACACGATGTGCGGGTTCTTGCCGCCGAGTTCGACCGCCACCTTGGTGACGTTCCCGGCAGCAGCCCTCGTGATGGTCTGCCCGGTCGCGAGCCCGCCGGTGAACGAGATGAAGTCGACGTCCGCCCCGGCGGTCAGCGCTTCACCGAGAACGGCGCCGCTGCCCTGCACCAGGTTCAGCACGCCCGTCGGCACTGAGAATTCTTGGAACGCCTCCTCGAGCAGGTGCACAAAAGCGATGGTGGACAGCGGGGTCACCTCGCTGGGTTTGGCGACCATCGTGCACCCGGCGCCGAGCGCCGGTGCGATCTTCCAGGACATCTGCAGCAGCGGATAGTTCCACGGGGCGATCAACACGCACACCCCGATGGGTTCCCTGACCACCCGGCTGATGACCGCCGGGTCCCCGACGTCGACGACCCGGTCGGACTGGACTCCGACGAGCTTGGCGTAGTAGCGGAACACCGACGTGACGTCGTCGATGTCGATGCGACTCTCGGCCAGCGTCTTACCCGTGTCGCGGGTTTCCAGCAGGGCGAGATCCTCTTTGTCGCGCTGCAGCAGATCGGCCACCTGATCGAGCAGAGCGGCCCGCTCCGTCGCCGGCGTGGCGCGCCAGGCACCGTCGTCGAAAGCACGGCGGGCGGCGGCGATCGCCTCACGGGCATCGTCGGGGGTGGCTTCGTCGACGACGGCGGCAACGCTCCCGTCGGCCGGGTTGACGATGTCGCGGGTCCCCCCATCGCGGGCATGACGCCATACCCCTCCGATATAGAGGTCAGGCTCGCCGTCCATCCGCTCTCCCGTTCGCGTCAACCGACACGGGACACTACCCACTCATGGAACTCCGCGATGTGGTGTTCGGCGGGGACGAGTACTCCGCCGTGGCGGTAGGCCCGCGACGACATCGCCGGCTGGGTTCGCTCACAGGCGGCGAAGTCCTGCTCGTTGACACGATGGAACAGTTCGACCGACCGAGACACGTCGTGGTCGGATCTGACCACCTCTCCGGTGTAGAGCCAGTCGCACTCCACCACCGTGCGATCGGCCGCCATCGGATACATCCGGTGGAAGATGACGTGGTCGGGCACCAGGTTGATGAACACCGTCGGTTTGACCGTGATCGCGAAGTAGCGCCGGTCCTGTTCGTCGGTGATACCCGGCAGCCGGTCGAATCCCGACGCGCCGTCGATCGTGAATCCGGCTACTTGTGAACCGAATTCGGCACCCCTTCCGATGTTCGCCTGTGCTGCCACGCCGCGCGCGAACTCGGGGACGACGCCGACCAGCTCGGGGTGGATGGAGCTGCAGTGGTAGCACTCCATGAAGTTCTCGACGATCAGCTTCCAGTTCGCCGCGACGTCGTAGACGACCCGGTGGCCGACGTCGAGTCCACCGATGCCGTACCGGTTGATCGCATCCGGGTCCCCGAGCGTTCTGGTCGCCTCGGCCATCACGTCGTCGAACGGCGGCGGGGTGTCCGACAGGCACACCCAGGCGTAGCCGAGCCACTCGGTCAGCGCGACCGGAATGAGGCCGAATCGGCTGCGGTCGATCGGGGCGCCGGCGTCGTCGGTCAGCGTCCCGATGTTCGGCGCGGCCGTCAGTCTGCCGTCGAGCCCGTAGGTCCAGGAGTGGTACGGGCAACGCAGGCTGCGCTTCACCTCGCCCACGGCCTCGGTGCACAACTGGGCGCCGCGGTGCCGGCACACGTTCAGGAACGCCCGCAGCAGACCGTCCCTCCCCCGGACGAGCAGCACGCTCTCGCGGCCGATCTGCACCTTCTTGAACTTGCCTGCCAATGCCAGATCCGAGGACCGGACGGCGCAGAACCACATGTTCTCGAAGATGTGTTCCTGCTCCGTGGTGAACACGTCCGCGCTGGCGTAGTAGTTCCCGCCCAGCGTGGCGCGCAGTGCGGGTGCCGAGGGTGGCTCAACGCTGGTCATGACGTCACCAGTCGTTTCGGGTCGAACAACGAGATCGGGTGACCGGTGGCGCCGTCGATGGCGAGATCGGCGAGGATCTCGCCGACCACCGGGACGAACTTGAATCCGTGCCCGGAGAATCCGCACGCCACCGTCACGTAGGCGCTGTCGGGGTGCCGGGCTATCACAAAGTGCTGATCCGGGGTGTTGGAGTACATGCAGGTCGCTGTGTGCAGGCACGGCCCGTTCAGCGCGGGCAGCAATTGCACCGACCGATCGCGCATCTCGCGTATCTCGTCGCCCCGAACGGTGCGGTCGATGGTCTCCGGCGTACAGGCGACGCCCTTACGGAAGAAGGCGACCTTGACACCGCCGCGCGCGCCGTCGATCGCCGGGAACCCGTAGATCTGCATTCCGTCGGAACTCTCGTCGATGAAGATCGGGTGCTCGACAAACGATTCGGTTCCTGCGACCGGGTCCAGCCAGTAGAGCACCTGACGCTCCACGGTGATCGGGATCCCGAACTCGGCCAGCAGCTGTGGCGCCCATGCGCCGGGACAGACCACCAGTTGCCCGGCGGTGTAGGTGCCGCGATCGGTCCGGACGACGACACCTGCTGCGGTGTCGGCCCATTCGAGAACCTCCTCGCCGAACTGCAGGGTCGCGCCCGCGCTTTCGGCCAAGCTCAGGTGGGCCTGCACGGTCAGTTCCGGTCGTGCGAAGCCGGCCATGTCCTCGTACAGCGCGATGTCACCGGATTCCGGGGTGAAGTTCGGGAAGCGGGCCCGGATCCCGGCGGCGTCGAGCACCTCGTGCGGCAGATCCCACTCCCTGCTCGCCGCGAGGCTGCCTGCGACGGTGAGGCTGTCCGGAGCGCCGATGAACAGGCCACCTGTGACCCGGTACACCTCGCGCTGCGAGTCGGCGGCGAGCTTGTCCCACAACTCGTAGGCGCGCAACAGCAGCGGCACATAAGCGGGGTCCTCGAAGTAGGACTGCCGGATGATGCGGGAGCCGCCGTGGCTGGAACCCCGGTCATGGGCCGGGGTGTACTTCTCCAGACCGAGAACGCGCTGCCCGCGCGACGCGAGATGGTAGGCGGCCGAGGATCCCATGCCTCCGAGGCCGATGACGATGACGTCGTATCCCATGGCTGTCGTCACCTTTTGATCCGCGCCATCTCGGGGTCGACCACCGGCTCCGCATGGATGACAGCAGGAAAGTCCGAGCCTCGGTAGGCGACGGTGACCGCATCGCCGACGCCCAACTGCGCGGGGAGCCACGCGTAGGCGATGGTGCGCCCCATGGTTGGTGAGTAACCGGCGCTGGTCACATAGCCGATGCAGGCACCGTCGACGGATACCGGTTCCTTGCCCAGCACTGCGGCATTCGGGTCGTCGAACACGATGCTGCGCAGCATCGAGGCGGGAGTCGACGCCCTCTGCAACGCCGCCCTGCCGACAAAATCAGACGCCTTGTCCATCCGCACCGCAAAATCGATCCCGGCGGCAGCCGGGAGGTGTTCGGCGGTCATGTCGGTACCCCAGCTGCGGTAGCCCTTCTCGATCCGCAGGCTGTTGAACGCGATGCGGCCCGCGGGGATGATGCCGTGTGGTTTTCCTGCCTGGGCGAGCAGGTCCCACAGCGCTGCACCGTATTCGGCGCCGGTGTAGATTTCCCAGCCGAGTTCACCGACGTAGGACACCCGCATCATGGTCACCGGGATGGCATCGAGGTAGGTGCTGATCGCCCGGAAGTACCGGAAGCCCTGATGCGACAGGTCGTCGGGACACAGCGGCGCCACCACGTCGCGAGCAGCCGGACCCCACACTCCGATGCAACAGGTTCCGCCGGTGATGTCGCGCAGTACGACGTCACCGGGTAGACGGCGGCTGAGCCAGTCGAAATCCATCGGCGAGTTGGCGCCGACCTGGAATGTCTGCGGCCCCAGGCGCGCCACCGTGAGATCGCTTCGGATGCCTCCGGTTTCGTCGAGCAGCAGCGTGTAGGTGACCGACCCGACACTCTTGTCGACGTTGTTGGTGGTCATCTGTTGCAGGAAGGCCGCGGCACCCGGGCCGCTGACCTCATAGCGGGTCAGCGGCGTCATGTCGTACATCGCGACGTTCTCACGGGTCCACTGCGCTTCGGCGACCGAGATCGGTGACCAGAACTTCGACGCCCAGTCGTCGCGTTCGGGCAAGGCCAGACCCTCGGTGGAAAGGCGTTGGGTGAGTTCGGCGTTGGCCTCGTACCATGCGGGGCGTTCCCACCCGCCACCTTCGTAGAAGTACGCGCCCGATTCGATCTGGCGTGCGTGGAACGGGCTGGTGCGCAGACCGCGCAACGCGGTGCGGTACTGGTGCGGGTGGACGACGTCGTAGACCTCGACAAATGCCTGCGAGCTGGTCTGCATGATGTACGACAGGCTGCGTGCGATGTCCTCGAAGCGGTACAGGTCGCATTCGTGGGTGTCGATCGACGGTGTGCCGTCGATGATCCACTCGGCCGTGGCCCGGGCGACCCCTGCCGAGTGGGTCACCCAGACCGCCTCGGCGACCCAGAAGCCGGCCAGCTCACGGTGCTCCCCGATGAGCGAGAACCCGTCCGGGGTGAACGAGAAGATCCCGTTGAACGCCTCTTCCAACTTCGAATCATCAAGCGCCGGAATCAGTTCCGTTGCCGCTTTCCACGCAGGCGCGAAGTCCTCCTCGGTGAACGGCATCATCGAGGGCATCGGTTCGCCTGCGGTGTCGGACAGCAGGGTGGACATGTCGACGGGCATCGGCTTGTGGCTGTAGGAGCCGATACCCAGACGGTCGACATGTTCGCGGAAGTACAGATCCTGGTCCTGGTGGCGCAAAATGGGCAGGCCGGCTTCGGCCGACTCGGTGTTGCGTCCGACCAGCGCCTCGATCTGACCGGTGCGTCCGTACTGGTGCGCCATCGGGACCAGTGGGAGCACCAGTCCGACCTGCTTGGCGATCTGCGCGCCCCAGAACCCGGCCGCGCAGACGACGACGTCGGCATCGATGACACCGTCGGCGGTGCGCACCCCGGTGACCCGGGTCCCGTCGTCGACGATGCCCAGCACCTCGGTGTGGGGACGCAGGGTCGCTCCCCTGGCCTCGGCTCGACGGCCCTGCGCCTCTGCGGCGCGCAGCGCTTTGGCCAGTCCGTCGGCCGGGGTGTGGAAACCGCCGAGGATGCGGTCGCGGTCGATCAGCGGATGCATCGCCACACACTCGGCCGGGGTGACCAGGTTGCCCTCGATTCCCCACGCCTGCGCCCAGCCGGCCTTGCGATGAAGATCCGCCCAGCGTTCGGGAGTGGTGGCGACCTCGAGTCCGCCGACCGCATTGAATGCCCACCCGTCGGGGTGCCGGAGTGCGCCGAACTTCTCGACGGTGTACTTGGCGAAGGAGGTCATGGTCTTCGACGGGTTGGTCTGGAACACCAGTCCGGGGGCATGCGACGTGGAGCCGCCCGTGGCGAACAGCGGCCCGCGGTCGACGACCGTGACATCGGTCCAACCGCGCGCGGTCAGCTCGTCGGCAAGGGAGGTGCCGACGATACCTGCACCGATAACGACGACTCTGGGCATGGCGGGACCGCTCCGATTCAGCAGTGAGATTCTTGAGGACTAGCTGTGAAGATGTTGTGTATTACGCAACGCTGTGCACGATACGCAACAGATCATCCATCTTCGGACCCGTTCACGCAAGACGGACTCGCCGGTGAATCACAAATGCCGCGAGCGTGCAGTCACGGTGGGAGCCCGAGGGGCCGGACTACCGGGACTGCACGCTCGCGGCGATGACAGGGGTGAGGCTAGGAATCGCGGTCCGGGGCCGCGCCGACCTCGTCGGCGACTATCGGATCACCTTGCGGCAGCAGCTCTTCCAGAGCAGTACCGGTGATCCGGCGGAACGCCCGGCGACGCCGGTTGGAGTCGAGGATCGCGACCTCGAGGGTGGCAGGTCCCAGCGTGCGCGGTTCGGTTCCGTTGCCGCCGGCACTCAGCGCCCCCACGGCGATGGACACCGCGTCGGCCAGACTCGCGTTCTCGGCGTAGGTGTCGTTGAGCGCCGTGGCGATGGGCTCGGTGGTCCCGCCCATCACGACAAAGCTCGGCTCGTCGGCGATCGACCCGTCGTAGGTGATGCGGTACAGCTCAGGAGCTTTGGTTTCGCCGTAGTGGGCGACCTCGGCCACGCACAGCTCCACCTCGTAGGGCTTGGCCTGCTCGGTGAAGATCGTGCCCAGCGTCTGGGCGTAGACGTTGGCCAACTGGCGGCCGGTCACGTCCCGGCGCGAATAGGCATACCCCTGCGTGTCGGCGAACCGGATACCGCCACTGCGCAGATTGTTGAACTCGTTGAAACGGCCCACCGCGGCGAAGCCCACGCGGTCGTAGAGTTCGCTGACCTTCTGCAGTGATCGCGACGGGTTCTCCGCGACGAAGAGCACACCGTCGGCGTAGGCCAGCACCACCACGCTACGGCCTCTGGCGATGCCCTTACGCGCCAGTTCCGAACGCTCACGCATCGCCTGCTCAGGCGAGATGAAATAGGGAAAGCTCACGAATCCTCACCTCGAGGCTCGGCGTCGGGGCCGAATGTGTCTGCCCGCGAACGACTCTCGATGATCGCACGACACATCGCTGCGATCTGCTGCTCGGGGATGTCTGCTGCGCCGTCGGCGCCGATCACGACGGCGGTCGGGTAGATGCCTCGTACCAGGTCCGGACCGCCGGTCGCCGAGTCGTCGTCGGCCGCATCGTAGAGCGCCTCGATCGCGACGCGCAGCGCGGAATCGGCGTCGGTGACCTGTGAATAGAGCTTCTTCATCGACGACTTCGCGAAGATCGATCCAGAGCCGACCGACTGGTAGCCCTCTTCTTCGATGTTCCATCCACCAGCGGCGTCGAACGACACGATCCGGCCCGCGCCCTCGGCGTTCGGATCATCGAGGTCGTAGCCGGCCAGCAACGGTAGCGCCACGAACCCCTGGAGCGCGGCGCCCAGGTTGCCGCGGACCATGGTCGCCAGCCGGTTCACCTTGCCGGGGAACGTCAGCGCCACCCCTTCGATCTTCTCGTAGTGCTCGAGTTCCACGGCGTAGAGACGGGCGAACTCGACGGCGATGGCGGCGGTCCCCGCGATGCCGGTCACGGTGTAGTCGTCGGTGATGTACACCTTCTGCACATCGCGGCTGGCGATCATGTGACCTTGGGTGGCCCGGCGGTCGCCCGCCATCACCACACCACCGGGGTATTTCAGCGCGACGATCGTGGTGCCGTGGGGCACCGCGTCGGTGGGCACCGGTCCAGCGCCGGGCAGCAGGTGGGGCGCCTGATGCCGAAGATAGTCAGAGAACGACGACAAATTGACGCCGCCTTGTGAAAGACCTTGAGACAAGGGGCTGAGTGCTCCGGGTAGTGAGGGCGGAAAGGACTGTTCGCGGTGCGGCCAGGTCACTGGCCGCCCTTCTGGACGTACGCACGCACGAAGTCCTCGGCATTCTCCTCCAGGACGTCGTCGATCTCATCGAGGAGGTCGTCGGTCTCCTCGGTCAGCTTCTCCCGGCGCTCCTGGCCGCCGGCCGTGCTGCCGGTGGGATCGTCGTCGTCGCCGCCCCCGCCTCGCTTGGTCTGCTCCTGAGCCACCGCTGCCTCCTGCGTATGTCTTCGGCGGGCTCAACAGTGTTGTCCCTGCCCGCCGGTTCTTCCACACTACCGGTCGGCAGCGAGATTGCTGGGGATAGCTCGATCAGTTTGTCAGCTGCTCAACGAGGTCCGCGGCGCTGTCGACGGAGTCCAGCAGAGCCCCGACGTGCGCCTTGCTGCCGCGCAACGGCTCGAGCGTCGGGATCCGAACCAGCGAATCACCGCCCAGGTCGAAGATCACCGAATCCCAGCTGGCGGCCGCGATGTCCGCACCGAACCGCCGAAGGCACTCGCCGCGGAAGTACGCGCGGGTATCGGTCGGCGGGCTGTCCACGGCGTCGAGCACCTGCTGCTCGGTGACCAGACGCTTCATCGATCCCCTGGCGACGAGCCGGTTGTAGAGACCCTTGTCCAGGCGCACATCTGAGTACTGCAGGTCGACCAGGTGCAGCCGCGGCGCCGACCAGCCGAGGTTCTCACGGTGCCGGAATCCGTTGAGCAGCCGCAGCTTGGCCGGCCAGTCGAGCAGGTCGGCGCATTCCATCGGATCACGCTCGAGCAGGTCCAGGACGTTGGCCCAGGTCTCGACGACGTGGGAGGCCCGCGGGTCGGGGTCGCGGCTGTCCACCAGCTTGGCGACGCGGTCCAGGTAGATGCGCTGCAGCGCAAGGGCGGTCAGCTCGCGGCCGTCGGCCAGCGCCACCGTGGCGCGCAGTGACGGGTCGCGGCTGACGACGTGCACGGCGTGCACCGGCCGGGCCAGCGCCAGATCGCTGAGGTCGAACCCCTCCTCGATCAGGTCGAGCACCAACGCCGTCGCCCCGACCTTGAGATAGGTGGATGTCTCGGCCAGATTGGCGTCGCCGATGATGACGTGCAGCCGCCGGTACTTGTCGGCATCGGCGTGGGGTTCGTCGCGGGTGTTGATGATCCCGCGCTTGAGGGTGGTCTCCAGGCCGACCTCGACCTCGATGTAGTCGGCGCGCTGGCACAGCTGGAAGCCGGGTTCGTCGCCCGAGGCACCGATGCCGACGCGACCCGAACCGGTGACCACCTGCCGGGACACCAGGAAAGGCGTCAGACCGGCGATGACCGCCGAGAACGGCGTCTGCCGCGACATCAGGTAGTTCTCGTGCGATCCGTAGGACGCACCCTTGCCGTCGACGTTGTTCTTGTAGAGCTGCAGCTTCGCCGCGCCGGGGACGCTCGCGACGTGGCGGGCCGCGGCCTCCATCACCCGCTCGCCTGCCTTGTCCCAGATCACCGCGTCCATGGGATCTGCGCACTCCGGCGCCGAGTACTCAGGATGGGCGTGGTCGACGTAGAGCCGGGCTCCGTTGGTCAGGATCATGTTGGCGGCGCCGACCTCGTCGGCGTCCACCACCGGTGGCGGGCCCGACGCGCGGCTCAGGTCGAACCCGCGGGCGTCGCGCAGGGGCGATTCCACCTCGTAGTCCCAGCGCGTGCGCTTCGCTCGCTGGATACCTGCGGCCGCCGCATACGCCAACACTGCCTGGGTCGAAGTCAGGATCGGGTTCGCGGTCGGGTCAGACGGCGACGAGATGCCGTACTCGACCTCCGTTCCGATGATCCGTTGCATACAGGCCAGCGTAGAGGTCAACAACACGGGCAGGCTCATGGGCTGCGCGGAATGCGGGCATCGAGGCGGACCTCGTGATGAGATTGGCCGACGATGACAACGCGTCACAGCTATCGCCGGCACCTCGGGTGCAGCGCTCGGTGAGCCCGACCTCCGAGCAGCGCCTGGCTGCCGAACGTTGGTTCCTCAGGCACGGGCTCCCGGCCGTGCTGCGTCCGGGCACCCTGGTGCGACGGGTGTGGATCAGGTCGGTGCCTGCCCTGGCGGCTTTCGCGACGACGATGGCGTTCTCGATCGTCACCGTCACCGTCACCGGTAGGCACACCATCGACATCGACGGCACCCCCACCAGAACCGAGTGGTTCATCCTGGCGATCGTCGTGTTGGTGCTTCCGGTCGCGGCGGTGGTCGGCTGGCTCGCGTCGCGTGTCGACGATGTGCGCATCCGCATCGTGATCTCGGCGGTGTCGGTCGCGGTGGCGGCCTTGAGCACCGTCTTCGGGGGTCCGACCGCCTTCATCCTGGTCGACGTGATCGTCGAGGTCGTCGTCATCGCGGCGATATTGCTGTGCACCGCAACGGGAATCGGCTCGATCCTGGGCTGGGCGGCGCGGATGACGATCGGCAATCTCGCCTCGGTGGGCAGCATGCTGCTCCGCGCGCTTCCGATCATGCTGCTGACCGTGCTGGTGTTCTTCAACGGGCCGGTCTGGACGATGGCGTCCACCGTCAGCCGTGGCCGGCTCTGGATCGCACTGATCTTCCTGTTCACCATCGCCGCGGCCTTCATGGTGTCCAGCACGCTCAGTCGCGTCCGACCCATCCTGGATCCGGGCGCCAAACAGCCCGAGGACGCACAGAACCTCGTCGGGACACCGTTCGAGACGATGCCCGACCGGCCGCGGCGGGTGCGACTGTCCACCTACGAACGGGCCAACGTGGTGTTCGTGGTCAGCCTGTCGCAGATCGCCCAGGTGTTGACGGTGGCAGTGGTGACCGGCCTGTTGTTCCTCACACTGGGGTTGATCCTGGTGAGTCCCGAACTGTTGGCCGCGCTGACCGGCGACGGACCCAGCGACGGGCAGTTCCTGGGCATGACGCTGCCGATACCCGACGCGCTGATGCAGGTCACGATGTTCCTCACCGCGTTGACCTTCATGTATCTGGCCGCCCGCGCCGTCGGAGACAAGGAGTACCGGGGCCAGTTCCTCGATCCGTTGCTCGACGACCTGCGGCTCACGCTGGTGGCCCGTGACCGCTACCGCACCGCGACGGCGGTCGATGAGCACCTCTGAAGCGAGTCTGCCGCAGATCCACGAGTGGTTCCTGCACCGTGGGCTGCCCCTGGTGCTGACGCGACGGGTTCGGTCCCGGGCGTTGATCTCGCGGTCGGCGCCGGTGGTGGCCGGTCTGGGCGCACTGACCGCGCTCACCATGCTGCTCGCCGACTGGACGGGCGACGATCCCGACTACGACTACATCGTCCGACTGGCGGTCATCGCCGCGATCCTGGCGGCCGCGCCGTTCGTACTCGACGTGCTGCACCGTCGCGACACGACGGCATCGGAAGCCGGAAGACGCACGGCCGCGCTGGCGGTGATGGCGATCTTCGTACTCCTGATGCCGGTGATCGCGTCCGGTTGGTCGGCTTCAGCGCTGGCCGAGGCGCCGGCCTTCCTCGCAGTGTCCCTGTTGGCGATCTGGTTGACCTACCTCGGTTTCGGCTCGATCCTGTTGTGGGCGTTCCGGTTCGCCTGGGTTCAGCTGGGCGCCCTCGGAACGCTGATGAGCCGGGCACTGCCATTGCTGATGCTGACGGTGGTCGTGTACTTCACCGGTGAGCTGTGGCAGTTGGCCGCCCGGATGAGCCGGGAAAGGCTCTGGCAGACCATCGGATTCTTCAGCGTGGTGGCAGTCGTGTTCATGATCGCCACCATCCGCGACGAGGTCAGCGCGTTGCGCGAGGACAGATCCGGGCCGTCAGATCCCGCAGCGCTGCTCGCCGGCACACCGCTGGCCGGAAAAGCCGACTCCCACCCCGCCAAGACTCCGCTGTCACTGGCCGAACTGGTGAACGTGGTGGCCGTCATGGTCGTCGCGCAGGCCATCCAGGTCGTGCTCTTCACCGCGGGACTGTTCGCGTTCTTCCTCGCACTCGGCATCATCGCGATCCCCGACGATGTGACGGTGTTGTGGTCCAGCGAGCAAGCCTGCGCCGTCGGTCAACCGCCTTGCGCCGGAACCTGGTTCGGCATCCACATCCCGATACCACAGACCGTCGTGCACACCTCGCTGTTCGTCGCGGTGCTGTCCGGGCTGTACTTCACCGTCAGCACCAGCGTCGACCCGCTCTACCGGCAGCGGTTCTTCGAACCGCTGATCGCCGACGTGGCGGTGAGCCTCGCCGGTCGCGACGCCTATCTCGAACTCGAACGTTCCTGATCCCGGGGATCGTCACGCAGCAGCATGTGCCGGGTCGCCTCGGTTCGCGAGGACACCCCGAGCTTGCGGTAGGCACGGTAGAGATGGTTGGCCACCGTCTTGGCACTCAGGTGAAGTCGCTTGGCGATCTGTTGATTGGTCAGGCCGCGCGCGACCTCCTCGAGGATTCGGCGCTCGGTGTCGGTCAACCTGCCGATCTCCGGAGAGTGTGTCGGCGGTGGCACCCGTGCGGCCCACGCGGAGGCGCCGATTCTGCGGAATCCGTACAGAGCCTCGGTACGGGCGTGGTCGCGCGCAGCCTGCTCGGTGGCCACCCCGGCCACGTCCATCAGAGTCCGGGCGCGGTCGAACGCGTCGATGCTGTTGTCGTAGAGGGTGACCGCGTCGCCGAGCAGGCGTTGCGCACGCTGCGGATCGCGGGCCGCACACAACAGCGCCTGCGCTCGGAGTGCGGTCGCCCGGGTCCACCGACTGGCGCCGGGGCTGGCAGCGACACCGGTGAGATGAGCGGCGATCGGTTCCGCGTCGCCGGGTCGCCCGTGGGCGACGTACGCCTCGATCAGGTCGATGTGCCACCGCGCCAGTTGTGGCGCCAACAGCCCCGCCACCTGCTCGAAGGCCCAGCACTCGCCCAGGTGACCGATCACCTCGTCGTATCGGCACTCGGTGAGGGCGACCAGACCGGCGTTGGCGAGCAGGAAGTAGCGGGCACCGAACGTCAACTGCTCGTCGGAGATCGCGAAGCCCAGCGTCAGATCTGCCGCTGCCGCCTGGTCGTCGCCTCTGATCGCTGCCACCCGCGCCCGCAGCGACAGCCAGAACGGCGCGAACGCCCGCTGTCCGGTGGCCAGACACAGTGCGACGGCTTCGTCGAGGCAGACCAGTGCATCGTCGAATCGGGAAGCACGCAGGTGAGTTTCGCCCAGCGCTCCGTACGCCATCGCCAGTGACGCCCGCGCTCCCTCCGATCGCAGCGCACCGATCAGACCGGTCAGCGCGGACACACCCTGCCCGTATCTCTCCGCGATGGACATCGCGCGGCCGACGTGCAATCCGACCAACGGGTCGTGGCGGATCGCGGCCATCAGGTCGAGGGTGTCGAGCGTGCCGACCAGGTCGTCTGCGCGACCTTCGTCCCAGGCGCTCGCAGCGTGTGCGAGAACCACCGTGGCCACGTCCGATTCGACCGATCCGGACTTGGTCTGCGCCACCGCAGCTTCCGCGGTCTCGACGATCTGCGCGACGAGCCCGAGCATTCCGAGGGGAACCGCCATCCGGGCGCGCACGACCCCGACCTGCTCGGGCGTTGCCACGGTCAGGCACTCCGTGAGTCGCTGATGGGCAGCCGCGGGGGCACCGTCCATCGCCTCGAGTGTGGCCAGCGTCAGAGTCGCTGCCACGTGCAGGTCCCCCGACGCCGGATCCGCGAGCACCGCCTCGAGTCGGTGTCGCGCAGTCCCCGCCTCGCCGGCCACCCCGAGCAGTTCGGCCGCCTCGAGTCGCAATCGACCGCGCCGGGTATCGCTGCCCGTCATCTCGGCGGCGAGGTCCAACATGCGAGCCGCCGCCTCGATTCCCCGGCCGGCCCGCATCCCCTTGGCGGCGTCGACGAGCGCGTCGGTCAGGGCGTCGTCCGGTCCGATGGTGCCCTGCGCGCGATGTGCCAGCCGGATTTCCTCGGGCACCGTCGGGTTGTCTGCGAACTCGATGTTGAGCTGACGACGCCGCTGCTCGGGCATGCCTGCGAGAACCGCGCTCCGCAGCAGCGGATGACGCAGCCACAGTCGGCCGTCAGCCAGGTTGACCAATCCGAGGGCCTCGAGTTCCCCGAGTGCCGTAGCGGCATCGGGTGTTTCGGTATCAACGAGGGTTGCCCAGGCACCGTCGGAGGACACCGCGACGCGGTCGAGCAGCTCTCGCGCCGGGCTGCCGGGTGGCGGGAGTTGGCGGGTGAAGACGGCGGCGAGGTTGCCGACGAGCGGAATTTCCTGCGGCAGTGGCTGCGCGCCTGCCAATTGGTCGCGCGACAGCGCCTGCGGGAGCTCGAGGAGCGCAAGGGGATTACCCGACGCGTCGCCGACGAGACGCTGGGCCACCGAGGAATGGATCGGCGAATCGGTGGCGGACCCGATCACCTCCAGCGCCTGGCCGGGGGTCAACCCGCGGAGTTCATGAGTGCAGAAGCCCTCGGCGAAGGCCAGCGTGGTGCGCACCCGACGCCCAGTGACGACGACGAGCACCCCACCGAGCACCGCCCGCCGCAGCGCCAGATTCACCGCTGTCCGGCTCGATGGATCGGCGTCGTGGATGTCGTCGATGAGCAGCGCGAGATCGGCGGCGTTCTCCAGCCCGCAACGGAGCACGTCGGCGGCGGCCATCGGGTCGGGATCGGTCGAATCCCACGCGGTGGCCGCCGGAATCGGCAATACCGCCGCGATCTCGGCCGCGGTGGACATCGGAGTTCCGAGTTCGCCGGATCGACAGGTGACGATGCGCGCCGCGGTTCCGATCTGATCGGCGAGCCAGGTCAGGGTGCTGGATTTACCCATCCCGGGGTCACCCAGAAGGACATGCACCCGGCCCCCGCCGATGCGGGTCTGAGCCCATGCGTGCGTCAACCGGTCGCCGAGTTCGGTCCGCCACGCCAAACCTGCCATTTGCTGGCAGGTTATCCCAGAAGTCGGGCTGAGCGCTCCCGCTAGTTCGCGCCGACCACTTCCCAGGTGTCCTGAGCGTCCGGCCCTCCTGCGGTGACCTTCACCGGGCGGGTATCGCCACGCCGATCCGCGGCCTCGCATTCGAACGACTCACCGACGGCGACCACTTTGAGCCCGTCGCCGCAGCTGACGACGACTTCGAATCCGTAGTCCTTGGAGACGTCCTCGGACAGGCCCTGTCCGGTTTCGGCCAGATCGAAGACCACGTCGAGGGTGGAGAAGTCGACGTTGTAGTCGTCGTCGGTGAACTTCACCTCGACCCGCACGTCGTTGCCCTCGAGATCGGCGATGCAATTGAAGCTGGAACCCGCTTTCGGTGAATCCTCGGGCCGGGGGCATTCGACCGCCGACACCTCGCGCGCCACAGCCATCGAGGAGTACTGCTTGTTGAGTTCGTCGCTGATCGCGGACTCGAGCTTCTCGTAGTCCGGACCTCCGGACGAGAAGGAGAACTGGCAACCCGCGGCCATGGGCGCAAGCAACACCAGGGCCAGCAGTGATCTTGGCGATGTCACGCTCTAAAGGTACTGCTCAACCCGGGCGTGGACCATGGGAAATAATGCTCAACTTCCCTCCACCACATCCCCTCGACCTCGCCTGTCCGGGTACTAGATTCACTGTCGTGAGCGAACTGCGTGGTAAGCGCTACGGCGAAGTCCTGTTGGTGCGCGTCAGTTCGGACTCCGACGCGGGACCGACCGCCACGGTCTACAACACCTTCCCGCTCAACGACTGCCCGGCCGAACTGTGGTCGCAGCTTGACGCGGGAGCCATCGCCCGAGAGCACGGGACGGCAGGTGCACTGCTCAACGGCCCGCGGTATTGGTTGATGGACAGTATCGAGAAGGACATGTCCGGAAAGCGGGAGATCGTGACGTTCGGTGGCATCGAGATGCTCCGGCAGGCCACCGTCGAGTTGTCGTCGATGAACCCCGGGCCGTATCTGGCCAACACCGTCATGCGCAACGCGGTGTTCGTGTTCAACGCCGGCGCACCGGTTTTCGAGCTGATCGATGCGGACGGCCGGCGCTGGGTGATGCAGACGTGGAGCCAGGTCGTCGACCCCGCACTGTCCTACAGCGACCTTGCCGACCTGGCCACCCGACTGAAACTGCCCGAGGGTTGGTCCTATCGAACCCGCGTCCTCGAAGAACCGCTTCGTATCGACACCACCGATCAGGCCGCCCATGTTCTGCAGGACGACCTGACCAACAGCTACTCGCTTTCGGTACCGGTCTAGAGGTACTGCCCCAGGTTGGACTCGGTGTCAATGGCACGGTTGGCGCTGCTGCTCTTGCCGGTGACCAGCGTGCGGATGTAGACGATCCGCTCACCCTTCTTGCCTGAGATCCTGGCCCAGTCGTCCGGGTTGGTGGTGTTGGGCAGATCCTCGTTCTCGGCGAACTCGTCGACGATCGAGTCGAGAAGGTGCTGGATCCGCAATCCTCGCTGACCGCTCTCGAGCACCGCCTTGATCGCATTCTTCTTCGCCCGATCGACGACGTTCTGGATCATCGCGCCGGAGTTGAAGTCCTTGAAGTACATGACTTCCTTGTCACCGTTGGCATAGGTGACCTCCAGGAACCGGTTGTCGTCGATCTCGGCGTACATCCGGTCGACGACCTTCTCGATCATCGCCTTGATGGTCAGCGAACGATCGCCGCTGAACTCGGAGAGATCGTCGTCGTTTATCGGGAGTTCCTCGGTCAGGTACTTGCTGAAGATGTCCTGCGCCGACTCGGCATCCGGCCGCTCGATCTTGATCTTGACGTCCAGGCGGCCGGGCCGCAGGATCGCCGGGTCGATCATGTCCTCACGGTTGGAGGCGCCGATCACGATGACGTTCTCCAGCCCCTCCACGCCGTCGATCTCGCTGAGGAGCTGCGGGACGACGGTGGTCTCCACATCGGAGCTCACCCCGGTGCCGCGCGTGCGGAAGATGGAGTCCATCTCGTCGAAGAACACGATCACGGGGGTGCCTTCGGACGCCTTCTCCCGGGCCCGCTGGAAGATCAGCCGGATGTGACGCTCGGTCTCACCGACAAACTTGTTCAGCAGCTCGGGGCCTTTGATGTTGAGGAAGTAGGACTTCGCCTCGCGCGCGTCGTCACCACGCACCTCTGCCATCTTCTTGGCCAGCGAGTTGGCCACGGCCTTGGCGATCAGCGTCTTGCCGCAACCGGGCGGGCCGTAGAGGA
Organism: Mycobacterium sp.; assembly: GCF_049683935.1. Taxonomy (GTDB): domain Bacteria; phylum Actinomycetota; class Actinomycetes; order Mycobacteriales; family Mycobacteriaceae; genus Mycobacterium. The sequence goes on along the minus strand of NZ_JBAUJR010000257.1, from coordinate 27,893 downwards.
GCACGCCCTTGGGCGGCCGCAGCGAGTACTCGCGGTACAGCTCCTTGTGCAGGAACGGCAGCTCCACGGCGTCGCGGATCTGTTCGATCTGGCGGCCGAGGCCACCGATGTCGTTGTAGCTGACATCGGGCACCTCTTCCAGCACGAGGTCCTCGACCTCGGCCTTGGGAATGCGTTCGAAGGCGTAACCGGCCTTGGTGTCGACCAGCAGCGAGTCGCCGGGGCGCAGCTTGCGCGGCCGGTCGTCGCCGGGCTGCTCGTCCTCGTAGCTGTCCGGCAGGTGCTCCGCCGACACCAGCGGCTCGGCCAGCCACACGATCCGTTCCTCGTCGGCGTGGCCGACCACCAGGGCCCGATGCCCGTCGGAGAGGATCTCACGCAGCGTGCTGATCTCACCGACCGATTCGTAATGGCCCGCCTCGACCACGGTCAGCGCTTCGTTGAGGCGAACGGTCTGGCCCTGCTTGAGCTCTTTGGTGTCGATGTTCGGCGAGCAGGTCAGCCGCATCTTGCGACCCGAGGTGAACACGTCGACGGTGTCGTCTTCCTGCACGGCGAGCAGCACGCCGTAGCCGCTGGGCGGCTGCCCGAGACGGTCGACCTCTTCGCGCAACGCCAGCAACTGCTGGCGCGCTTCCTTGAGGGTGTCCATCAGCTTGGCGTTGCGGGCGGCCAGCGAGTCGATGCGCGCCTCGAGCTGATGCACGTCACGCGCGCTGCGCAATCCGCTCTGTGGTCCTACCGCGTTCTCCAGCTGCTCCCGCAGGATCGCAGCCTCACGGCGGAGTTGTTCGAGTTCTGCAGCGTCCTCTGCGGACAGGTGGTTATCAGGGGTTGTCCCAAAGACTTCAGAGGCCTCAGAACGCTCGGACTCACTCATGGGGAGCTCCTTTCCCACACCGGATGTTGGTGCGGTAACAACTTCAACGCTACCGGCGATTCAGTCTTTGTGTGCGCTGTAGGAATTCGACACACCAGCAACACTGTTAGCCTCTGAGAGAGTTCGGCCCTTCGAAAGGACAGGCGTGACCCTGAAAAGCCTAGTTACCGGCGCCGCCGCAGCAGTCGCGATCGGCGGCGCGGCACTCGGTGTGACCTCCATTTCAGCTTCCACTGTCGCGTCGGCAGCGCCCGGTTCGTTCAGCATCCCGGCGCAGCCCGCGTGCGCGGCGACCGCCGGGCAGCTGCGGTCTGTGATCGACGGCCTGCTCGCGCCCGGCGTACCCGCCCGAACAGGTAAGAGCGACCTCGTGCAGGGTGGCCTCGGCTTCAGCGACGGTGCACTGGCAGACCGGGCCATCAACGGCGCCTACGCCCGGGGATCGCTGCCCGTCAACTTCACCGTCGCCGACCCGGTCTGCAACGGACCCTCTGCCACCACGACGTTGTCCGCGAACGGCCAGAGCCTCAACGCTGTGTTCGTTCCGGGCGGCCGCTACGGCTGGGTGCTCTCCCGTGCGTCAGCGGTGAGCGCCCTGAGCCTGTTCGGCTGATCTCTCGGTAAGCATTACCGGTCTATGACGCTGGTGCGTCGCACCACTCTGAGCCTGGGCGCCGCCACAATCGTGGCGGCGTTCGGGCTCAGCGCGTGCAGCCAGCCGGCTACTCCGGTGGAGTCACCATCGGTGGAGACCTCCCCGGCCCCGTCGGTGGGCATGCCCGCACCGGCCGCCCCGGCGCCCGGAGGGCCGCCGCTCCCACCTGACGCGGCGTTGATCGACGTCATGGCCAGGCTCTCCGACCCCGCGATCCCAGGGGACCAGAAACTCGATCTGATCGAAGGCGCGACTCTCGACGAAGCGGCCGACCTGGACCGTTTCGGTGTTGCGCTGCGTGACAACCGGTCGCTGCCCCTCACCTTCGAGGCACGGGACCTGGCCTGGTCCCAGGCGGACCCGGGCAACGTCGTCGCGACGGTGGTGATCAGGACGGCCAACCCCCAGGACGGTGAGTTCACCTACCCGATGGAGTTCGCCCGGGTAGACGGGTCGTGGCAGCTGACGCGACGGACCGCCGAGCTGATGCTGCAATTGGATGACGGAGAGACAACGGCTCCCCCCTCCGCCAGTGCGCCGCCTCCTCCTCCGGCTCCCCCGGCTCCCCCGACTCCGCCGCGCTAGCCGATGTGGATCGGCTGGCTGGAGTTCGACATCCTGCTCGGTGATGTGCAGTCACTGAAGCAGAAGCGCTCCGTCGTCCGGCCGTTGATCGCCGAACTCGCGCGGCGGTTCTCGGTGTCGGCCGCCGAGACCGGATCACTGGACCTTCATCGACGCGCAGGCGTGGGTGTGGCCGTGGTCGCCGCGGACCGCAGTCATGTGGTTTCGGTGCTCGACGCCGCAGAGCGGCTGGTGGCCGCCCGGCCCGAGATCGAGCTGCTGTCAGCCAGGCGGGGACTCCGCCGCAGTACCGACGACTGACTCGCGCCCACGATTCTTCTTGCGCAGCGGAATCGGCGCGACCGTTCCCGGGGCCAGTTTGCGCGCACTCACCAGGAACGCCGTGTGCCCACGCATCGTGTGCTCAGGGCGCACCGCCAGCCCCACTACGTGCCATCCCCGCTGCATGCTCTCCCAGGCCCGGGGTTCGGTCCAGCACTGTTGTTCGCGCATCGCCTCCACGGTCTTGGACAACTGCGTCACGGTGGCGACATAGATCATCAGCACGCCGCCGGGGACGAGCGCTCTGCCGACCGCGTCGAGCACATCCCACGGCGCGAGCATGTCCAGGACCACCCGGTCGACCTCGGGTCCGGCGTAGTCGACGACGTCGGCGATCACCAGCTCCCAGTTCGGCGGTCGGTCACCAAAAAACGTCTCGACGTTGCGGATCGCGTGCTCGGCGTGATCGTCGCGCACCTCGTAGGAACTCACATGCCCCTCGGGCCCGACGGCGCGCAGCAGCGAGCAGGTCAACGCCCCGGACCCGGCACCCGCCTCGAGCACCCGTGCCCCGGGGAAGATATCGCCTTCATGCACGATCTGAGCGGCGTCCTTGGGGTAGACCACCTGCGCGCCGCGGGGCATCGACATCACATAGTCGACCAGCAGCGGCCGCAGCACCAGAAATTGATCGCCGTTCGTCGATCGCACCACACTGCCTTCGGGCAGACCGACAACCTCGTCGAGAGAGATGATGCCGCGGTGTGTGTGGAACTCCCCACCCGGCTTGAGCAGCATCGTGTAGCGCCTGCCTTTCGCGTCGGTGAGTTGCACGCGATCACCGACGGCGAACGGACCGGTTCTGGGCACAGCTGTTCAGCCTGCCAGTAGACGCGCCGCTCCGGGTGCCCGGGGTTTGTCTCACCCCGGTCATAGGCTTGGGTCATGAGTGAGGCGACGGGGCGGCCGGTGCGGCGGCCGGCGCTGTCCCCGTCGCGGGCCAGCGACTTCAAGCAGTGCCCGCTGCTGTACCGGTTCCGGGCCATCGACCGGTTGCCGGAGCCGTCGTCCACCGCACAGGTTCGCGGCTCGGTCGTGCACGCCGCGCTCGAACAGCTCTACACCCTGCCGGCGGCCGAACGTGGTCCGGACACGGCGCTGTCTCTGGTCATGCCCGCCTGGGAGCGGATCGTCGCCGAGCAGCCCTCGGTCGCCGACGACATCGATCCGACGCTGCGGACCGAACTCCTCGAAGAGGCCGGCCGCCTGCTGTCGGGCTACTACCGGTTGGAGGATCCCACCCGCTTCGATCCTCAGAGCTGCGAACAGCGTGTCGAGGTCGAACTGGAGGACGGGACACTGCTGCGAGGGTTCGTCGACCGCATCGACGTCGCGGCTACCGGCGAGCTCAGGGTGGTCGACTACAAGACGGGCAAGGCGCCGTCGGAAGCATGGGCGCTGGCCGAGTTCAAGGCGATGTTCCAGATGAAGTTCTATGCGGTCGCCCTGTTGCGGTCGCGGGGCGTGCTTCCCGCCCGGCTTCGGCTGCTGTACCTTGCCGACAGCCAGGTGCTCGACTACACACCCGACCTCGACGAGCTGTTGCGCTTCGAGAAGACGTTGATGGCGATCTGGCAGGCGATTCAGTCTGCCGGTGTCACAGGGGATTTCCGGCCACGCCCGTCCCGGTTGTGCAACTGGTGCGCCCACCAGGCCCACTGCCCGGAGTTCGGCGGCACTCCCCCGCCCTACCCCGGCTGGCCCGAGGTGCTCGACGACGGTGATCCCGATGCGGTGCTGCGGGCTGCGGAGCCTGCGGCGTGATCGATTGTCTCTTCCGTCGGCGACGCGGGGCCGGTGACGGCGCCGACGAGCCTGGCGGTGAGTACGAGGTCTTCGAATCCACCGACGGCACCCGCAGCAACTGGGATCCCGAGATCCAGCACGGCTCACCGCCGTTGGCGCTGCTCACCAGGGCGATCGAAAATCTCGCTGCGGGATCGGGTCTGCGGATCGGGCGACTCACACTCGACATCCTCGGCGCCATCCCGGTGACGACCGTGCGGGTCCGCGCCTGGGTCGACCGGCCGGGCAGCCGGATTTCGATGATGGTCGCCGAGATGGTGACCGATCGCGCCGACGGTACCCGGCGCCCGGTCGCGCGCGTCACCGCCTGGCTGCTGGCACCCAGCGACACCCGGGACGCCGCCACCGACCGGTATCCGCCGCTCGTCGAAGGGGTTGCCACCGAGAAGGCCCACGCCTGGGAGGGCGCGCCGGGTTATCTGGAGACGGTGGATTGGCGCAAGCAGGCGGACCCCGGCGGGGCAGCCGCCGAGGTCTGGCTGAGTCCGCGTGTACCGCTCGTGGATTCGGATCCGACAACGCCTCTGCAACGGCTTGCGATGGTGGTCGATTCTGCCAATGGCATCGGTGCCGCGTTGGATCCGCAACTGTTCGTCTTCATGAACACCGACACCGTCGTGCATCTGCACCGGTTGCCTACGGGCGCCGATTTCGGCTTACAGGCCCGGGGATCGATCGGCCCGGATGGCATCGGGGTGACGACCGCGGAGATCTTCGACCGACAGGGCTTCATCGGCACCTGCGCGCAGACCCTGTTGGTGCAGCGCCGCGCATGATCATCGAGGCGCGTCGGCAGTTCGAGCTGGCATGGTCGTTGGCCGAACTGCACCTCGCGGAGCTTGTCGACGAGGATTTCCTCTGGGAGCCGGCGAGTCTGTGTTGGACGGTTCGGCAGGACGAAGCCGGGGTGTGGCGTCCGGACTGGGCCGAGGCCGAACCCGACCCGATCCCGGTGCCGACGATCGCCTGGTTGAGTTGGCACATCGACTACTGGTGGAGCGCGGCGATCGCAGCGCTGACCGACCGGAAAGGCCGTGACTGGTCCGAGGTCGTCTGGGCCGGCGATGGCCCGGCCGCGGTGGCGCGGCTTCGCGCCCTGGCCGTGGACTGGCGAGAGGTGTTGGCGGACATCGGCGAACGGGATCTGACGGCGGCCGCCACGTTCCCGTGGGGCGCGGACACCGAGCACACTGTCGCCGACACCGTGCTGTGGGTGACCGTGGAGCTGACCAAGAACATCTCCGAGATCGGGCAACTGCGACTGATCCGGGCGGCTACTGCAGCGGCTTGAGGTCCTGCAGCATCGTCGGCACCAGTTCGCTGACGGTTGGATGGATGTGCATCGTGCGCGATATCGCGGTGTAGGGCAGTTTGGCGGTCATCACATCGAGGATGTCCTGCACGACTTCGTCGCCGCCGACCCCGAGGATCGACGCCCCGAGGATCTGCTCGGTCTCGGCATCGACCACCACCTTCATGAAACCCTGCGTCTCCCCCTTCTCGACCGCCCGGCCGACCCGGGTCATCGGCCGCTTGCCCACCAACGCCTTCCGGCCGGACCGACGGACCTCCTCGGCCGTCATTCCGGCCCGGCCCAGCGGAGGATCGATGTAGAGCGCGTAGGTGGTGATCCGGTCACTCACCTTGCGGGGATCGTTGTCGAGCAGGTTGGCCGCGACGATCTCGAAGTCGTTGTACGAAGTGTGGGTGAACGCGCCACGGCCGTTGCAGTCGCCCATCGCCCAGATGTGGTCGACGCTGGTCCGAAGCTCATCGTCGACCACGACGTGGCCGCGGCCGTCGGTCTCCACACCAGCCGCCTCCAGTCCGAGATCGTCGGTGTTGGGTTGGCGCCCGACCGCGACGAGCAGATGAGTGCCGGCGATCGGTTCGGCTCCGGCGCGCGGGGTGACGGTGAATCCGCTGTCCTGCTTGGCGAAGCTGATCGCGTCGGCGTCGAGCACCACGTTGATGCCCTCGTTCTCGAGAATGTCCTTGATGGCGGCGGAGACGTCCTCGTCCTCCCTCGCCGTCAGCCTCGGTCCGCGCTCGACGACGGTGACCCGGGCGCCGAACCGGCGGTGCATCTGGGCGAACTCCAGGGCGATGTAGCTGCCACCGATGACCACGAGGTGTTCGGGGACGACGTCGAGGCCGAGGACGCCCACGTTGGTCAGGTAATCGATGTCGGCCAGGCCCGGCATATCCGGCACCACGGCGCGCCCGCCGACGTTGAGGAATATCCGATCGGCTTCGAGGAGTTGGTCGTCGACGCGGATGGTGTGCGGGCTCTCGAAACGGGCGTGGCCGCGAATCAGGCTGCACCCCTTCATGCCTTCCAGCCAGGACTCGACGCCTTCGCGGTCGCCGCTGCTGATGCGGTCCCTACGTGCCTTGACCTTCGCCATGTCGACGGTGACATCGCCTGTGCCGATACCGAAGTCGGCACCGCGCCGTGCCACATGTGCCGCATGCGCACTGGCCACCAGCGTCTTGGTCGGGATGCAACCGTAGTTCACGCATGTGCCGCCGACGAGCTTGCGCTCGATCACCGCAACTGTCTGCCCGGCGGCCGTCAACCGCCCCGCCAGCGGCGGGCCGGCCTGGCCGGCGCCGATGATGATCGCGTCGAATCGCTGCGCACCCGAGGAGCCTTCAGACTTCTGTGCCATCTCGCTGTTCTACAGCAGGCTCACGAGGAACGCGACCAAGAACCCACCACCGACGGCGAGCGCATCCTCACCGAACGCACCGGGTCGGTCGTTACCCCCCTTGGCGGCGGCCACTCTGCTGCGCAGTGCAGCACCACCCAGCGTGCCGAGCACGGCGCCGATGACACCGGCGCCGGTGGCGCTGAATGTGTGGAAGAACGCGCTACCGATCACGGCGCCGGCGAATCCTCCGGTGATCAGGCGAGCGATGAACTGCGGCGGGACCTTCCGGCTCGGCGTCTTGGGCAACTGATCGGTGACCAGTTCGGCGAGCAGGAAGATCGTCAGGACCGTGACGGTGATCGGATGCGAGACCCATTCCGACCATTTGTCGCTGACATCGATCCAGCCGAGCATCGCGCCCCAGGCAACCACAGCGGGCGCGGTCATTGCGCGCAGACCCGCGATCACACCGATCATCAGCGCCAGAAGCAGAACGAGAACCTGTGTCATCGGACCTCCGAGCGGTGGACGGACCTCCGGACGCTAACACGGGTGACCGACTTACGCGTCAAGATCAGAAGCGGCAGAACCTGATATCGGAGGCCAGGATCGCCTTCGCGCCGATCGCCGCTATCTCATCCATGATCGCGTTGACGTCCCGCCGGGGTACCAACGCCCGCACCGCGACCCAGTCCGGATCGGCCAACGGCGCGATCGTCGGGGACTCCAGCCCGGGTGTGACCGCAGTGGCTTGCTCGAGCAGCGAACGGGGGCAGTCGTAGTCGAGCATCAGGTACTGCTGGCCGAACACCACACCCTGGACACGGGCCGCCAACTGGTCGCGGGCAGCGGCCTTCTCGCCACCGCCCTCCCGGTCGTCCCCGTCGCCGGAGTCGTCGCGTTCGATCAACACCGCCTCGGAATCACACAGGGATTCACCGAAGGCGATCAGGTTGTGCAGCCCCAGGGTGCGACCGGATCCGACAACGTCGGCGATGGCATCGGCGACGCCGAGTTGCACCGAGATCTCCACGGCGCCGTCGAGCCGGATGACCGTCGCCGTGATGCCGCGGGCGGCAAGATGTTTGCTCACCAGATTGGGAAACGCGGTGGCGATGCGCTTGCCCTCCAGGTCTTCGACCCGCCACTGCCGACCGGCGGGCGCCGCATAGCGGAACGTCGACGAACCGAAGCCGAGTGCCAGCCGCTCACGCACCGGCGCAACGGATTCCTGAGCCAGATCGCGCCCGGTGATGCCGAGGTCCAGTTGGCCCGAACCGACGTAGATCGCGATGTCCTTGGGACGCAGGAAGAAGAATTCGACCTGATTGGCCGGATCGACGACGGTCAGATCCTTGGTGTCGGTGCGCCGGCGATATCCGGCCTCGGAGAGGATCTCGGCAGCCGACTCGCTCAGCGTGCCCTTGTTGGGCACTGCGACTCTGAGCATCCTCACAGCTTCCGGTACACGTCGTCGAGCGACAACCCGCGGGAGAGCAGCAACACCTGTGTCCAGTACAGCAGCTGGCTGACCTCCTCGGCCAACGCCTCGTCGCCCTCGTGCTCGGCCGCCAGCCACACTTCGCCGGCCTCTTCGAGGATCTTCTTGCCGATGCCGTGCACGCCGGCGTCGAGTGCTGCAACGGTGCCGCTGCCTGCAGGGCGGGTGCGCGCCCGTTCGCTCAACTCCGCGAACAGCGCATCGAAGGTCTTCACGGGTCGCGATTGTCCCATGTCGCCGCGGGCGGAGTCACGGCGGTTTCATGAGGTTGCGTTCGGCGACTTCTTTCCGTGCAGGACCTCACCGTGCATGTCCTCCAGCGACACACCCTTGGTCTCCATCACCCAACGCCACACGAAGAGTCCCGACAGGATCGCGCACAGCCCGTAGAACCCGTAGGCCAGGCCCAGTTGTTCGCGCAGGCCGGGGAAGGTGACGGTGATCAGCCAGTTGGCCGCCCACTGGCCGGCCGCTGCCAGTCCCAGCGCGGCGGCACGGATGCGATTGGGGAACATCTCTCCGAGCAGCACCCAGACCACCGGACCCCACGACATGCCGAACGCCACCACGAACAGGTTCGCGGCGATCAGGGCGATCACGCCCGAAGCGCCGGGCAGGCTGGGATTGCCGTCGGGACCCACGGTGGCATTGGCGAAGATCACCGCCATCGTGATCAACGTGACGGCCATGCCGGACGATCCGATGAGCAGCAGCGGTTTGCGCCCGATCTTGTCGATCAGTGCGATCGCGATCAACGTGGTCAGCACGTTGATCACCGACGTGATGACGGTGTAGATAGCGGACTCGTCGGCACTGAAACCGACCGCCTGCCACAGCACGTTGGAGTAGTAGAAGATCACGTTGATGCCGACGAACTGCTGGAAGATCGACAGCCCCAGGCCGACCCAGACGATGCCGTAGAGGCCACCGGTCGGTTTCCTCAAGTCCCGCCAGGACGGCTTGTCCTCGCGCTCGAGCGTGTCCTGGATTCGCGTGATCGTGATTTCCAGGTTCTTCTCGCCGAGCAGCATGTTGAGCACCCGGCGCGCCTCTGGAATCTGATGGCTGGCAACGAGATACCGCGGCGACTCCGGGATCGTGAAGGCCAGGGCCCCGTACAGCACGGCCGGCGCCGCCATCGCCAGGAACATCCACCGCCAGGCGTCCAGGCCGAGCCACAGCGGCTCGTTGGGTCCACCTGCGGTCCATTGGAGCAGCCAGTTCACCACGAATGACAGGAAGATGCCGGACACGATGGCCAGCTGCTGCAGCGAACCCAGCCGGCCGCGAATCCGCGGCGGCGAGGTTTCGGCGATGTAGGCCGGCGCGATCACCGACGCGACACCGACACCGATGCCACCCACGATCCGGAAGACGACCACCCACACCACATCGGGCGCGAGTCCGGTACCGAAGGCGCTTATCAGGAAGAGCAGCGCGGCGATCTTCATGACCGCGATGCGGCCGATCCGGTCGGCGATCCGGCCCGCGGTCATCGCGCCGGCCGCGGCGCCGAGCAGCGCCGAGGCGACCGCGAAGCCCAGCTCGGCGTTTCCGATGCCGAAGTCTTCCTGGATCGAGTCGACCGCACCGTTGATCACCGCGCTGTCGTAGCCGAAGAGCAGACCGCCGAGGGCCGCTACCGCGGCGATGCGGACCGCAGTGCGGCCGGAGGAGAAGTCGTCATCGGTGATCGCCGAAGCGGCGTCGTCCACTGGGGGACCCTGACCAGCCATGAGACCCGTCCTTTCGCAGCGTTGCGTGATGCGTGTCACATTCAAGCACTCGCGCGACGACCTCGGGTGGTTTCGTTCAGGTCGCGGCAGATGTGTGAGGCTGCGGCGAAAGCCGGCGCTGTGCCGCCGCGCCCGAGCAACCGAAAGTGCGGGGGCACCGATACGTCAGGTGAGGTGTTCCCGAGACTCCCGGTCTATTTCGCCGTGGATCCTGCGCAGGTCCGCGACCTCGAGCTCGGCCAGCGAATCGGCATGGCGCCGCCGTAAACCGCCGGGGACGGGGACGTCGTTGGGAACGACCAGCACGGCGCACCCGGCGCCCTCGGCCGCTGCGGTGCCGGTCACCGAGTCCTCGACGGCCAGGCAATCGGCCGGCTCGAAGCCGAGTAGTTCCGCGGCCCGCAGATACGGATCGGGGGCAGGCTTGCCGTTTCGGACCTCGTCGCCGCACACCGAGACCGAGAAATAGTGGCGACCAATGCTATTGAGGGCGCGCTCTGCCAGGGCACGCTGGGTGTTCGTCACCAGAGCCATCGGAGTGCCTTCGGCCACAAGCGCTTCCAGCATCTCGCGGGCTCCGTCGCACCACGGCAATCCGTCGTCGAAGAGCTCGGCGGTGTGGTCGTGCAGCCTGACGATCGACTCCGCCATCGCGTCGGGATCGGGCTCCAGGCCCAGTTCCGCGAAGGCGATCACCATCGTCTCTTCGGCTGATGCCCCGACCAGAGCTGTCCGGGTCTCGCGACTCATCGCGCCGCCGTGCGACTCGTAGAACGCGGAAAGTGACACGTCCCACAGCTTCTCGGAGTCGACGAGCGTGCCGTCCATGTCCCACAACACTGCCCGCACCCGGCCATTCTGGCACGCGGTCGTGGTGCGGCGCGAACCCGCTCGACATGCGAAGAAGTGAGTTCTGCCGGATTCTTGGACGATGGCGGCTCCGATCACGACAAAAAAGGGCAAGCGTGTGCACCCGGTCGACGAGGTGCTGCCCATTCCACAACTCGCGACATACGGCTTCCAGCACGTCGTGGCGTTCTACGCGGGTGCCGTGCTGGTGCCGATCCTGATCGCGGGCGCGATCGGGCTGTCGGACGAAGAACTCGTGATGCTCATCACTGCCGACCTGTTCACCTGCGGCATCGCGTCGATCATCCAGGCCGTCGGCTTCTGGAAGGTCGGGGTCCGGTTACCGCTGCTGCAAGGCGTGACATTCGCCGGGGTCGCCCCGATCATCGCGATCGCGATGGCCCACGGTGGCGGCACGGCCGGTCTGCTCTACGTCTACGGAGCGGTGATCGTCGCCGGTGTCTTCACCTTCCTCATCGCGCCGGCGTTCGTGAAGATCCTCAGGTTCCTCCCCCCCGTGGTCACCGGCACCCTCATCACGATCATCGGGTTGTGCCTGGTGCCGATCGGCGCGCTGGACGCCGTCACCAACCCCGCGACCCACGAGCCCGATCCGACCAACCTTCGCTGGGTGCTCTACGCCCTGGGCACGATCGCGGTCATCGTGGCGATCCAGCGGCTGTTCCGGGGTTTCATGTCCACCATCGCGGTGCTGCTGGGCCTGGTGATCGGCTGTGTGGTGGCCTACGTCCTCGGCGACATGAACTTCGACCGGGTGGGCGAGGCCTCCATGTTCGGGTTCACTCCCCCGTTCGCGTTCGGCGTGCCGAAGCTCGACTTCGTCGCGTGCCTGACGATGATCATCGTGATGCTGATCATCGCCGTGGAGTCGACCGGCAGCACGATCGCCACCGGCGAGATCGTCGGCAAGCGGGTCAGGCCCTCGGACATCGGCAACGTGCTCCGCGCCGACGGAGTGGCCACCACGATCGGCGGGATCTTCAACTCCTTCCCTTACACCGCGTTCTCCGAGAACGTCGGCCTGGTACGTCTGACCGGCGTCAAGAGCCGCTGGGTGGTGGCCGCGGCGGGCGTTTTCATGATCGTCCTGGGCTTCCTGCCCAAGGTGGCTGCGGTCGTGGCGTCGATCCCGAATCCGGTGCTGGGCGGTGCCGCGCTCACGCTGTTCGCCACCGTGGCCGTCGTCGGCATCCAGACCCTGGGCAAGGTCGACTTCACCGACCACCGCAACGTCATCATCGTCACCACCAGCCTGGCGCTGGCGTTGTTGGTGACGTCCTACCCGGAGATCTCGTCGGCGTTGCCGTCCGGGCTCGACCTGCTCTTCGGCAGCGGCATCAGCACCGGCGCCATCACCGCGATCCTGCTCAACATCGTGTTCTTCCACACCGGCTCCCGGGGACCGCGAGTGGCCGGTGGCGGCGCCATCACCCTCGACCAGGTGAACTCGATGACCAAGGACCGCTTCACCGAGGTCTTCGGCCACGTGGTGCAGGACGTTCCGTGGGCCGTCGAGCGTGCCTACGAGCAGCGACCGTTCACCGACACCAAATCGCTGCGGGAGGCGTTTCAGGACGCGGTGCTGACAGGATCCTCCGATCAACAAGCCGAGTTGCTCAACGCATTCCACGATCTCGGCGCCGAGGACGAGACCGGAACCGCGCTCGCAGTCGACCACGTCGCCCTGTCCAATCTCGACGAGGACGACCACAACGACGTCGTGCAGTTGGCCGGCGCGTACCGTGAGCACTTCGGCTTCCCGCTGGTCATCTGCGCACGGGAGACCGAGCACTTCGACCGGGTGCTCAAGAACGGATGGTCACGTATGGACAACTCCCCCGGCGCCGAAAAGGCGTTCGCGTTGATCGAGGTCGCCAAGATCGCCAACTACCGGTTCACCGATCTGGTGGCCGACGCGAACCCGATCGCCGCCGCGCGGTTCAGCCGCCTCAACGAACTCCAGTAGATGGCCGCGAACGGACCCTTGGGCATCGAAGGTTTCAACCGCCTCTCCGAGCGGCAGCGGATGCACCTGCTGTTCGATGTGTGCTCGTCGCCGATCTGGGCTCGCCGGGTGCTCGCCGGCGGTCCGTTCCGCGACGATGACGCACTGCTCGACCGCGCCGACCGGGTGCTCGCAGAGCTACCCGATGCCGAGGTCGACGCCGCCCTCGACGGTCATCCGCGGATCGGGGCCTCGGTGTCGTCGGCCCACAGTGCGTCCTCGGCACATGAGCAGGCGCGAGTCGCCGACGCCGCCGATGCGGTGAAAGCCGAACTCGCGGAGAAGAACCGGTGCTACGAGGACACCTTCGGGTACGTCTACCTGGTGTGCGCCAGCGGTCGGACGGCCGAGGAACTGCTCGCGATCCTCAACGACCGGCTCGACAACGATCCCGACACCGAACGCCGGGTGATGCGCTCGGAGCTGGCCAAGATCAATCGGCTGCGACTGTCCCGCCTGCTGTCGAAGGAGACGGTATGAACACCCTGAGCACCCATGTTCTCGACGCCGTGACGGGCACCCCCGCCGTAGGCGTCACCGTCACGCTGACCGACACTGCCGGCGGGTCGATGGCTGCCGCGCAGACCGACGACGACGGCCGCGTGAAGACGCTGTCCGACGATCTGGCCGCCGGCACGTACCGTCTGCACTTCGATACCGGAAGTTACTTCGCCACCAAGAAAGTCGACGCTTTCTACCCCGAAGTGGTGATCGCCTTCGATGTCACCGGCGTGGACACGCACTTCCATGTGCCGCTGCTGCTGTCGCCGTTCGCCTATTCCACCTACCGCGGCAGTTGACGAGGGGAGTCCACACGTGAAAGCGATCATCATCGGCGCCGGCATGGGCGGCATGAGCGCGGCGATCGCGCTGCGGCAGATCGGGATCGACACCGCGGTCTACGAACGCGTGACCGAGAACAAGCCGGTGGGCGCCGCCATCTCGGTATGGTCCAACGGCGTCAAGTGCCTCAACTACCTGGGTCTGGAAGAACAGACGGCGAAGCTCGGCGGGATCGTCGAGACGATGAGCTACCTCGACGGGCACACCGGCGACACCATGTGCCGGTTCTCGATGCAACCGTTGATCGACGAAGTCGGACAACGCCCCTACCCCATCGCCCGCGCCGAGTTGCAGATGATGCTGATGGAGGCATATGGGCTCGACAAGATCCACTTCGGCCACCGGATGGTCAGCGTGGCCGACGGACCGGACGCGGCGACAGCGACGTTCGCCGACGGCACCACTGCGACCGCGGACTTCATCATCGGCGCCGACGGTGCCGGCTCCCAGACCCGCGAGTACGTGCTCGGTGCGCCGGTGACGAGGCGTTACGCCGGATATGTGAACTTCAACGGTCTCGTCGAGACCGACGACACCATCGGCCCGGCCACCGAGTGGACCACCTACGTCGGTGACGGTAAGCGGGTCTCGGTGATGCCCGTGGCCGGCGGACGCTTCTACTTCTTCTTCGATGTGGTCGAAGAAGAAGGTCTGAGCTACGAGAAGGGCAGCGCGCGTGAGGTTCTGCGTACGCACTTCGCAGGCTGGGCGCCCGGGGTGCAGGCGCTGATCGACAGATTGGACCCGATGAGCACCAACCGCGTCGAGATCCTCGACCTGGATCCGTTTTACACGTGGGTCAGGGGCCGCGTCGCCGTACTCGGCGACGCCGCCCACAACACCACCCCCGACATCGGACAGGGCGGCTGCTCGGCGATGGAGGATGCGGTAGCGCTGCAGTGGGCGTTCAAGGATCACCCCGAGGACGCGCACGCGGCACTGACCGCCTATCAGCAGGCGCGCGCCGAACGCGCAGCGGACCTGGTCCTTCGGGCCCGCAAGCGCTGCGACGTCACCCATGCCAAGGACCCCGAGAAGACCGACGAATGGTATGACGAGTTGCGCAACGAGGACGGCACCAACATCATTCGCGGTATCGTCGGCAACATCATGGGTGGACCAGTGACTCCGGTCAGCTGAACCGCCATGGATCTCAACACCGTCGAGACGACCAGCATCCCGACCCGCCGCGACGCGGTGTGGCCGCTGGAACCCGGGGATGCCATCCTGGCGGGCGGAACCTGGCTGTTCTCCGAACCGCAACCACACATCCGCCGGCTCGTCGACATCACCGCGCTGGGCTGGCCGCCGATCACCCTGACCGACAACGGGATCGAGCTGTCCGCGACCTGCACGCTGGCCGAGGTGTCCGAGCTGTCGTCTCAGCTGGCAGACGACCGTCCCGAGTGGTCGGCGGCACCGCTGTTGCATCAGTGCTGCACCGCCCTGCTGGCGTCGTTCAAGATCTGGGCGACGGCCACTGTCGGCGGCAACATCTGCCTGTGCTTCCCGGCAGGGTCGATGATCTCGCTCGCCACGGCACTCGACGCGGAGCTGACGATCTGGCGCGCCGATGGCAGCGACTATCGGCTGCCCATCACGGAGTTCGTCACCGGTTCGGCGAGCAACGCTCTCGGCGCGGGCGAGGTGCTTCGGTCGGTGTCCTTACCCGCCGCCGCCCTGCGTTCACGCACGGGGTATCGCAAGCTCGCGCCGTCGCCGCTGGGCCGCTCCGGCGTGGTTGTCATCGGCAGACGCGACACCCCTGTCGACGGCGGGCGAGTCGTGCTGTCGGTGACCGCGGCAACAGTGCGTCCGTACGTGTTCACCTTCCCGACTGTCCCCAGCGCGGTGGAGCTCGCGGCCGCGCATGCCTCCATCTCAGAGGATTCCTGGACCCGGGATGCGCACGGTGATCCCGACTGGCGGCGCGCGGTGACGTTGGTGCTGGCCGAGCAGATCTGTGAGGAACTGGCGTGAATATCCGCGTGAACGGCGAAGAGACACAGGCAGTTCCGCGCGCAGGCCAGTGCCTGCGCAGCTACCTGCGAGAGCACGGGCATTTTGAGGTCAAGAAGGGTTGTGACTCCGGCGACTGCGGGGCGTGTTCGGTGCTGATCGACGGCCGCGCGGTGCACTCGTGTGTGTACCCGGCGTTCCGCGCCGAGGGACACGAGGTCACCACCGTCGCGGGACTGGGCACGCCCACCGACCTGCATCCGCTGCAGCGCCGATTCGTCGAGGCCGGCGGCTTCCAATGCGGGTTCTGCACGGCGGGCATGATCACGACGGCCTCGTCGCTGTCCGGGCAGCAGCTCGCCGACCTCCCCCAGGCGCTGAAGGGAAACCTCTGTCGCTGCACCGGATACCGCGCGATCACCGACGCCCTCGACGGCGAGATCAACATCGAGAAGTCCGGCGGGATCGGCTGCTCCATCGGAGCCCCGGCCGGGACGCGAGTGGTGACGGGGACCGAGCAGTACACCATGGACTTCGCCCCGCCCGGGCTGTTGCATCTGGCGGTGCTGACCAGCCCACTCGCCCATGCCCGGATCGTCGCCATCGACACCACCGCGGCCGAGGAGATCGACGGGGTGCACCTCGTGCTGACACACCGTGACAGTCCCGGTGTTCCGTTCTCCACCGCCCGCCACGAGAACCGCCACGACGATCCCGACGACACGGTGGTGCTCGACGCTACGGTGCGCTTCCGGGGGCAACGGGTGGCCGCCGTCGTCGCCGACTCGGTGGCCATCGCCGAAAAGGCCTGCCGGGCAATCTCTGTCACGTACCAGGAGCTGCCGGCGGTGTTCGATCCCGAGGCCGCTCTGTTGTCGGATGCGCCTCTGCTGCACGGCGAGAAGGGTGCGGACACGCGGATCGCCGATGCGTACCGAAACCTCGTCGCCGAGGTGCACGGCGGTGTCGGAGACATCGAGACAGGTATCAGTGCGGCGGTGGCTGCCGGCGGCGCGGTGGTGCGGGAGCGGTTCACCACCCAGCGTGTCCAGCACGCACACCTGGAGACCCACGGCTGCACCGGATGGCGGGATGAGGACGGCCGGTTGGTGCTGCGGACGAGTTCGCAGGTGCCGTTCTTGATCCGCGACGAGCTCTGCCACGTGTTCGGTCTCGAGCCAGACGATGTGCGGGTGTTCACCCGTCGGGTCGGCGGCGGCTTCGGCGGCAAACAGGAGATGCTCACCGAGGACATCGTGACACTGGCGGTGCTGCGACTGGGCCGCCCGGTGCGCTACGAGTTCAGCCGATCGGATCAGTTCACAATGGCGCCGTGCCGCCACCCGTACCGGATCGACGTCACCGCAGCCGCCGGCGCCGACGGGGTGTTGACCGCGCTCGCCGTGGATGTCCTCATCGACGCCGGGGCGTACGGCAACCACAGCACCGGGGTGATGTTCCACGGCTGCGCGGAATCCGTGTCGGTGTACCGGTGCGCGAACAAACGTGTTGATGCGCAAGCGGTCTACACCAACAACCTGCCCTCCGGCGCGTTCCGGGGCTACGGGCTGAGCCAGATGATCTTTGCCGTCGAGTCCGCGATCGACGAGCTGGCGCACCGGCTCGACATGAACCCGTTCGACCTTCGGCGGCGCAGTGTGGTGGTGCCCGGGGACGACTTCGTCGACGCCCACGTCGGCGACGATGACCTCGCCTTCGGTAGTTACGGCCTGGATCAGTGCCTCGACCTGACGCAGCAGGCGCTCGCCGACGGCACCGGTTCAGCCGGTCCGGAGGGGTGGCCCGTCGGTGAGGGGATGGCCATCGCGATGATCGCGACGATCCCGCCGCGCGGCCACTTCGCCGAGGCCTCGGTCACCGTCACCCCCGACGGGGAGTACCTGCTGTCGGTCGGCACCGCGGAGTTCGGCAACGGCACCACCACTGTGCACACGCAGCTGGCCGCCACCGAGTTGGACACCACGCCCGACCGGATCATCATCCGTCAATCCGACACGCAGACAACGGGTTACGATACCGGTGCGTTCGGCTCGGCGGGGACCGTGGTCGCGGGTCAGGCGGTGATGGCGGCGTGCCGAGAGCTGCGGACGATGATGGTGAACGCCGCCGCCGAGTTGGCCGGGGCGAGCCTGCACACCTGCGCGCTGACCCCCCACGGAGTCCAGTGCGGCACCCGGCTGGTCGAGTTCGCCGATCTGCCCACCTCACTGGTCGGCCGCGGCCGCCACGACGGCACACCGCGCTCGGTGGCGTTCAATGTGCAGGGCTTCCGGGTCGCGGTGAACCCGGCCACGGGCGAGGTGCGCATCCTGAAGTCGATCCAGGCCGCCGACGCAGGTGTGGTGATCAACCCTCAGCAGTGCCGCGGGCAGGTGGAAGGCGGTGTGGCACAGGCGATCGGCTCCGCGCTCTACGAGCAGATCCTGATCGGACCCGACGGCACCGTGCTCACCGACGCACTGCGCAACTATCACATCCCGCAGTTGGCCGACGTGCCGGTCACCGAGGTGCTCTTCGCCGACACCTATGACCAGTTCGGTCCGCTGGGTGCAAAATCCATGAGCGAATCGCCCTACAACCCGGTGGCACCCGCGCTGGCGAACGCGATCGCGCGGGCCTGCGGCGCCCGGGTGCGCGACCTGCCGATGACCCCCGCGCGGGTGTGGCGCACGCTATCGAGCTAGCGATTTCGAACGCCGAGAGTACGGTTTATGACGGAAATCGGCCGAAATCCGTCATAAACCGTACTTTCGCGGCTGACCCGCGGTGAGGCACGTGGCCGAGGACTCAGTCCTCCGGGTTGTAGCCGAGGTTGGGGGCCAGCCAGCGTTCGGCCTCCTTCAGCGTCCAGCCCTTGCGCTTCGCGTAGTCGGCGACCTGGTCCTGAGCGATCCGGCCGACCACGAAGTACTGCGACTGCGGATGCGAGAAGTACCAGCCGCTGACCGCAGCTCCGGGCCACATCGCCATCGACTCGGTCAGCTCGATGCCGGTCCGCTCCTGGACGTCCATCAACTCCCAGAGCGTCGCCTTCTCGGTGTGCTCGGGGCAGGCCGGGTAGCCCGGTGCCGGCCGGATTCCGACGTACTTCTCACCGATGAGCGCCTCGTTGTCCAGTTGCTCGTCGGGCTGAAATCCCCAGAACTCCTTGCGGACTCGTTGGTGCATCCGTTCGGCGAACGCCTCTGCCAGTCGGTCGGCGAGCGACTCCAGCAGGATGGCGTTGTAGTCGTCGTTGGCTGCCTTGAATTCCTCGATCTTGGCTCCGCCGCCCAGACCCGTGGTGACGGCGAATGCCCCGACGTAATCCCGGAGGCCCGTTTCCTTGGGGGCGATGAAATCGCCCAGCGACCGGTTCGGGATGCCTGCCCGGTGCTCGCCCTGCTGCCGCAGGTTGTGCAACGTCGTCAGCACCTCGGTACGGGTCTCGTCGGTGTAGACCTCGAAGTCGTCACCGACGGCGTTCGCCGGGAAGAAACCGATCACCCCGTTGGCAGTGAGCCACTTCTCCTTGATCAGGGTGTCGAGCATCTCCTGAGCATCGTCGTACAGCTTGCGGGCCGTCTCGCCCGAAACCGGGTTGTTGAGGATGTCGGGGAACTTGCCCTTCATCTCCCAGGCGTTGAAAAACGGCTGCCAGTCGATGTATTCGCGCAGTTCGGCCACGTCGTAGTCGAGAAATTCACGCACTCCGAGGCCTTGCGCGGGCACCGGCGGCGTGTAGTCGTCCCACTCGATCGGCGTGCGGTTCGCCCGGGCCTTCTCCAGCGTCAGCATCGGCCGCTCGCTCTTCTGGGCGTGCCGTTCACGCAGGGCCGCATAGTCGGTCTCGGTGGCCTCGAGCAGGGCCGGACGCTGCTTGTCGTCGAGCAGTGCCGCGGCGACCGGCACCGAGCGGGACGCATCCTTGACCCAGACCACCGGACCGCTGCGACGCGGCGCCACCTTCACCGCCGTGTGCGCACGCGAGGTGGTCGCACCGCCGATCAGCAGCGGGATCTCGAGACCCTGACGCTCCATCTCGACAGCGAAGTTGACCATCTCGTCCAGCGACGGGGTGATCAGGCCGGACAGCCCGATGATGTCGGCGTTGTGCTCCTTGGCCGCATCCAGGATCTTCTGAGCGGGAACCATCACACCGAGGTCGATCACCTCGTAGTTGTTGCACTGCAGGACGACCCCGACGATGTTCTTGCCGATGTCGTGGACGTCGCCTTTGACGGTCGCCATGATGATCGTTCCGTTGGTGTCCTTCGACGCCGCGGCTCCGGAGGTGACCTTCTCCTCCTCGATGAACGGCAGCAGGTACGCCACGGCCTTCTTCATCACCCGGGCCGACTTCACGACCTGCGGAAGGAACATCTTGCCCGCGCCGAAGAGGTCACCGACGACGTTCATGCCGTCCATCAGCGGTCCCTCGATCACCTCGATCGGGCGACCACCGGCGGCGGCGATCTCGGCCCGCAATTCCTCGGTGTCGGCGTCGACGTCGGCGTCGATGCCCTTGACCAGGGCGTGGGTGATGCGCTCGCGGACCGGCAGGCTGCGCCACTCCGCCGCTTTCGGATCGTCTGCCTTTTCCGACTTGTTGTACCGCTCGGCGATCTCCAGGAGCCGTTCGGCCGCGTCCTCGCGGCGGTTGAGCACGACATCCTCGATCCGGTCCCGCAACTCGGGCTCGATCGAGTCGTAGGGCACCAGGGCGCCCGCGTTGACGATGCCCATGTCCAGACCGGCCTTGATGGCGTGGAACAGGAACACTGCGTGGATCGCCTCGCGGACGGGGTTGTTGCCCCGGAAGGAGAACGACACGTTCGAGATGCCGCCGGAGATGTGCACTCCGGGCAGGTTCTCCTTGATCCAGGCGCACGCCTCGATGAAGTCGATCCCGTACGTCGCGTGTTCCTCGATACCGGTGGCCAGCGCGAAGCAGTTCGGGTCGAAGATGATGTCCTCGGGCGGGAACCCGACCTCTTCGGTCAGGATCCGGTAGGCGCGCCCGCAGATCTCCTTGCGGCGCTCCAGGTTGTCGGCCTGGCCCTGCTCGTCGAAGGCCATCACGACGACGGCGGCGCCGTACTTGCGGCACAGCCGTGCCTCGCGGATGAACTTCTCCTCGCCCTCCTTCATGGAGATCGAGTTCACGATCGGCTTGCCCTGCACGTTCTTCAGGCCGGCCTCGATGACGTCCCACTTGGAGGAGTCGATCATCACCGGCACCCGACTGATGTCCGGCTCCGCTGCGATCAGCTTGGTGAACCGGTCCATCGCGGCGACGCCGTCGATCATGCCCTCGTCCATGTTGATGTCGATGACCTGCGCACCGACCTCGACCTGCTGCAGGGCGACCGACAGGGCGGAGTCGTAGTCCTCGGCCTTGATCAGGTTGCGGAACCGGGCCGAGCCGGTGATGTTGGTGCGCTCACCGATGTTCACGAACAGCGAGTCGTCACCGATGTTGAGGGGCTCCAGGCCCGAGAGCCGGGTAGCCACCGGGATCTCGGGCAGCTGTCGCTGCGGCTTGCCGTCGACGACCCTGGCGATCTCGGCGATGTGCTCCGGCGTCGTCCCGCAGCACCCACCGACCAGGTTCACCAGGCCGGCCTCGGCGAACTCGGCGATGTAGCCGGCCTGGGCTTCCGGGGACTCGTCGTACTCACCGAAGGCGTTGGGCAGGCCGGCGTTCGGGTAGCAGGAGACGAAGGTGTCCGCGATACGCGCCACCTCGGCGATGTAGGGCCTCATCTCCGGCGCACCCAGCGCGCAGTTCAGGCCGACCGCGAGCGGCTTCGCGTGCCGGATCGCGTTCCAGAACGCCTCGGTGACCTGGCCGGACAGTGTCCGTCCGGACGCGTCGGTGATGGTGCCCGAGATGATCACCGGCCAGCGGCGGCCGCGGTCCTCGAACAGCGTCTCGAGGGCGAACACCGCCGCCTTCGAGTTCAGCGAGTCGAAGATCGTCTCGATGATGATGAGGTCGGACCCACCGTCGACCAGGCCGTTGGCAGCCTCGAGGTAGGCCGCAACCAGTTGGTCGTAGCTGACGTTGCGGGCTCCGGGGTCATTGACGTCCGGCGAGATCGACGCGGTCCGCGTCGTCGGCCCCAGCGCCCCGGCGACGTAGCGGGGCTTCTCCGGGGTGCTGAACTGGTCGCAGGCTGCCCGCGCCAGGGCAGCGCCGGCGTAGTTCAGCTCGTAGCTGAGCGCCGCCATGTCGTAGTCGGACAGCGAGACCGCGTTCGCGTTGAACGTGTTGGTCTCCAGGATGTCGGCGCCCGCCTCGAGGTACTCGCGGTGAATTCCCTCGATGATCTGCGGCTGCGTCAGGTTGAGCAGGTCATTGTTGCCCTGGAGATCGCTCGGCCAGTCCTTGAAGCGCTCACCGCGGTAGCCGGCCTCGTCTGGCCGGTCCCGCTGGATCGCCGTTCCCATGGCTCCGTCGATCACCATGATCCGCTGGCGTAACGCAGCCGTCAGTTCGTCGGTGCAGTCAGGGCGGATGTTCGGCACCAGGGTTGCCGGCGCCGAGACATCCGGTTCAGCGGCGTTCACGTGCGCTCCTTCCATTACGGAAGGCGTCCTTAACTCTGCCGAGCGTGGCGGATACCGGCCGGGGCCGGAGAACCGTTGCAACGCCTCTCGACCTCGACGAGTCTACGTCCTCACCTGATCGACGTCTGGACACCCATCTCGTCGCCCCGACCTCAACCCGCTCGGCGATCGCGGCGCCGTCGACCGGCAACTCGCGGATCCCGTCGGGAAAGTCGAAGCCACCAGAGTTAACCAGATTGCCGCCGAGGGTATTTCGCCCCCTGATCGGCGGCCTTCGCATCGGGGTGGTTCTTCAGCCGCGAATCGGGTCGCGAGTCGATGCCCGCCATCGGGCCCGCGCAGGGCTTACGCTGGCCTGGTGACCCCCTCGGATTTCAGCGGTCCGAAGCGATCCGACCTGCCCGATCTCAGCGACACGATCATCGTCGCGGCGTTCGAGGGCTGGAATGACGCCGGTGACGCGGCCAGCGATGCGCTCGAGCACCTGGATGCCATCTGGGAGGCCGAGACACTCGTCGAGATCGATGACGAGGCCTACTACGACTATCAGGTCAACCGGCCGGTGATTCGGCAGGTCGACGGCGTGACCCGCGAACTGGTCTGGCCGTCGATGCGGATCTCGCACTGCCGCCCGCCGGGCGCCGACCGCGACATCGTGCTGATGCACGGCGTGGAACCGAACATGCGATGGCGCACCTTCTGCGCGGAGTTGCTGGCCATAGCGGACAAGCTGGGCGTCCAGACGGTTGTGATCCTGGGCGCGTTGCTGGCCGACACCCCCCACACCAGGCCGGTACCGGTGTCGGGAGCGGCCTACTCCCCCGACTCGGCGCAGACGTTCGGGCTGGAGGAAACCCGGTACGAGGGTCCGACCGGCATCGCCGGCGTGTTCCAGGACGCCTGCGTGCAGGCCGGGATACCGGCGGTGACGTTCTGGGCGGCGGTGCCGCACTACGTCTCGCAGCCACCGAGCCCCAAGGCGACGGTCGCGCTGCTGCGGCGCGTCGAGGACGTGCTCGACATAGAGGTGCCACTGGCAGATCTACCCGCACAGGCCGAGGAGTGGGAGCAGGCGGTCACCGAGATGACCTCCGAGGACGACGAGATCGCCGAATACGTGCAGTCCCTGGAGGAACGCGGCGACGCCGAGGTCGACATGAACGAGGCGGTGGCCAAGATCGACGGGGATGCGCTGGCAGCGGAGTTCGAGCGCTACCTGCGGCGCCGAGGGCGGTAGCGCCCGACAGAAGACACCGAGGGCCCGGTTACCGCAGCTGAACTGCGTCGGCGTCAGCGGAATCGCTTCGTGTAGCTCGACCAGTCCCAGGTCGACAGGAAGTCCTCCCCGGCGCGCTGCCCGCTCTGGTACAGCGATCGTTTGTCCTGCTCGGAGAGGTCGAAGTCGAGAACCCCGACATCTCTGGTGTCGATTCGAATGGTCCGGGCGCTCACCCGGGGCTGGTTGAGATATGCCTGGTCGCGGCCGACGAGGGTGGTCGTCACGACCTGCTCGAGCAGCATCGGCGAACCCAGCCGGCGCAGCGGTCGCAACGCCGGGATCACCTGCTCGTTCTCGGCCGGGAGCGTGGGCAGCAGCGTCACCCCGAACGTCGGCCAGCGCGGATCCTCGTCGTCTGTGCGGTCGAGGGAATCGATCGGGAAGTTCGACAGCAGACCGCCGTCCACCAGCGTGAACACCCTGCCGTCAGCACTGGTCAACGACGCGGGACGGTAGAAGAACGGGATGGCCGTCGACGCGCGGACGGCGTCGGCCACGAGTTGCACGTCGGGATCGAGCCCGTAGATCCGCTGGTAGTCCCACGGCAGCCGGATCAGCTGGCCCAGGGAGACGTCGGCCACTGTGACGACGAGGCGGTACCGCTGCTCGGGCGGCAGGCTGGAATCGCTGATCGCGAGGTCGGCGAACGTCCTCACCCCGAAGTCGGCCAGTTGCGCCGCAACCCAGTCGCGCAGGGCGTCGCCGCGGTAGATGCCGCCGCCGGTCAGCACCCCCCAGGCGGGCCCCAGCACCGGCACCCGTTCGATCGGACCCGGGTCGAGGAACGTCCGGTAGTCGATGTCCATCGCCAGCGATTCCAGCTGTGCCGCGGACAGGTCGCCGCTCTGCGTGGCGGCAGCCAGGACGGCACCCACCAGTGCCCCCGCGGAGGTACCCGAGACACGTTGTGGCACATAGCCTGCGCGCACAAGCGATGCGACGGCGCCGACAAGCGCGACACCTTTGACGCCGCCGCCCGAGAGCACCAGGTCGGCGTGCACGGAATCTGCCACGGTCACACCTTTTCGGGAGGTGGTGCCGTCCAGGTGCCGTTGAGAGCGTCGGGCTTGGGCCAGTACAGCCGCAGGACGAGCATGAACGGCCCTTCGGGTGCGGGCAGCCAGTTGGCCTCCCGGTCGATGCCCGGTGACGGGTTCTGGACGAAGAAGGTGTACCCGCCGTCGGGATCGGGCACCAGGCTGGGCAGCATCTCCGAGTTGATCAGGTATCGCCTCATCGGATTGGCGACCAGACGACTCGCCGGCAGTTCGTACATCGTCAGCGACCAGAAGGCGTTCACCGGGGGCAACCCACCGGACGGGAACCGGAATGTGTAGTTGTTCGCGCCGGTGAGCGGCGAACCATCGGCGTCGTTGACGAAGCTCGGGTAGATGGCTTCGGCGGCGGTGTTGCCATAGATCCCGAGGACTGCGCCGGCCATCCGGTACAGGTAGTTGCCGTTGAGATCGTCCCTGGTGCCGAACAGCTGCGACGACGTCACCCGACCGGTGTCGATGTCGGCCTTCTTGAACGCCTCGAATTCCGCCCAGGCGTCGGCCATCCCGCCTTCGATCGCCGCGCGCATCTCGGGGCTCAGCGCATCGGCGTCGAAGGACTCCTGGGATCCGATGCCGATGCCGGCGAACCTCTCCCGCAGCCCCTCTTCACCGGGCAGCACCGGAGCGAAGCGCAGCACGAAGTCGAGAACCTCGAAGAACTGCGGCGATGCACGCTGCTGATCCGCTGTCAGGGGCGGTGCGAAGTCGATGGCCGGCACGGGTTCGGGCGGCGGCTGGTTCAGGAACACCGACAGCGGCGCGACCTGATAACCCGCCTGGATCTTCTCGACCTCACCGATGTCGGACGGCCCGAACAGTTGGGTGCGGTAGAGCACAAACGCCAGCTCGGTGTCCGACCGGATCACCTCGTCGACGCCTTCAGGTTTCTCGCCCTGCCAGTTCGGCCCGGCGAGCAGGAACGTCCCGCCACCGTTGCCCGTGGTGCGGCTGCCGACGTAGGCGACGTTGGAGGTGTATCCGTCGACGAACTGCAGCGAGTAGTACCGGTCCTGCTGGATCGGCGGCACAGTCAGCACCAGCGGTTCGGCGCGTAGGTCGGCTCCGACGGCGGAGTAGGGCGTGTCCGAGTTGGGTGTCTGGATGGCGGTGTCCTCGGGGGTGTACACCCGCGCGGTGTTGTGGATCTCGTTCCAGCCGCCCTTGTACTCGGGATCCTGGTTGTCGACGAAGTAGGCGTACTGCACCCGGTAGTTGTCGACCATCGGGAAGCCGTAGATGTAGGCCTCCTTGGCGATGGCGCGCGCCTCGGCGGGACCGACGGCGGCCGGAGTCTCGGTGGGTGTGGATGTCTCGGAGGTCTGCGCTTCCTCGGTGGCCGACGTACACCCGGCGAGAAGCGCCAGGGCGGCCAGTCCGAGGACCAGACGGCGGATCACGTCCGCGCCGCCCCTTGCATGCAGAACTGCCATTCCGGCCACCGGTCCCATGGGCGGAAACCTACTCCACGGCAGGTGGTTTACAGCTGAACGCCGAGCAGCGCGTCTACCGCCGTCGCGACGGTTCGTCCCGCTGAACTGTCGTGACCGCCGTAGGACAGCGCGTCGGCAGCCCAACCATCAAGAGCAGCAATCGCTTTCGGAGTATTCAGGTCATCCGCGAGATAGCGGCGAACACGGGCCACGACGTCGGCGGCGTCCGGCGCCTGGGCCAGGGTCGTCGCACTGCGCCACCGGTGCAGCCGGCCCTGCGCCTCCTCGAGCACCGCCTGGCTCCAGAACCGGTCATCACGATAGTGCCCGGCGAACAGACCGAGCCGGATGACGGAGGCATCGACGCCCTCCCGGCGCAGCCCCGACACGAGAACCAGGTTGCCGCGACTCTTGGACATCTTGTGCCCGTCCCAGCCGATCATGCCTGCGTGCACGTAGTGACGCGCGAAACGGCGCTCGCCGGTGACGGATTCGGCGTGCGCGGCGGAGAACTCGTGGTGCGGGAAGATCAGATCACTGCCACCGCCCTGGATGTCGAGGTCGGTACCGATGCGGCTCAGCGCGATCGCCGCGCACTCGACGTGCCAGCCGGGCCGGCCCGGCCCGAACGGCGACGGCCAGCTGGGTTCATCCGGTCGCTCCGCACGCCACAGCAGAGCGTCGAGGGGGTCGCTCTTGCCGGCCCGCTCGGGGTCTCCCCCGCGTTCGGCGAACAGGGTCAGCATCGTGTCGCGGTCGTAACCCGATTCGTAGCCGAACTGGACCGTTGCGCCGGCGTGGAAGTACACGTCGGGGTACTGCGCATCGTCGACGGTGTAGGCGGCCCCTGAGGCCAGCAGTTTCTCGACGACCTCGATCACCTCGGCCACCGCCTCGGTGGCGGCCACGTAATCGTGCGGTGGCAGCACCCGCAATGCCGCCATGTCCTCGCGGAACAGGTCGGTCTCCCGGTCGGCGAGCTCGCGCCAGCCGATGCCGTCGCGCAGCGCGCGCTCGAACAACGGATCGTCGACGTCGGTGATGTTCTGCACGTAGTGCACGTCCAGACCGGCGTCGAGCCACAGCCGGTAGACGAGGTCGAACGTCAGGTAGGTGGCGGCGTGGCCGAGGTGGGTGGCGTCGTACGGGGTGATGCCGCAGACGTACATGGCGGCGGTGTCACCTGGGCTGACCGGGCGCACCTGGCGGTCCGCGCTGTCGTAGAGCCGCAACTGCGGACCTCGGCCAGGCAGCACCGGAACACTCGGCGCCGACCACGATTGCATAGATACGACCTTAGACATCGTCGTCTGGGACAACACCGACGGCCGTTTCATTCCCGGTCATCGCCGGCGGGCCGACAGCATCGTGTCCAGCAACACCCCCGCCAGCTCCGGCCGACACATCAGCAGATCCGGCAGGTAGGGATCGCGGCGGTTGTAGATCAGCGGCGAGCCGTCGATCCGCGACGCGTGCATCCCGGCGGCCCACAGCACCCCGGCCGGCGCGGCCGAATCCCACTCCCACTGGCCCCCCGCATGCACGTAGGCGTCGACGTCGCCGCGGACCACGGCCATCGCCTTGGCTCCCGCCGATCCGATCCGGACCAGTTGGATGTCGAGGTGATCACGCAGCCACCACAGCACCGCGGGAGGCCTGTTGGAGCTCGCGGTGATGCGGATCGGTCCGTCGGCGCGTGGCGGCGGAGCGGTCACGGTGTCGGTGCGGTACACCTCAC
>NZ_JBAUJR010000256.1:0-12557 GCF_049683935.1 Mycobacterium sp. | reverse complement strand
GGATCGGGCTCGGCCACCGCCCCGCCCTCGCTCGAGCCGTAGCCCTCGAAGAGTTCGGCGCCGAACCGGCGACGGAATTCGTTCTGGTCCTCAGGGGAGGCCTCGGTGCCGAATCCGCGCGTCAGGGTGTTGTCGGCGTCGTCGGAAAGCTCCGGGGTCGCCATCAGGTAGGCGAGTGCCTTGCCGACGTAGGTGAAGAAGGTGGCGCCGAAAAGCCTTACGTCCGGCAGGAATCGGGACGCCGAGAACGTCGGCGCCAGGCATACGGTGGCGCCGTTGGCCAGCGCCGGTGCCCACAGCGCCATGATCGCGTTGCCGTGGAACAGCGGCATGCAGCAGTAGTCGACGTCCCCGCGGTGATGGCCGAACTTGTCCGTTGCCGCGCAGGCGATGCGCGCCAGTCGGCCCTGACTGCACTTCACCGCTTTGGAGGTCCCCGTGGTACCTGAGGTGAAGAGCAGCAGGAACAACGACCCGCTGTCGACATCCGGCGCAGCGGCGGGTTCGGTGTGGCACGCCTCGACGCGGTCCCGGTATCCGGTGTCGTCGACGACCAGGAATCGGGACGCGTCCAGGCCGTGGTCGAGATCGCGAAGCCGCCCCATGCCGGATGCGTCGGTGACGATCAATCGGCAGTCCGCGTGGCGGATGTCTGCGGCCAGGTCGGCTGCGCCGCGGGTGGGATTCAGCCCGACGAGCGTCGCTCCGGCCAATGCGGCTGCGCCGAGCCAGAACACGAAGTCCGGCACGTTGTCCAGCAGCACTCCGATGTGAAAGGGCTCGGCGCAGAAGTTCTCATCGCGCAAGGTGCGTGCCAGCGCCGCGCGCGCCGCCGATTCACCCACCACCTCGTCCCAGGTCCAGTCGTGGTCACGGCTGCGCAATCCCGGGTGCTGGTCACCGACACGGTCGAGCAGCATGGTCGCGATGTCTGTTGCCGTCACGGCCGCGTGATCGGGTAGACGGGGTCGGGGCATTCGGTGGCCTCGGCGGACAGTTGACGCTTGAGGATCTTGAAGGTCTGGGTGCGCGGCAACGTGTTCCCGACGCGGACGAACACGGGCCATTGTTTAATGCCGAGATCGTCTTGCCGGCTGAGGAATTCGGTGAACTCCCCGGCGTCGAAGGCGGTGTCGTCAGGCAGGACCAGTGCGGCCATCACCTGATCGCCCACCGACGGATCCGGAATCGGATACACCGCAGCCTCGGTGATTCCGGGATAACGCATCAGAATCCGCTCGATGGGCGCGGTGCCGAGGTTCTCTCCGTCGACACGCATCCAGTCGCCCAGTCGGCCGGCAAAGTAGGCGAACCCGTCGCTGTCGCGGTAGGCCAGGTCGCCGCTGTGGTAAACGCCGCCACGCATCCGGTCGGCCTCTGCCTGGGGATCCTTGTAGTAGCCGCGGAACTGCCCGGGCCCCTCGGTGTTGACGAGTTCGCCGATGTCCCCGGGTACACACTCGGCGCCGGTCTCGACGTCGAGGATCGTCACCCCGCCCACCAGCGGACCCAACGCACCGTCGGGGGTGTCGGGAGTGCGGGCGATGGACACCCCGCCCTCGCTGGATCCGAAGCCGTCGACGACCTGCACCCCGAACCGCCGCGCGAACCGGGTCAGGTCCCGCGGAGCGCCTTCGTTGCCGTAGGCCACCTTCAGCGGGTTCTCGGCATCGTCGGGGCGCTCGGGGGTGGCCAGGATGTACGTCAGCGGTTTGCCGACATAGTTCGCGTACGTCGCGCCGAAGCGCCTGACGTCCGGAATGAACTGTGATGCGGAGAACTTGCGGCGCAATGCGATCGACGCCCCTGCGGCCACGGCCGGCGCCCACCC
The DNA here is from genome assembly GCF_049683935.1 of Mycobacterium sp. Lineage (GTDB taxonomy): Bacteria > Actinomycetota > Actinomycetes > Mycobacteriales > Mycobacteriaceae > Mycobacterium. The sequence continues at coordinate 10,726 of NZ_JBAUJR010000256.1, read as the reverse complement.
TGCCATGATCGCGTTGGAATGGAACAGCGGCATCGACAGATAACACGTGTCGGTGGGGCCGAGCCCGAAACGCTGCGAGAGCATGGCCCCGGGGAACGCCACCTTCTCGTGAGTGCAGCGCACCGCCTTCGGGTCGCCACTGGTGCCGGAGGTGAAGATCAACATGAACAGGTCGTCGGGATCGGCGGTGCGGAATTCGATCGGCGCGCCGTCGAACGAACCGAGTTCTGCGGCAAACTCCGGTGATTCGACGTCGACAGCGGTGACGCCGTCGAGGGGTTGGTCGGCCAGCACGAGCTGACAGTCGGCGTGGGCGATGTCGCGCTGCAGCGCCGCGCCCCGACGCGTCGGGTTCAGGCCGACCGGCACGATCCCGGACAGCGCGGCGGCCACCAACACCGTGCAGAAGAACGGGGTGTTGCCCAGCAGCACCCCGACGTGTGGAGGGCCGCCGGGGTCCAACCGTGCCCGCAGCGCCGCGGCGAGGTTCGCGCCGTCCTGAATGTGGTTGCGCCAGCTCACGAAAGTGACCGCGTCATCGCCGGCGCCGACGGAGTGGACACCTCGATCGTCGATGTCGGCCAGGGACGTCAACAGCCCCGGAACGGTCGGTGAGAGAGGGGTGGCCACCGTGGGAAGGCGAATCAGGCCGGTGTGTCGGCCAGTTCGCGACCGATCGCCAGAAGCTGCCCGGTGGCGCTGCCCACCGCGAACTCGGACTGCTTGGCCGCCAGGAAGTAGCGGTGTACCGGGTGATCGGTGTCGATTCCGACGCCACCGTGCACGTGCACCGTCGTGTGGGCCACGCGGTGACCGGCCTCGGCCGCCCAGAACGCTGCCGAACGCACATCGATGTCGGCGGGATGGGCCTCGGACAACCGCCATGCGGCCTGGGTCAACGTCAACCGCAGCCCCTTGATGTCGATGTAACCGTCGGCCAGGCGCGAGGACACCGCCTGGAAGCTGCCGATCGGCCGGTCGAACTGTTCGCGCTCGCGCGCGTACAGCGCGGTCAGTTCCAACGCCCGGTCGAGCACGCCCAACTGGAAGGCGGACAGGCCCAACAGCTGACGGGTCTCGAGCCAGCCGAGCACGGCTGCGCCGTCGGGTCCGACGGAGCGCTGCCCGTCGACCTCGACGTCGCGCAGTTCGAGGTGCCCGACGCAACCGTGTCCGGTGGTGCTCAACGACGTCGCGGTGACGCCCGGATCGTCCGCGGCGACCACGAAGACCAATGTCCCCGAGTCGGTGTCGGCGGGAACCAGGTACGCGTCGGCCACCGGTCCGTAGGGCACCAGCGTGCGGGTGCCGGTCAGTCGGTAGCCGCCGTCGCTGGCCTGGGCGCGAACGGGACCGTCACCCATCTCACCGGCGAGCGCCACGGTGAGAATCTTCTGGCCGGTGACCGCGGGCACCGCCCACTGCTGCTGCAGTTCCTCGGAACCGAAGGCGGCCAGTGCGCCGGCGGCCACCACCACCGACTCCAGATACGGCACCGCGGCGAGTTGCCTGCCGAGGGCCTCGAGCACGGCAGCCTGCTCGAGTACGCCGAATCCTCCGCCGCCCAGGGATTCCGGGGAGGCGGCTGACAGCACGTCGGCATCGACGAGCTTGGACCACAGCGCTGTGTCGAAGCGGTGCTCGGTGCCGTCGAGTTCACGCTGATGTTCGGGCGTGCACACCGCTTCGGTGATGGTGCGGACCAGCCCGGAGAGATCCTCTGCAGCTTCTGGTTTCGAAAAATCCATGCGAAATCTCCTCGTGCCGTTAGCGGTTGACCCGGGGCAGGCCGAGAGCGACCATGCCGATGATGTCCCGCTGAATCTCGTTGGTGCCGCCGCCGAATGTGAGGATCAGGCAGGACCGGTGCATACGTTCGACTCGGCCGCGCAACAGTGCGCCGGGCGTATCGGTGCGCAGGGTCGCCGCGGTACCCAGTACCTCCATCAGCAGCCGGTAGGCCTCGGTGGCCAGCTCGGTGCCGTACACCTTCGCCGCCGAGGCGTCCGCCGGGGATGGTGCGGCGTCACTGGAGGCGAGTTCCCAGTTGATCAGCTTGAGCACCTCGGCCTTGGCGTGCACGCGGGCCAGGTTGAGCTGCACCCACTGCGAGTCGATCAGCCGGTTGCCGTGGGCGTCCTTGGTGTTCTGTGCCCACTCGCGGACCCCGTCGAGAGCCGAGAAGATCGGCTGGGCCGAAACCAGCGCCACCCGTTCGTGGTTGAGCTGGTTGGTGACCAGCTTCCAGCCGGCGTTCTCGTCGCCCACCAGAGCCGACGTCGGTACCCGGACGTCCTGGTAGTAGGTGGCGCTGGTATCCACACCCGACATCGTGTGCACAGGCGTCCAGGAGAAGCCCTCGGCGGTGGTCGGCACGATCAGCATGGAGATGCCGCGGTGCTTCTTGGCTTCCTGATTGGTACGGACCGCCAACCAGACATAGTCGGCGTAGGCGATCAGGCTTGTCCACATCTTCTGCCCGTTGATGACGTAGTCGTCTCCGTCACGGATCGCCGTGGTGCGCAGCGCCGCCAGATCGGTGCCCGCGCCCGGCTCTGAATAGCCGATCGAGAAGTGCAGCTCCCCGGCAGCGATCTTGGGTAGGAACAACTTCTTCTGTTCCTCGGTGCCGAACGCCATGATCGTCGGCGCCACGCTGTTGATGGTCAGGAACGGCACCGGCACGTTGGCGATCGAGGCTTCGTCGTTGAAGATCAGCCCGTCCATCGGCGGGCGGCCCTGGCCGCCGAACTCTTCGGGCCAGGACAGCGTCAGCCAGCCGTCCTTGCCCATCTGGGCGACGGTGTCGCGGTAGACGTTGCCGCGCCCCATCTCGCCGTCGCTGGACGTCAGCGCCTCGGCGCGCTCGGGTGTCATGAGCTTGGTGAAGTACGCGCGCAGTTCGCGTCGCAACTCCTCCTGCTCGGGGGTGTAGCCGATTCGCATCGCGCTGTCCTCACTTGTCTGCGAGCCTTGGTGACGGTACCTAGGGATACCTCAGGTCTTTCCCGGTTGTAACACGTTCTAGTCTTGGGGTCCAGGCTGGTACCAAACTACGGGCAGGAGGTTGACATGCGAGTGGAAGTGGATCGTGACCGTTGCGAGGGCAACGCGGTCTGTGTAGGAATAGCTCCGGACTTGTACGACCTGGACGACGAGGACTACGCGGTGGTGAAGCTGGACCCGGTCCCCGCTGATGAGGAGGCGCTGGCCGAGCAGTCCATCGCCGAATGTCCGCGCGCCGCTCTGATCCGCCACGACTAGAGGTATTCGTACTTTGAGTAATTCTTCATCCCCCCGCGGGACCCAGATAGATCTGTCCGGGCACGTCGCCGTGGTGACCGGTGCTGCCGCCGGCCTGGGGCGCGCCGAGGCCATCGGCCTGGCACGAGCAGGTGCCTCGGTCGTCGTCAACGACATCGCTGCGGCGCTGAACGAGTCCGACGTCCTCGAGGAGATCGCCGCGGCCGGCGCCAAGGGCATCGCGGTCGCGGGTGATATCAGCGAACGGGCCACCGCCGACGAGTTGGTCGAGGTGGCCGACGGACTCGGCGGTCTCGCGATCGTGGTCAACAATGCGGGCATCACTCGCGACCGGATCCTGTTCAACATGACCGACGAGGAGTGGGACGCGGTCATCGCGGTGCACCTGCGGGGGCATTTCCTGTTGACGCGCAATGCCGCCACCTACTGGCGGTCGAAGGCCAAGGCGGGTGACGGTCAGGTGTACGGCCGGATCATCAACACCTCGTCGGAGGCCGGCCTGTCCGGACCGATCGGCCAGCCCAACTACGGCGCCGCCAAGGCCGGCATCACCGCGTTGACGCTGTCGGCCGCTCGTGCGCTCGGGCGTTTCGGGGTACGTGCGAACGCGATCGCTCCGCGGGCCCGCACCGCCATGACGGCCGGCGTGTTCGGCGACGCACCCGAACTGCCCGACGGCGGGGTGGATCCGCTGTCCCCCGACCACGTCGTGAACCTGGTGCGGTTCCTGGCCTCGCCTGCCGCCGAAGCGGTCAACGGCCAACTGTTCATCGTCTATGGTCCGACGGTGACGCTCATCGCGGCGCCGACTGCCGAAACGCAGTTCAGTGCCTCAGGTGACGCGTGGGATCCGGCCGACCTGTCCGACACCATGCGGGACTACTTTGCTGGCCGGGATCCCGAGAAGAGTTTCTCGGCCGCGATGGGCCTCGGGGATCGAGACTGACAGTCTCGGTTGTCAGCTGCCGTCGTCGATTAGAACACGTTCTATAATGACCTGGGTCACAGTGGCTTTGAACTGGGCATATATAACATTTTGAGGGGGTTTCCCCGTTCTTTGACACTGCGAACGTGTTCTAGTTAATATGATCCAGCCCACTCAGAGATGTGTTCAGCAGTGGGGTGGGGGGTCACCGCCGAAGGCCGGTGGCGATCTCTTCGCCACCGAGTAGTCTCGCGGTTCATCCCGCACCGAGAACGGAGCCGAGGTTGATCGAACAGCTTGCGGCACCCACCCGGGCCGTGGGCGGATTCTTCCAGATGTCCACGGAGACGTTCTCGAAGATCTTTCGGCGCCCCTTCCAGTTCCGCGAGCTCCTCGAGCAGACGTGGATGATCGCGCGCGTTTCGCTGCTGCCGACGCTGTTGATCTCCATCCCGTTCACAGTCCTGGTCGCATTCACTCTCAACATCCTTCTTCGCGAGATAGGTGCCGCCGACCTTTCCGGGTCGGGTACTGCTTTCGGGACCGTGACTCAGCTCGGTCCGATAACCACCGTGCTCGTTGTCGCGGGCGCAGGGGCGACCGCGATCTGCGCCGACCTCGGCGCGCGAACCATCCGCGAGGAGATCGACGCCATGCGTGTGCTGGGCATCGACCCGATCCAACGTCTGGTGGTGCCCCGCGTACTGGCATCGACGGTCGTGGCGATGTTGCTCAACGGTTTTGTCATCCTGATCGGTCTGAGCGGGGGATATGTTTTCTCCGTGCTCCTCCAGGGAGTCAACCCAGGGGCTTTCATCAGTGGCCTGACCATTCTCACCGGTCTGGGCGAGCTCATCATCTCGGAAGTCAAGGCTGTGCTGTTCGGTCTGATGGCGGGACTCGTGGGTTGTTACCGCGGCCTGACCGTAAAAGGCGGACCCAAGGGCGTTGGAGAAGCCGTCAACGAAACCGTCATCTATGCCTTCATCTGTCTCTTCGTGATCAATGTGCTGATGACTGCCATCGGCGTCCGGGTTGTGAGCTGATGAGTCAGCTGGGAAGCTACGACGTCACGCTGCGCCTGCGGCGGGCATTGGGATGGCTACCCCGTGCCGTCGACTCATTCGGGGAGCAGGCGCTGTTCTACGGCGAATCGATCCGATACATCCCGAACGCGTTACGGCGGTATCGCAAAGAAACGTTTCGGCTGATCGCGGAGATGACACTGGGCACCGGTGCGCTCGTCCTCATCGGCGGTACAGTCGGCGTGGCGGCGTTCCTCACTCTGGCTTCGGGCGGCGTCATCGCCGTGCAGGGTTACGAGTCTTTGGGCAACATCGGCATCGAAGCGCTCACCGGATTCCTGAGTGCATACCTCAACGTGCGCATCGTGGCGCCGATCATCGCGGGCATCGCGCTTGCCGCAACCATCGGCGCCGGCACCACTGCCCAACTGGGCGCGATGCGCATCGCCGAGGAGATCGACGCTGTCGAATCGATGGCCGTGCATTCGATGTCCTACATGGTGTCGACCCGGATCGTCGCTGGGCTGGTGGCGATCATCCCGCTGTACTCTCTTGCCACGTTGGCGGCGTTCTTCTCTGCGCGCACCATCACCGTCTATGTCAACGGACAATCTGCTGGTCTCTACGATCACTACTTCAACACGTTCCTGATACCGACCGACCTCTTGTGGTCGTTCGCTCAGGCGATCGTGATGGCGATCGCGGTCATGCTGGTCCACACCTACTACGGATACAACGCGTCGGGCGGCCCGGTTGGCGTGGGCGTCGCGGTGGGCAAGGCGGTTCGGACGTCGCTGATCGTGGTCGTCGTCATCACATTGTTCATTTCCCTTGGTGTGTATGGCGCCACCGGTAATTTCAACCTGTCGGGCTAGAAAGGAGAGCGCCGTGCCGAGAACCACCGCGATCAGAATCGCCGCCGCAGTCCTGACGACGATAGTTGCCGCGTTCGCGCTGTTGACCTATCTCGGCTACACCGCTGCTTTCACCCGGACTGACACCGTGACGGTGACCTCTCCGCGAGCTGGCCTGGTCATGGACCAAGATGCCAAGGTCAAGTACCGCGGCATTCAAATCGGCAAGGTGGAGGACATCGCGTACTCCGGTGACCGGGCGAAGTTGACGCTTGCCATCAACCGCGACGAGATGCGCTATGTTCCCTCCAACGCGCCGGTGCGTATCGCGAGCACGACGGTGTTCGGCGCGAAGTCGGTGGAATTCCTTGCGCCGGAACAACCCTCCGATACCCCGCTGCAAGCAGGAGCCAACGTCCAGGCCGACGCGGTGCAGTTGGAAGCCAATACGTTGTTCCAGACCCTGATCGACGTGTTGAACAAGGTCAATCCGACCCACCTCAACGCGACCATATCGGCCATAGCGGAGGGCTTGCGCGGTCATGGTGACGATTTCGGGGCCACCGCAGCAGGACTCAATCAGCTACTGGCGCAGTTGAACCCGAAGTTGCCGACGGTCGAGTCTGTCGTCTCACAGCTCGCGACAGTGACCAACATCTACGGCGATGCCGGCCCCGACCTGGTGACTGTGATCGACAATGTGCCGACGATCAGCGACACGGTGGTAGACGAGCAGGAGAATTTGAACGCGACACTGCTCGCGGCGACCGGGTTGGCGAACGAGGGTGCCACCACGCTGGAACCGGGGGCTGACGATTACATCGCTGCCATTCAGCGGCTGAGAGCCCCGTTGGCAGTGCTTGGCGAGTATTCGCCGGAACTCGGCTGCATCGTGCAGGGTGTGGCGATCGGAGCTCAGCGAGGAGCTGAGATCGTCGGTGGCAAGAAACCCGGCGCGATGGTCAGTTCCAGCTTCGTTCTGGGCGTGCCGTCCTACACCTATCCGGAGAGCTTGCCGATCGTGAATGCGTCGGGCGGGCCCAACTGCCGGGGCCTTCCAAACCTTCCCAGTAAGCAGTATGGCGGCTCGTTCTTCAGGTCGCCGTTCCTGGTCACCGACAACGCTCTCATTCCGTACGAGCCGTTCACCGAGGTTCAGGTCGACGCCCCGTCCACATTCCAGTTCCTGTTCAACGGTGCCTTCGCAGAACGTGATGACTTCTGATGGGGCAGCGGGCATTACCGGTCAAAGTCGGCATCTTCGTGGTGGTGATGCTCATCGTGGCCGCCGGTTTGGTGGTGGTCTTCGGCGAGTTCCGGTTTGCCGCGAGCAACCGTTATCACGCCACATTCAGCGACGCGTCACGCCTGGAGGGCGGCACCGACGTCCGAATCGCCGGCGTGCCGGTGGGCACTGTTGACGAGGTTACGTTGAACGCCGACAACACCGTCGATGTGGCGTTCAGCCTGGACAAGAAATATCAGTTGTATACGTCGACGCGAGCCCTGATTCGCTATGAAAACCTCGTCGGCGACCGCTTCATGGAAATCACATCGGGTCCCGGCGAGCTGAGGAAGTTGCCCGCGGGTGGGATGATTTACATCGAGCAGACCCAGCCGGCTCTGGATCTCGACGCGCTGCTCGGTGGTCTGCGCCCGGTGGTCAAGGGGCTCAACGGGGAGCAGATCAATCAGATAAGCAGCGCCATCCTCGAGTTGCTCCAGGGCGAGGGTGGCGCCCTGTCTCAGTTGCTCTCGGAGGCCGGAACTTTCAGTCAGGCACTGGGCGATCGCTACCAGGTGATCTCCGAGGTGATCAACAACCTCAACGAGGTGCTGGGAACCATCGACGCGAAAAGTGCCGAGTTCGATTCGAGCGTGGACGAACTGCAGAAGCTCGTGAGCGGGCTTGCGGCGGGTCGTGACCCGATCGCGGGGGCGATACCGCCGCTGGCCTCAACGGCGACAGATCTGACCGAGATGCTGGCTGATTCGCGACGACCGCTGCAGGGCGTCCTCGAGAACCTCCGCCCGCTGGCGACTGAGTTCGACAACCGCAAGGCCGAGGTCAACCAGGTCATCGAACCGCTGGCCGAGAACTACCTGCGACTCAACTCGCTCGGAGCTTACGGTTGCTACTTCAACTACTACATATGCGCTACGACGCTCAAATTCAACGGGCCGGCGGGCAGCGACATCTTCCTGCCGATCGGTGGCGTGCCCGACCTTTCGAAGGGCAGGTGCTCTGACAATGGATAGAACATTACGGGCGGGCTTCTTCGGCATCGTCATAATCGTGTGCGTCTTGTTCGTCGCGTTCGGCTACAGTTCGCTGCCGTTTTATCCGCAGGGGAAATCGTACGAGGCCTTCTTCGCCGATGCCAGCGGTATCTCGCCGGGTAACGACGTCAACATCTCCGGTGTCACGGTCGGCAGTGTGACCGGTGTCGGCCTCGCCGGCGACGCCGCGCGTGTGACGTTCACCGTGAACCGGAAGCACAGATTGGGTGATCAAACGCTGGTGTCGATCCGGACGGACACAGTTCTAGGGGCGAGGTCGCTGGGTATCGTGCCGCAAGGCGGTGGATCAGTGACGTCTATTCCCCTGAGCCGCACCACAGTTCCGTACACCTTGAATTTGGCACTGCAGGATCTCGGTCAGAACTCCGCTGCGCTCGACAAAGACCAGCTGACTCAGGCATTGACGGTACTGACGGATTCATTTCGCGACGCGACGCCCGAACTGCGCCGCACGCTCGATGGAGTGGCCACGCTGTCGCGCAGTATCAACGCCAACGACGAAGCGCTGGGTCAGCTACTGGCACGTGCGAAATCGGTGATCGGGATGCTCGCGGACAGGGCGGGCCAGGTGAACACACTTGTTACTGACGGCAACCAACTCTTCGCCGCGCTCGACGAGCGGCGGATCGCACTCAGTACGCTGATCGCGGGCATCGATGATGTATCCGAGCAGCTTTCGGGATTTGTGGCCGATAACCGCCGGGAATTCGGCCCGGCGTTGAAGAAGTTGAATGCGGTGTTGGACAATCTGCTCGAACGTCGCGAGCACATCAGTGAGGCGTTGAAGCGGCTACCGCCGTATGCCACTGCGCTCGGCGAGTCGGTCGGATCCGCTTCGGGTTTCATGGTCAACCTGCCCAATGCGATACCGAACAACACCCAGACTGCTCTTCTGCTGGACCTCTACTTCCAACCGGGCAAGATCCCGGACAGCCTGGCTGACCTGTTGCGTGGATTCATCAACGAGCGGTTGATCATAAGGCCTCAGTCACCATGAGCCGATGGATGCGTTTCGGCGTCATAGGCGCGCTGCTGGTCGGTCTGATCGGTGGGGCGTACGTGGTTTGGCCACGGCTCTCCAGCTACACCGTGGTCGGGTACTTCAGTTCGGCGTCGGGCTTGTATCCGGGCGACGAAGTTCGCGTCGTCGGTGTGCCGGTGGGTTCGATCGAATCGATCTCACCGCAGGCCGATGCTGTGCGAATCACCATGCGGATCCAGGATGACGTGAAGCTGCCCGCGGACGCCCGTGCAGTGATGATGGCGCCTAACCTGGTGTCTGCAAGGTTCATTCAGTTCACGCCCGCTTATCGACAAGGTCCGGCGATGACGGATGGCGACAGCATCGAGTTGAGTCGCACGGCGGTTCCAGTGGAGTGGGACGATGTCAAGACCGAGCTGACCAGGCTGAGTCAAACTCTCGGACCGAAAGCCGGCCAAGTCCAGGGGCCACTCAGCCAGTTCGTGAACCAGGCTGCCGACACCTTGGACGGCAACGGCGATTCCTTCCGGCAAGCGTTGCGCGAGCTGTCGCAGACTGCCGGGCGACTGGGCGACTCCAGCACCGACCTGTTCGACACTGTGAAAAATCTTCACATTCTGGTCGACGCCCTTTCCAGGAGCAATGAGCAAATCGTTCAATTCAGTGGGCACCTGGCGTCGGTGTCACAGGTCTTGGCTGACAGCTCCGTGGGGTTGGACGACACAGTGGGCAGTCTCAACCAAGCTCTGTCCGACGTTCGGGGTTTTCTCGGCGAGCACAACGAGACGCTGATCGGCAGCGTCGACAGGTTGACCGACCTGACCAGCATCCTCACGACCCAGACCGACGACGTCGAGCAGATCCTGCATGTCCTGCCGAACGCGATGGCAAACTTCTACAACGTCTACAACCCCGCCCAGGGCACGGCCAACGGGCTGCTGGGCCTACCTGAATTCGCCAACCCCGTGCAGTTCATCTGCGGAAGTTTCGAAGCCGCAGGGATGCCCGACTACGACAAACGGAACGAGATCTGTCGTCAGCGCATGGCTCCGGTGCTCAAACGCCTGGCGGTGAACTATCCGCCGATCATGGCCCACGGCATCAATACGATCACCGCTTACAAGGGCCAGGTTATTTACGACACCCCTGCGACTGAGGCGAAGGCACAAACCTACATCCCTTATCTGGAATGGATACCGGCTGAGGGACGGTTCCCGCCACGTGCCGGCAATGAGGGCGATCCCGGCGCGTTACTTCTGCCGCAGAATCCGGCTCCCGGTCCGCCGCCTCCTGCACAGCCGTACACACTCGGCCCGGTGATTCCGCCGGCTGGTCCACCAACGGGTCCTGCGCCGGCCGCTGCGCCTGCGCCGCC
>NZ_JBAUJR010000255.1:0-8541 GCF_049683935.1 Mycobacterium sp. | reverse complement strand
CCCGCCTCTGCGTGTCTGCGACCGCTCTAACCCCGCGTCTCTCAGGAGTCTCTTACGTCAGATAAGCAACTACTAAAACTTTCGCACCCTCCGTAACAGGTGATGTGGGTCACCCGACAGACCGGATAACCGCAGCGGAGAGCGCACCACCACTTCACTCGCGGGCCTTGAGTCACAATGGTCGGGGAAGGACCGCAGAGATGAACATTCGTAAAGTTGTCACCAAAGGCCTGATGGCCACCGCGATCTCCGGAGCGCTCGCCGTCGTCCCGATGACGCTCGATGGCGGCACCGCCACCGCGCATGCCGACACCGTCAACTGGGACGCGATCGCGCAGTGCGAATCGGGCGGGAACTGGTCGATCAACACCGGCAACGGTCACTACGGCGGCTTGCAGTTCAAGCCGGCCACCTGGGCCTCCAACGGCGGGGTGGGCAGCCCGGCGACGGCTTCACGCTCCGAGCAGATCCGCGTCGCCGAGAACGTGCTGCGGACCCAGGGGATCAAGGCGTGGCCGAAGTGCGGCGCCAAGGGCATGGCTGCTCAGGTGTGGGGCAACGCGCCCGCCGCGCCTGCCACACCGGCCACGGTTCCCGCGAAGGCGACGGGGTGCGCAGCGATGCCCACCTCGGTCTTCGGCGGAATCCTCGACCTGCGCAAGATGTGCACCGCGCTGACGACGCCCCGCGCGGCGCGCTGACGGGCGGCGCGCTGACGGGTTGCCGACTCAGCCGGTGACGTCGGCCGCGGTGGGCAGCACGAATGCCGAGGTGGCTGCGATCGACGCCAGGTGTGACGTCACCACGCGCTCCGGGATCAGACCGCTGGCCCGGCTCGCGGCACCGCTGAGGAACGATGGCCGCAGGTTGACGAGCCTGCCGATCATCGCCGATTCCCACACCAGCGGGCGGACCCGTCGTCGACGGAACCCGCCGAAGCGATCGAAGGCTGTCGGCAGGTCCGGAGACAGTTCGACGAAGCGGGCCAGAATCGCGGCGTCCTCCAGCCCCTGGCAGCCGCCCTGTCCGAGGTGGGGACGCATCGGATGGGCGGCGTCCCCGACGATCACCGCGGGTCCTCGAGACCATCGCCCGGGTTGCGCTCGGTCGTACAGGTCGTTGCGCAACAGATCAGCCGGGTCGGTCGAGGCGATCAACTGCGGTATCGGATCAGCCCAGGAGGCGAGCCGTGCCATGAGGTAGGCGTGCTCGCCCCCGGGGGCAGCACTTCCTTCCCAGGCGCGTTCGGTGGCGAACCAGTAGGTGTGGTCGGGGCCCAGCGGCACGTGTCCGACTTCGGCGCCCGCTGCCATGGTCTCGCCGGCCAGTGCGGGGTCGAGTGAATGTGCGGCGACTCCCCGCCAGGCGGTGTATCCGGCGTACCGGCTGGACAGCGGGCCGTTGAGGGTGCGCGCCACCATGGAGTTGACGCCGTCCGCCCCGACCACCGCGTCGGCGTCCCTGATCTTCCCGTCGGCCTGGGTGATCCGAACCGCGGGATCGGCGAGGACCAGTCCGGTCGCGGTGGTCCCGGTTTCGACGCTGCCGGCGGGCAGCGCACCGCGCAGGATGTCGGTCAACGTGGACCGACGCACCACCACCAGGGGTTCGCCGAGTGCATCGACGATGCGCTGGGCCGACGGACGGCGAAGCGATGTGCCGTCGCGCCAGCGGATCGCCCCGCCCGTCACCCGCCCGCCGGCGCTTCGCACCGCGTCGCCCAGTCCGATCTCGTCGAGCGCGGCCAGTGCGTTGGGCCAGATGCTGATGCCCGCACCCGTCGCGGCGTCGGTGCGCTGTTCGATCACCGTCACCTCGTGGCCTGTGCCGCGCAGGGCGACCGCGGTGGCCAAACCGGCGATGCCGGCGCCGATCACGGTGATGTGCGCGGACATGGGCTGACCCTATCCGGCGCTCACCGGCCATTCGGGCGCCGGCGGGGCACTCGTCAAGCAGACGAGACAGCCAAGTCACATCGGCGAAACGCGAGGCTGGTTTCCTGAAGGGTAACCATGTCAACCACAGGTGTACCCCGGAAGGTTTCATGAGACCTGCCCTCGAGCTGACCAGCGTGCCCACCTGGGCGACCACCCCTGCCCGCCCCGCCGCCGACTCCTCCGGCCGCTCCTGGACCGTCATCGGCTTCGGAGCTGCCGGGTCCGAGATCGCCCGGGCGTGGAGCGCCGAGCTCACCGCGGCCGGCCGATCCGCAGTGCGGCTGCACGAGATCGACGCGGTGGATGGTGATGAGCAGGCGCGGGCCGCCCTGGTCGCCGACCTCGCCAATGCGCGGGTCGGATGGCGACTGATGATGGCCGGCCCCGCCCACGCGTGCCTGAGACTGCGCGCCGCGGCCGTGCAGCTGGATGTCGCCGACGACGAGATCACGGTGGCGTCCACCGACGTGGACATCCGCGCCGTGCAGTGTGTGCACTGCCGCACGATCACCTGCGCCCCCGTCGAACTCGAGGACGTGGTGCCGTGCCGCGGGTGCGGACGCAACCTGCTGGTCCACTACCACGTATCCCGCCGGCTGGGCGCGCACCTCGGCTACATGGTCGACGCCGAGCAGCAGGTGGCCCGGTGAGCACGGACGGCACCCTCAAACTGGTCGTCACCCGAATCGACGACACGATCGAGGGGATCCGCACGGTGACGCTCGCCCGCCCCGACGGCGAAGCCCTGCCGTCGTTCACCCCCGGCAGCCACATCGTCGTCGAATGTGGTGGATCCGGTCGGAACGCGAACGCGTATTCGCTGACGGGCGAGGCGATCACGCCCGACGAGTACGTGATCTCGGTACTGCGATGTGATGACGGATCCGGCGGCTCGCGCTGGATCCACGACGAGCTGGCGGCGGGTGACACCGTGGTCACCCGCCTGCCTCGAAGCGCGTTCGCCCCGGTGCTGCGCGCCCGCAGGCATCTGATGGTCGCCGCGGGAATCGGGATCACCCCGATGGTGTCGCATCTGCGGGCCGCGCGTCTGTGGGGGAGAGACACCCGGGTGCTCTACATCCATCGTGACGGCCGTGATGCCTACGTCGACACGGTGCGCACGCTGGCCGGTCACGCCTCGATCCACACGCGCCGCGACGAATTCCTCGCCGAGCTGTCGACGAGCCTGGCCGACCAACCGCTCGGCGCACACCTCTACATCTGTGGACCCAGTCTGTTCATCGCCGCCGTCGAGGCGGCCGCCACCGAGCTGGGCTGGCCGGGAAGCCGGATCCATGTGGAGCACTTCGGATCCGACGCACTCGATCCCGGAGAACCGTTCGCCGTCCACGTCGCCTCGACCGGTGAGGAGTTCACCGTCGAGTCCGGGGTGTCCCTGCTGGAAGCGCTGGAAAGCCGCGGGTACGACGTGGCCAACCTGTGCCGCCGCGGGGTGTGCGGTGAGTGCCGGATCCCGGTGGCGCGCGGGGCCATCATGCACCGCGACCTGTTCCTCGGTGATGCCGAGAAGCAGGCGGGGGATTCGTTGATGGCCTGCGTGTCCCGCGCCGACGGCCAGACCCTGGAGTTGACCCTGTGATCGGAGAAGCGACGTGAGCGTAGAACACCTGTTGTCGGCACCGGACCTGATCGAGACGTTCCCGTTCCCGTTCGCCGCCGACACCTACCGGTACTCCACCAACGTCGAGCCGGCAGGGTCGGCAGTACATACCCCGGTCGGACGCTGGGGGGAGCGCGTTGTCGACATCGACAGCGAGTACGAGCACGAAATCGCCGAGCGCGCCGCTGTTCTCGCCGCCGATCCGACCCGGTACGCCGTGCTGCCACATATGAGGCCCGCGTGCTGGGACACGATGCTGACGTTGATGCGGGAGATGGCGGCCGCATACCCGGAGACCATGTCGCTGCAGCGGCGTGGCGCGGGATGGCATTGGCGCAATGACCGACTCGGGGTGTCGCAGGACTTTGTGATCGGCGACGAGGCCACGTTGCCCGCCGAACCACTGGCGTACATCGCGGGCCAGGTGCAGGAGGACATCGTTCTGCTCGACCAGCGTGACGGCGACCTCTTCGGTGACGCCGGTGTGGTGACCTTCGCCGCGGACTGGTCTTTCGGATTCGACGTCGGGATGACGTTCCTGGAGATCCACGGCCCGGTTCCGCGGCTTCGGGAAATGGGCGTCATCACCCGTGCGCGCGAATTCCTGATGCGACTGCAGCCCGGTGAGATCTACCGGCGCACCAATTGGACGCTGACGATCGGTCGCCGCCTTGACATCTCGACCGAGCGCTATCACGAATGGGGTCCCGACCGAACCATGATCCAGAGCGCCTCCGACGAGGACTTCGGGCGCCTGGTCCACCTGAGGGTCGAGGTTCAGCACCTCATCCGGTTGCCCGAATCGGGGGCGATCTGCTTTTTGATCCGGTCCTACATGCTGCCGTTGGCCGACGTCGCGACGGTCGAACCGTGGCGCGAGCGGGCGGCCACCGTGCTGGCCGAGTTGCCGGACGACATGGCCGACTACAAGGGGATCATCGCCTACCGTGATCACGCGGTGCGCTGGTTGCGCAACGCAGGCTGAGCGGACGACGAAGTCGCACGGATCCGAATGGATCCGTGCGACTTCGTGTCTGCCTGCGCGAGTGTCAGTACGCCGGCGGTTCGCCTTCCGCGACCGGCCCCTTCTCGACCGGGGTGTGGTCGATGATCGCCTTGTACGCGTGGTTCTCGTGCTGGATCATCCGGACGAAGAATCCGACGAAGAGCACCACCGCGAGGATGAAGAACATCCACGTGCCGAAGGTGTTGCCGCCGAAGGTGAACACCACGCCGGGCACGTCATAGCTGTCGATCGGACTGAACATTTATTTCACCTCCTCACCGAGGACGAGCACCGCAGTGCCGCTGCTGGCACGCATCTCGGTCACCGGGATGCCCTCGGGGTAGGGCGTGGCCGGAACCTCGGAGAGGTCCAGACCCTGCATCTCGACCTCCGGCGGAATCCGCAGCAGGCCGGCCTTCTTCAGGCCCAGCGACAGCAGGTAGGCGGGGAAGAAGCCCAGAGCGGCGAAGGTGACCGCACCGATCAGCTGGCCCCAGAAGGAGATCGACGGGTTGCCGTCGGTGTTGGGGTACCCGGCGAGGAAGATGCCCGCCATGATCAGCGAGTAGAAGCCCATGCCGCCGTGCACGGCGACCGCGCCCACCACGTCGTCGATCTTCATCTTGTCGAGCAGCTTGCCGATGAAAGGGATCAGGCCGCCGCCCACCAGCGCGATGACGAACGTCAGTGCCGGATGGTAGAGATCCATTCCCGCTGCGACTGCGATGACACCCGCCAGCCCGCCGGAGATCGTCCAGAACGGCTCACCGCGGGAGGTCAGGTAGGCCCCGATGATACCGCCGGCCAGCCCCATCAACGTGTTGAAGGCGAAGGCGCTCAACGTCGTCGGGCTTCCGTAGATCGTGGCGTAGCCGCCGGGGCCGTAGATGACACAGCCCATCAGGAAGCCGAAGAACCCGGTGAAGATCAGGAACAGTCCGACCATCGTCAGCGGCAGGTTGTGCGGGCGGATGGTGACCGCAGTCCCGTCGGGCAGGAATCGGCCGATCCGCGGCCCCAGGTTGATCAGGATGCCCAGCGCTGCGAAGCCGGCGATCATGTGCACACAACCGGCCGCGCCGACGTCGTGGAAGCCGAGTTCGGTCAGCATCCAGCCGGCGCCGTGCCACCCCCATGACGCGCCGATGATCCACACCACCGAGCCGACGAACACGGTCAGGACCAGGAAGCCGCTGGTGCGGATGCGTTCGAGCACCGCCCCGGACATGATCGAACCGGTGGTTGCCGCGAACAGGGCGAACGCGCCCCAGAAGATGCCGCTGGCCGGATCGTCGGTGTTCGGGCCCATGTTGTCGCTCCACGGCAGAGCTGCTTTGGCCGCGTCGTTGAACTCGATGAATCCGGTGGGCATCGCGTTGTACAGGAACCAGCCGACGAAGAAGAATGACGCCACGATCGTGGCGAAGGCCAGCAGGTTCTTCATTGCCGTTGCCAGAACGTTCTTCGAGCGCGACGCGCCGATTTCGTAGGCGAGGAAGCCTGCGTGGATGAGCATCATCAACGCGATGGACATCCAGTAGAAGAACTCGTTGTTGACTGCGGCCATGGACGCAATCGCGTCCTCGACTTCGGGTGTCAAGGGGGGACCTCCGCCGGGATAAGGGTGGCTAGGGAATGGCTTTTCGGACCACTGCGTTTATCCGCAGTGTTCGCGAGGTACTGACGGTGTACGAGGCTTGACGCTAACTGTGCGAATGTGTCCCACCTGTCAAGGCGAGTTAATTCCGCGTGAAGTCATGCGCTGGCGTGTGTTACGAAATCCGTATGTCTTCTGCTCCCAGCGCCCGGGATTGCCCGACGCCGTTCGGCGATCTCGACACATTCCTGGCCCTACCCAGGGTTTCTGGGCTTGCGGTGGCCCACGACGGATCTCGCATCGTCACCACGGTCAGCGAACTCGGCCACAAGAGAACCGAGTTCGTCAGCTCGCTGTGGGAACTCGATCCGGCCGGACGAGAGCCTGCCCGCCGGATCACCCACGGCGCCGCGGGGGAGTCGGCACCGCAGTTCACCGCCGACGGCGATCTGCTCTTCCTGGCCGCCCGGCCCAACGACGAGGACGACAAACCGCCGAAGTCGCTGTGGCGGCTTCCCGCTGCCGGGGGTGAAGCCCACGAGGCCGTCGCGTTCCCCGGTGGTGTCGGCGCCGCGGTGTCAGCCGCTGCAGCGGACACCACCGTGGTCGCCTCGTCTCGGCTTCCGTCGGCCACCGACGTCGACGAGGATCGTCGACTGCGGAGCGCGCGCAAGGACAGCAAGGTGTCGGCGGTGCTGCACGCGGGCTACCCGGTCCGGTACTGGGACCACGACCTCGGCCCCGACCTCACGCACCTGTTCGGCGCCGACGGCCGCGACCTCACCCCCGACCCCGGGCCGGCGCTGCGCGAGGCGCACTTCGATCTGAGCCGCGACGGCACCTTCGTGGTGACGACGTGGCAGGTGCCGGCGCCCGGAGCGGCCGTTCGCAGCGTCCTGGTGCGGATCGACATCGCCACGGCGGAACGATCGGTCGTCGCCGACGACCCCGACGCCGATCTGGGACACCCGGCCATCTCGCCCGACGGGCGGTCGGTGGCGTTCACCCGCGAGACCATCTCCACACCAGGGGAGGCCCCGCGAATCACGCTGTGCATCATGAGTTTCGGCGCGGACACTGTGGAACTGACCGGAGAGTGGGACCGATGGCCGAATTCGGTGACGTGGTCTGCGGACGGTTCGTCGCTGATCGTGACTGCCGACGACCACGGCCGTGGCCCCGTTTTTGCGGTCGACCCCCGGTCAGGCGCCGTGCACCCGATCGTCGCGGATGACTTCACCTACTCCGATGTGCGCATCGCGCCCGGCGGGGTGTTGTTCGCGCTTCGCAGTTCCTACGCGACACCACAGCATCCGGTGCGTATCGATCCCGACGGATCGGTGACCGTGCTGCCGTGTGTGCCGTTACCCGACCTGCCCGGCACGCTGACCGAGGTGACCGCTACCGCCGACGACGGTCAGGTTGTCCGGTCCTGGCTGGCGCTTCCGCACGGTTGCGACGACGATGCGCCTGCTCCACTGCTTCTGTGGGTCCACGGCGGCCCGCTGGCGAGCTGGAACGCCTGGCACTGGCGGTGGAATCCGTGGCTGATGGTCGCCCAGGGATATGCGGTGCTGCTTCCCGACCCGGCCCTGTCGACCGGCTACGGCCAGCAGTTCATTCAACGGGGTTGGGGCGCATGGGGATTCGCGCCATACACCGATCTGATGGCGGCGACCGACGCCGCGTGCGCGCACCCGAGGGTCGACCAGACCCGCACCGCGGTGATGGGCGGCTCTTTCGGCGGGTACATGGCCAACTGGATCGCCGGGCACACCGACCGCTTCGCCGCGATCGTCACCCACGCGAGCCTGTGGGCGCTGGACCAGTTCGGCCCGACCACCGACGGTGCCTACTGGTGGGCCAGGGAGATGACCCAGGAGATGGCGGCGGCGAACTCACC
The DNA here is from genome assembly GCF_049683935.1 of Mycobacterium sp. GTDB lineage: Bacteria > Actinomycetota > Actinomycetes > Mycobacteriales > Mycobacteriaceae > Mycobacterium. Next base: position 477 of record NZ_JBAUJR010000255.1, on the reverse strand, counting down.
GCACCGGTTCGTCACCGAGATCGCCACGCCCATGCTCGTCATCCACGGCGACAAGGACTATCGGGTGCCGATCGGCGAGGCGCTGAGACTGTGGTACGAGCTGCTGAGCCGGTCGGCTCTGCCCGCCGCCGGCGACGGTGCCACCGTGCATCGATTCCTCTACTTCCCGTCCGAGAACCACTGGGTGCTCAATCCGCAGCACGCGAAGATCTGGTACCAGGTCGTGAGCGCCTTCCTGTCCCGGCACGTGCTCGGAAGGGACGTCGAACTGCCCGACACGCTCGGGTAGCGTCGGGATTCATGAATGCACCCGAACGCGAGTACGACATCGTCCTGTATGGCGCCACCGGGTTCGTCGGTAAGCTCACCGCCGAGTATCTCGCCGCCGCGGGTGGCAGTGCGCGCATCGCCCTCGCCGGTCGGTCCACCGACAGACTGCTGGCAGTGCGCGACTCGCTCGGCGAGGCGGCGCAGGCC
>NZ_JBAUJR010000254.1:0-4002 GCF_049683935.1 Mycobacterium sp. | reverse complement strand
ACGCGGCGGTGTCGGGCGGACTCGTCGCCGGCCCGTCGGGCGCACCGGCGTTCTGCGGGGACGCGATCGCCGACCCGCTGACGGGCATCCATGCGGCTCACGCGCTGCTGCAGTCGCGGAGCCGCGGTGGGGGCGAGATCGTCGAGATCGCGATGTCGGCCGTGGCCGCATCGTACGCCCAGCTGGACCACGGCGACCAAAAGTCCTGCACCACAGCACCGTTGCTTACTTCTCGGGCTTCGCCCCTGGGATCGGACAACGTTCTGGTGGACCGACTGGTGGCGCAACGGCTTGTCGCCTCATGTTGATCCGGCGGGCGAGGTTGCTCGACGGGACCATGACCGACATCCGCGTGGGCGACCGGATCGCCGCGGTGGCCGACGATCTGGCCCCCCGACACGGTGAGGCCGTCTACGACGTCGCCGGTGGCACCGTGATCCCCGGGCTGCACGATCACCACCTGCACCTGAGGGCAGCCGCCGCAGCGCTGCACTCGGTCCGGGTGGGCCCTGACGAAGTCCGCGGCAGACAGGACCTCGCCCGGGTACTCGCCGGTGCCGACGTCGGAGAGGACGGCTGGATCCGCGCCGTGGGGTATCACGAGTCGGCTGCCGGGCCGCTGGACCGACGCATGCTCGACGAGGTCTGCCCCACCGTTCCGCTGCGGGTGCAGCATCGCAGCGGAGTGCAGTGGACGCTGAACTCGGCCGGGCTGAGACGCCTCGGCTTCGGCGACCATCCCGACGGTCGGCTGCGCAGCGCGGACGCCAGCTGGTCGTTGTCGCTGTTGCGCGGCGAACCGAGCCTGGCGGAGATCGGCTCGCGGTTGAGTCGGCTCGGGGTCACCGGCGTCACCGACGCCACCCCCGATCTCGAGGACCGCGACGTCGTAGGTCTGCAGGATGCGCACCGGCGGCGCGAGCTGCGTCAGAGGGTGCACGTCCTGGCCCCCGGTAAGCGGATCCTGCACGACGACGACCTCGACCTCGAGGGCTTGATCCGATGGATCAGCGACAGGCATGCCGCGGGCGGACCGGTCGCGGTGCACTGTGTGACGGCCGCGCAGCTGGTTGTCACGCTGGAAGCACTGCGTTGTGCCGGCCGTCATCCGGGTGATCGCATCGAGCACGCCGCGGTGGTGCCCGACGGCACCATGTCCGATCTCGCGGCCAGTGGAGCGACGGTGGTCACCCAGCCGAACTTCGTCGCGGAGCGCGGAGATCAGTACCTGCGCGACGTCCCCGTCGCCGAACACCACGAACTATGGCGGGTCGGTGCGCTGCGGCGGGCGGGGATTCCCGTCGCGTTGTCCACCGACGCACCCTTCGGTGACGTCGACCCGTGGGCGGCAATGCGCGCCGCGGTCCACCGCCGGACGGTATCCGGAGCGGTGTTCGGCGAGGCCGAGTGCATCACGGTGCCGGAGGCGCTGGCGATGTTCTTCGGCGAGGCCGCCCGGCCCGCGTCCCCCCGCGCAGTCGCACCCGGCGCACCGGGCGACCTGTGCGTCGTGTCGACCTCACCCGCTGAGACGATGCGCGAACTGGACGCAGGCATGGTGACGGCGACCATCATCGCCGGAGAGTTGGTCTTCGAGAGGCCCTGAGCCCGCTCACGTGCTGGTCTTGGATACCCACGGACGTACCTATGGGCAAAACGATCCGTAGGCGGCGTCACTACCCGCCACTACAGCGACAACTTCGGGCATCTATCAGTGTGGCAAACCACTGCAACCGGCCGGCCTGGTCCCGGACGATGAGTTCTGCAACCTGGCCGTGCGGGAGGGCCGGACGCGCACCGTCGAGGAGATGGATGTCTTCGCCATGGCGGAAACCTGAGAATGGAACTCCGGCCGGTGTGGCGGTGATATCCAGCTGATACGGCGTTTGTCTTCGCCATCTGTTCGGGATCGGTACCCACCCCTTCTCCCCGGCGCCCCGGTGCGGCCCATGGTTCGGGGGCGAGCAACGAGCGGCTGTGGCGTGAACGCGGGTGTCGCGTCGCCGTGGGACGCAATAGTTCGTCAGCTCGACACGACTCACAAGCCAGCAACACGCGATGGGGCTTTCGGTATCACGAGATGTGCGTCACAATGAGTGCTGACCGGTCTCCGGTCAGCAAACTACGCTTCCGGTTTCGTCTATCGGAGCGTCGGGGGAAGACGCATCTGCTTCGTTAGGGGAATCAACTATGGGTGGTCCGTCACAGTCGTCTCAGGACTTCTCGGACCGGGATCTGTTCCGGTCCGCGAACCAGTCGCGCAGATTCCCGCGAGGAGCGAGGGAGCTAGCCGTGTGCGCGGCTCTGCTGCCACTCGTCGCCGTGCCGACCGCAGGTGCTGCTGCGGTGCCCCCGGTGCCGACTCCGGCCACCGTGTTGACCATCTTTCCCTGGGAAGGGTCCATGGAAGATGAGCTTCAAGGATCGCTGTGCCAATCGCCCAACAGCTGCGTCCCGATCGATCAGTTCCTCTGGGACCCGAATGGCGTCGCGACCATCGAGACGACCATCGACACCACGCCCGGCACCAAGGTCGTGTTCTCCTACAGCGAGGGGGCTCGGTCGGTAGCGGACTGGATGCAGGAGCATGCCGACGACCCCGATGCCCCCTCGCCGGATGAGCTGTCGTTCGTGGTGATCGGCAATCCCACTCGAGCCTATGGGGGCTCCGACCGTCAGGTGATGCCGGAAACCCAGTACCAGGTGATCGACATATCGCGCCAGTACGACACCGCCTCCGACTTCCCCGACAACCCGTTCAACTTGCTGGCCCTGCTCAACTCGCTGGCCGCGTTCACGGTCATCCACACCGATTACGAAGACGTGGACATGCACGATCCCGCCAATATCGTGTGGAAGGAGGGGAACACGACGTACGTCTTCGTGCCGACCGAGAACCTGCCGCTGCTCGAACCGCTGCGTCGGCTGGGGCTCACGGACTTGGCCGACGCCCTCAACGGGCCGCTGAAAGAGATCGTGGAACGAGGTTACGACCGGTCGTATCTGCCGACGGACGAGGAAGAACCGGCGAGCGCCTCCGTGTTGGCTGCCCCGCTGGGAACCGACCCGGCGGAGCACGATGCCGGGCGCGCAAGCCAGACGCCGGAGGCGGCTGACCCCGCTCCATCTTCGGCCGCAGCGAAGTCCGGACAGCAGGATGTTGCCCGCAACGACTCGGGCGCAACCGATGCCCTCGCCACCACGTCTCCATCGGATGCGATCGACGACGCGGATGTTGAAGCGCCGCCCACCTCCGGGTCTGGCGAAAGCGACGAGAACGGTGGCGATGCGGACGAGACGGCAGAGGCGACCACCGCGTCCGAAACCGAGCAGGAATCGGAAACGGCCGGCGGTCGCAAGAGGGTGAGTGCGGGTGCGCACACGGACGACGCGACGACAAAGGGTGAAGACCGGGATAGGTCGTCCGGCGCCGACCGTGACAAGGCCGCCGACAACAACAAAGCCGACGACAACGACAAGGCCGCCGACAGCGACAGCGACTGAACTACGCCGCCGGCGGCGCGAACACCGTCTTCAGCAGCGCGCACTGACTGGCAAAAAACGATTGTGAGACATCAGCTTTCGGTGCGATCCCGTCGAACCCGTGGAATGCGCCGTCGACCACCATGACCTCGCACGGCACGCCCGCGGCACGCAGCCGCTCGGCGTAGGCCAGGTCCTCGTCGTGGAACAGGTCCAGTGTCCCGACACCGATCCATGCCGGCGGCAGGCCGGCCAGATCCTTGCGGCGGGCGGGGACGGCGACCTCGGGATCGGCGTCGCCCAGATAAGCCCGCCAACCGAACCGGTTGCTCGACTGGTTCCACAGGCGGTGGCCGGGATTGTCCAGACCGGTGCGCTGCACGGTGCGGTCATCGACCATCGGGTAGACGAGGATCTGCGCGGCCACGTCGATCTCGCCGCGGTCGCGGGTGAGCAGCGCGAGCGTGGCCGCCAACCCGCCGCCCGCACTGGCGCCGCCGATCGCCACCCGCTCAGGGT
>NZ_JBAUJR010000253.1:0-1754 GCF_049683935.1 Mycobacterium sp. | reverse complement strand
TGAGGTGTAAGCCCGCACTCAATGCGTTCGCGATCACCTTCAACGGCCGGATCACTCCGACTGGCAACTAACCAATGCCAGGATCAGATCCACCGTTTATCGGACAGTCCCCCACGGTGCGACGCCGGTCGCACATATCGAGTGAGCTACTCGCAGAGGAGGTTTCGGTGACGTAGGTGCCGAGAGTGTAGCTCCGGGCGAGTGCTCGATCGCCCGTCTCCCACCTTGGCGTGCGCTGCAGGCTCCTGGTCTGCGGGGTGCGAAGCCCAGGGATGCGCCTCAAGGGGCACCCGATCCATCCGGGAGCCACCGGGCCGGGAGAAGACCGGGCGGGTGAACGTGAGTGAACCCTCGATGACGCCTCGTAATGAAAAGCCCTGGTAGATGGGATGAGAACAGGGTGGTATGGCCTGGCTCCCAGCAGAGGGAGCACGCGGCGGCCGGGTGCGTGGCCCCGGCCGCGGAGCACCGCATGGCCTCGGGGTTCAGAGGGCACCCAATCCGGTCGCTGCTCGAGTGTGCGGAAAGCGGAAACCCCGCCGTGGTCCGGGCACGACGCGAGTGCCAGTCGCGTGGTCCGGTAGGCCGATCGCGAGAGGGGCGTAACTCCTCGGCGGGACAGGATGCCCAAGAAGCCAATGCCGGTAGCCGAAAGGCGACAGGAAACCCGCGACAGCTGTTGATCGGCTCCCTTCTGCTGATCGTCGCGGCATAACTGGCCGGATACCTACCTGGTGGTGGGGCTCGTGAGAGTGCTGACGTGGGCAGGTGAGCCTTTGAAAGCCGAGGTCGAGACCTTGTGAACCTGAGGGGCAAGTTGGACACCGACACGGTGAACGGACCCGAGGACGTTGCCGAGCTGAACTGGGACGTCGTTGATTGGCGTCTACACGAGGAGAACGTAGCAAGGTTGAGACGCAGGATTTTCAAGGCGACGCGGGACAACGACATGGCTTCGGTCCGGTCGTTGCAAAAGTTGATGCTGCGGTCATGGTCGAACACGCTGCTCAGCGTGCGACAGGTGGCTCAGCGCAATGCTGGGCGTCGAACAGCCGGCATCGACGGGGAAGTGGCCCTGTCACCGGAAGCGCGAGCGAATATGGCGGTGCGAGTGCATGAGTCACGATCGTCATGGGAGCCCGTGCCGGTTCGGCGTGTGTATATCCCCAAGGCCAACGGCAAACAGCGCCCGCTGGGGATCCCGGCGCTGACCGACCGGTGCCATCAGGCACGGGTCCGCAATGCGTTGGAACCCGAATGGGAGGCCCGGTTCGAGGCCCGTTCCTACGGGTTCCGTCCCGGCCGCAGCTGTGCGGACGCGATCGCTGCCCTACACTCCACACTCAAAGGGCCTCTGGCCAAACGAGTCTGGATATTGGACGCCGATCTGTCTGCCGCGTTCGACCGAATCGACCACACCCGACTGCTCGACGCCCTGGGCTCGTTTCCCGCGCGGGAAATGATCAGGGGCTGGCTGATAGCCGGAGTCGTCGAGGACGGGATGTTCGCACCGACCGAGGAGGGAACTCCCCAGGGCGGTGTGATCAGCCCACTGCTGTTGAACGTGGCGCTGCATGGTCTTGAGGGTGCCGCCGGAGCCCGGTATCGGGCGTCGAAGATGCCTTCGGCGGAATCGATTCCGGGAACCCCGGTCCTGGTCAGATATGCCGACGACCTGGCTGTTTGCTGCCACTCCAGGCAGGAAGCCGAACAGGTCAAGGCCAGATTGGCCGAGTGGTTGGCCCCGAGGGGAC
>NZ_JBAUJR010000252.1:0-31646 GCF_049683935.1 Mycobacterium sp. | reverse complement strand
CCCCCCACTGACGGCGATCTAGGGTTCAGATACCTATCTGCGGCGGCGGCGTGTACTCGACGCCTTCGATGACGAATACTGGATTCAGCCGGTCACCGTATTGCGCTTCGGTTTCCTGGTAGTCGGTGATCAGCTCCAGCCCATTGGGACCTGACCTGATTCCCTTCACGACGATCGTGCCCTTCCCCGCGCCGCCGAAGAGCTCGAGGCCCGTTTGAGTCGCGTTGCCAAGTCCCTGGATCAACGGCGCCTTGAGCCGTGCTTCCTCCGCCGCGTTCCTGATGTTCTCGTATTCGTCCCAGTCGGCCTGCCATGCCTGGAAGTCCTCTTCGTCGATCTCATTGTTGAACATGTAGCCGCCGACCTCGCCGTCCGGGTCGAAACGAGTACGGAACAGCTCAGTGGGAAAGGTTCCGACTGCGAAGGCAACCGGCGCGTACTCCACCCACGGTGTGCCATCGGGGCGGGGCACGTCGAACTTGACGGTGATCGCATCACCCAGTTCCATCTTGCGATAGCCCGTGACCAACCCGTCGGTGTTTCCCCCGAGATTGAGTACTGAAACCACGTAGACGTCTGGACTCTCGGGCAGCCCGCTTTGTGGATCTGTAGGCCAGTCGCTCGCATCCAAGCTGGACACCCGCGTCAAAGTCGTTTTATAGCTGAGCCATTGACCCGTTGCGGGGTCACGCTTCCATTCGGCGTCTGTCGATGTGAACAAGGACTGCCACGAGTATTTCCCGCCGGGCCCAATGCCCCCGGGCAGCGCAAGGATTTCGCGAAACCGACGTGGAGTCGGCTCGACGTCCGCGGGAGGATTGTCGGGTAGCAGACGGGCGGTGACAGGAATGAGATTGGCATTACCCAGACCATCGGTCGCCGTCACGAAGAATGCCGCGTACAGCGGACGGTTCGCGTCGTTTGCCAGTTGCCGCGCCGCGGCGTTCGGAGTGAAGACGACCGTCCCGTCGGGGTTGACCACGACTGTTCCCAACGGCGAGGTGGTCGAACCGCTGTAGGTGACGGCGACCGGCTCACCGGTGCCCGAACCCGCGGTGCTGTCGGTGATTTGCATCTGCACCACACCCGTGGCGGTGTTACGGACCACGGTGGTCACATTCCACGGACTGACAGGGGCCGGCGCCTCGTTGAACAGACTGAGCTGCGTGGAGAACACCATCTGCTCCAGATCTTCCACCACCACGGTGGTGAGGATCAGCTTGCCGTCGCCCGTAAAGCTGACGAGCGGAGTCGAACTCGGCGAACCTGGTGCGGCGCCTCCCGTGAAGCCACTGACCGTCGTCACCTTGCTGACGCCTGATGCGGTGATCGCCCACACCGTCGTGGTGACGGTCGGCTCTGCGGGGTTGCCATTGAGCACGGTCACGTAGGCGATGCCATTCTCTGCGAACACCACTGGACCGACAGCGGTGCCTGCGTCGTCTACGACCGTCGCGAGGATGCGGCCGGTTCGGTCGATCGCCGTGACGATCGCGCCGGAGCTGTCCGACACAAGGTACGCCGTTCCGTTCGGTCCGATCTGCAGATATCCGCGGGTGATATCGACCGGACTGCTTGCCCTCCAGGTGGCGAAGCCGTCCTCAGAGATCCGAACGACTACACCGCCTTCCGTGGACACGACGGCGTACGCAGTGCCGTCGTCATCAAAAGCCAGTTGGGGACCCCCGGAGAACGGCTCCAAGTCGACGCTGAACGGAAGAACCCGCGTCTGCCCTGTCGAACTGACGACCGCCAAAACATCTTCGCCGTCGAACCGGTAGGTCATGTAGAGGTTGTCGTCCTTGCCGATGACATACGGGTCGGAAAAGCTGAACTCTCCCAGCGTGACGGTGCTCAGGGACCCACTCGGCCGGACCACCACCACGCGGTTGACATCGTCGTCGGAGTCGTTGATGAGCACGTACAAAGTCCCGCCGGGTGACGCCCCGAGAATCTGCGGATCCCAGAAGGGTGCGGTGAACGGCGGAGTGTTGATCAGACCGCCCCCCGTGACGATCGAGACCATGTACGTGTCTGGTGTGGATCCATCAGGAGCGAAAAATGGGGTTGTCAACAAATGCGCTGTGCCATCTGCTGCCACAACGACACCCGCAGCCGGTCTCATGTCGGCGATGACGGGCGATTTCGAGACACTCCCCGAAGGATCGAACACGAGCACCTCGGTTGCCAAGCCAGTTTGGCTATCAACACCCGTCGGGAGCTGCACGAGTGTCGGCAAATAGACGGTCCCGTCAGGCGCAACGGTGACGTTGAAAGAGATACCCGAGGTGAGAAGTTCCGGCGCGGTCATCGTTCTCGTCTGCCCTTCGGCGTCGATGACCAAGATGACCGCCGAGGCGTCCTCCGAGCTGGCCCCCGTGACTTGAAGTGCGGCGATGGTGCCATCCGGTCCGACGACCGGTAGCCCGGTAACCGAATAGCTCTCCACAGCACCCGCACTGAGAGGAACGATGTTCACGACCGGCCTGTTTGCCGAATCTCGATAACCCACCAGCATGTACTGCCTGCCGCTGCCGCCCAAAAACGAAGGCGAGCCCCCGGCGGTGAAGGTGGTCGCGGTAACAGTCGCCGAGGCACTGACCACGTGGACGGTCGCAGTCCCTGCCACCGAGTCGTAAGTCACGATCGTGATACCACCGTCCGATCGCACGATCGGCGCAGCTGGATTACCGGTGATCGTCGCGGTGTCACCGATCACCGCACCCGAAGAGTCGTAGACCCGCACGAAGGTCGAGGGGCTGAGCTGCTCGTCGAAACTGGCGATGGGTTGGAAGATGCTGCCAGTCGTTCCCACGAGACCGTTGCTCAAGGGAATGCCGCTGATCGGGGCAGGACTCGTGGTCTCCGCCACCGCCGGCGCGATATCCACCTGCACGTTGACCGTGGTCGTGCCGTTGAGATGACCGTCGTTGATGGTGACGCTGAAGCTGTCGACCTTCGCCGAGGCCGGGGCACCCGACGCGGCGGCAGCCTCGCGCAGTGCGGCCGTCGGCGTGTAGCTGAACGTGCCGTCGGAATTCACCACCAGGGTGCCGCCCTTGACCGAGACGGCGGGACCACTGTAGGTCCGAGCATCCCCGTCTGCGTCGGTCGAGGTGACAGCGCCGGTCACCGCACCATTGGCTGAGTTGGGCGCTCCCGCGGTGAAACTCCCCACCGGCGCGGAGTTCATCGGGCTGATGGTGACGGTGACCGGCACGCCCAGCGTGCCACCCCTGCCGTCACTCACGGTCACGGTGAACGAATCCTGCTTCAGCGCCGCTGCGGCACCGTTGGCCGCCGCCGAATGCCGGGCCGCATCAGACGGCGTGTAGAGGAACGTTCCGTTGGCGTTGACGATCACGCTGCCCTTGGCGGTGGCGCCAGAGCCGCTGTAGGTCAGCGGATCACCGTTGGGATCGGTGGCTGTCACCGTCCCGGAAACCTTCCCGTCAGCGCCCGGTGAACCGGGATTGGCACTTCCGCCTGTCGGGGCGCCGTTGGCCGCCGGGGCGATGGCCACCGACAGAGTGACGGTGACGGCCCCGCCGAGGTGACCGTCGTTGACCGTGACAGTGAACGTGTCGGTCTTGTCCGCAGCAGTAGCCCCTGCTGCGGCGGCAGCTTGCCGGGCTGCCGCGGTCGGAGTGTAGGTGAACCCACCGGTGGTGCTGTTGATCGCGACGGCACCGCCCTTGGTCGAGAGGGCCGGCGCGGCGTAGGTGCGGACATCGGCGTCAGCGTCGGTTGACGTCACCGAACCGGTCACCAGGCCGCTCGCCGGATTGGGCGTTCCCACAGTGGAGCTCACCACGGGCGCGGTGTTCTTCGGGGCGATCGTGACGGTCACCGGAACCGCCAGTGTGCCGCCCTTGCCGTCACTGACGGTCACCGTGAACGAATCCTGCTTGAGCGCCGCCGCAGCACCATTGGCCGCCGCCGCATGCCGCGCCGCATCGGACGGCGTGTAGACGAACGAACCCGTGGTGTTGACGACCACACTGCCCCTGGTCGTGTTGCCCGTCCCGGCGTAACTCAACGGATCCCCGTTGGGATCGGTCGCCGTCACCGTTCCGGACACCTTGCCATCGGCACCGGGCTGACCCGGATTTGCCACCCCGCCCGTCGGGGCACCGTTGGCAGTCGAGGGCGCGATGCCCACGTTGACCGAGGCCGTCCGCGACCCGCCGTGGCCGTCGGTCAGAGTGAAGGTCAGCGCATCGGTCTTCGCCGCCGCCGGTGCGCCAGGTGCGCCGGCGGCCTGGCGGGCCGAATCGGTCGGGGTGTAGGTGAACGTGCCGTTGCCGTTGTTGACGAGGGCGCCCTTGGGCGTTGCCGCCGGACTGCTGAATGTCATTGTGTCGCCGTCAGAATCACGACCGGTGACCGTGATCGTCACGACGCCGGTTGTGGCGTTCGGTGCGGTGGCGCGGGCCCGCGCACTGCTCGGCGCCGCGTTCTTCGGGGAGATGTCGATCGTGACCGGCACCGACAGTGATCCACCGAAGGCATCGGTGACGGTGACCGTGAAGTTGTCGGTCTTGTCGGCCTCCGACGCACCGGTGGCTGCGGCGGCGTGGCGGGCCGCTGCGCTCGGGGTGTAGGTGAACCGCCCCGAGGAGTACACGGTGACCCGCCCCTTGGCCGTGCTCGCCGATCCGGCGTAGGTCAACCGATCACCATCACCGTCGGTCGCGTTCACCCGACCCGACACCGAACCACCGAAGAAGCTTGGATTTCCCTCGTCGACCCCATCGAGCACCGGGGCTTCGTTGTCGATCGCCGAGATCGGCACCGTGATCCGCACAGAGTCGGTGCCACCGTGCCCGTCATCTACGGTCACCGTGAACGACTCACGCCGAACTGCAGACCAGGCCCGACGGTTGCCGGCCGCCTCCCGCGCCTCCTCGGTCGGGGTGTAGGTGAACGTGCCGTCGGAATTGAAAACCACACTGCCCTTGGTGGTTTCGCTGGCCCGATAGGTCAGCGGATCCTGGTCGTCGTCGACGGTGCTGATCACTCCCGACACCACGCCATCGGCCATGTTCGGCAGTCCCACCGAACCCGACGAATCGGGCCGGTCATTGGCCGGCCGGATCCGCACGGTGACCGCGACCGGGGTCACCCCACCGTTGCCGTCGTCAAGGGTGACGACAAACGAATCAGTCTTGTCCGCCTCCGTCGCACCCGTCCTGGCTGCGGCGTGACGCGCGGAATCGCTGGGCGTGTAGGTGAATCGACCCCGCTGATCGACCACCACACTGCCTTTTGCCGTGGTCATCGGACCGGTGTAGGTCAGCGGATCACGATCCGCATCCGACCCGAACACCCGGCCCGACACCCTCGCGGTGAACCATCCCGGAGCGCCCACCGACACCCGCCCGGTCGGCGCGGCGTTGTCCACCAGTGCCGCTACCACCATCTGCGGCTGGCCCGTCACCGTGTCCTGCTGCTGACCGAGTTGACGACGCGCGAATGCCAACAATCCCCACGCCAGCGGCGAGCCCACCGGTACCGCACCGTCGGAGGAGCTCAACGGCGACAACACCGACGACAACACAGACGCCACCGACACCGAGTCGGTTGCCGGCTGCGCCGGCCGCTCTGGTGCCGAAATCTGCTCGAGAACAGCCGAGTTCGGCAGGGTCGGCACATCTACGGGCGGACTCGCAGGCGGCGGCGCCGGCGTCGCACCCGTACCCACCTCACCCGCCTCGCCGGAAACTTCAGGGGCCATCCCGCCCTCGACGGAGGGGTTCTGCGCCTCGCTCTGCCCGTCTGCCTGCTGCGACGATCCTGTCCGCCTCTTGGTGGGCTGGGGAACCTCGATCTCGACCTCCTCGACCTCCTCGACGTCATCGCCGTCGCTGAGGATCACCTCGAGATCGTCTTCGCTGAGATCAGCTGGTTCGGGTGGTTCGGCGCCATCGATCTCGAGGTCGACGTCGATCGGATCCCCGCCGTCCTGCGGGTCTTCTTCGTCGGCGTCGACATCTTCCTGCTCGTCGGCATCCGTATCGTCAGCGGCTTTCGAGTCATCCGCCGATCCCGCGTCGCCTGCACCGTCGTCGCTGGTCACGTCGTTCCTGGATGCGGTGCCGTCAACTGACGAACTCACCCCCGCATCGGGGTCGGCCCACGCCACCCCTGGCATCGACGCCACCGCGGTCCCGATCCCCAGCGCGACAGCCAACGCACCGACCCGGCCGACATAATTTGCATACCCCATGATCCCCGCCCCCCAGACGCAGCTATTTGCCAGTTCGGACGCTAGCCGCGCGGGGGGACACGAAGATATAGGGGGTTTCCCTAGTGTTTCAGCCAGGTGAACAGGTTTCGGCGCCGGTCAAGCGGGGTCATGCACCTCGGGCCATGGGCGACAGCAACCACCGATCGACGTGCCATGAATTGCAACATGATTGCCGTTTCAAGCAACCCCGCCCGGCTTTGCCCGTCTGAGACATCGGCGGCCGTCGCCGACTGTCACAATGTGCCACATGGGGGTCAGTTTGGTGTCTCGTGCTGCGGAGTGGGCGGCCATGGCGAAGCTGCTCGACGCCGCGACAACCCAGGCAGCGGGGTTGGTGCTGGCCGGTCCAGCGGGCATCGGCAAGACCGCACTGTGGCTCGCCGGACTCGACCATGCACGCGAGAGTGGGTTTCGGGTCCTCACAGCGCGAGGCAGCCCGGCCGAGTCGGCGTTGGCCTACGCCGCGGTCGATGATCTGCTGGCCGACATCGAGTCCGAGGTCTTCGACGCCCTGCCCGACGTTCAGCACCTCGCAGTCAAACGAATCCTGTTCCAGGACAACACAGACGGTGGACCTTTCACCGATCAGAGGGTGGCTGCTGCAGCGGTGGTCGCGGTGATCGACAGGTTGGCCAGGACCTGTCCCGTACTGCTGGCGATCGATGACGCGCAATGGCTCGACAGTTCGAGCCGGGCGGTGATCGCCTTCGTCGCACGACGTCTCAACGGTCGCATCGGATTGCTGTGCACCGAGCGCACCGACGGCAATACCGCAGGGGGCACCCACTGGTTGCAGCTCAGCCATCCGGAGGCGTTGTCGAGAATCCAGATGACGCCGATGAGCTTGGCCGGTCTGCACGATGTGTTGATGAGCCAGTTGGGTCGGTCGCTGCCCCGTCCGACGTTGGTACACATCGCCGAAGCCGCCGGCGGCAATCCTCTTTACGCCGTGGAATTGGCGCGCTCACTCGACAGCCGGCGGCCTCATTCACCTCTGGCCCTCCCGGCCACGCTGGCCGACCTCATCGCACACCGCACGGAGCCCTTCGACGAGCACACCCAGCGGGCGTTGCTGGCCGCCGCGTGCATGGTCGATCCGACGGTCGATCTGATCGCCGAAGCCACCGGCGCAACCACCCGGCGGGTCGTCGACCTGCTCGAAGCACCGGAACGCAACGGCGTCATCACCATCGAGGGCAATCGAGTGCGGTTCACCCATCCGCTGCTTTCCCGCGCGACCTATAGCTCCGCCGGTCCGGCGGCCCGAAGGCGGATGCACCGCGCGCTGGCTCACGTCGGAGACAATCTCGAGCTCAAAGCCCGCCACCTTGCTCTCAGCTCCACCGACGCCGACCCCGAAGTGGTCAGTGCCCTCGACGCCGCCGCCGGCGCCGCCCGCGCCCGTGGCGCCCCCTCGGCTGCCGCCGAACTCCTCGAATTGGCCATCGGCCTGGGCGCCGACACCCCGGGTCGACGAATCCGCGCCGCGAAACACTGTCTCCAAGGCGGCGACGCCGACCGCGCTCTGGCGCTGCTCGAACCGACCCTCGCCGATCACTCACCCGGACCCACCAGAGCCGCTGCGCTTCATCTCCATGCCGGAATACTCACGTTTCGCAACAACTTCGGGCGGGCTGCCGAAGTACTGACCGACGCACTCTCCGGCGCGAGCGGCGACGAACGTCTCGCCGCACAGATCCATCTGGGCCTGGCGATGGCCCTGGGCATGTCGGGCGGCCGGGACATCCCGATTCGCCACGCCGAAGAGGCGGTCAAGCTCGCAGAGGTAGCCGAAGACCCATCGCTGATCAGCCAGGCGGTCGCCATGGAAACCACCTTGCGGTGCGCCGACGGCCAAGGATTCGATGCTGTCCGACTCCATCGCGCCCTGGAGCTCGAGTCACCGGACAACGATGTGCCCATCGCATTCCGCGCGAGCGCGGTACACGCCCTGATGCAGCTGTGGACCGGTCGACTCGAGCATGCGCGCCTCGAACTCGGCGAGGTGCACCGGCGATGCCTCGAACGCGGCGCGGAAACAGATCTGGTGTGGGTTGTGGGGCACCGCTACTTCGCGGAACTGTGGTTGGGCGACTACCCGGGCGCCGCGGCGATGGCGGCCGAGTTGATGCAGCGGGGCCAGCAGCAGGGCTCCGATCACGCGACGATCATCGCGACCTATCAGCGAGCACTCATCGCCGCCTACGAGGGCCGCGAGGACGAGGCCCGCGACGGAGCGACGGCAGCAATCACCTCGGCGCTGCAGAGCAACGCGCTGTACATGATGTTGTGGCCGGCGATGGCCCTGGCTTTCCTGGACACGTCGCTGGGCAGGTACAACGAGGCGCTCGCCACGATGCAACCCCTGCTGGCCCGACTCGACCCAGCCGCCGGCGCCTGTGAGATCTTCGCCTCGAGCTTCGTCCCGGACGCTATCGAGGCGCTGATCGGGGTAGGCCGCCACGACGAAGCTGAACCGCTGATCAACGCGCTGGAGACGAATGGTCGACGCCTGGACCGGCCATGGCTTCTGGCAGTAGGGGCCCGTTGTCGCGCAATGCATCTGGCCGCAGCCGGTGATCTCAAACAGGCTACCGCCGTGGTGGTCGAGGCGATGGGGCATCACCAGCGGCTGCCGATGCCGTTCGAGACCGCGCGCACCCAGCTGTTACACGGTCAGCTCGAACGCCGGCAACGCCGAATTCATTCTGCAGTAACGCTATTGACTGATGCGGCAGAGGCATTCGATAACCTCGGCACGCCACTGTGGGCCGCGCGGGCGCGACACGAGCTCGTCCGCACCAGGGTGAGCCGCAACAACGACCTCGAGCTGACACCGTCGGAACGTCGCGTCGCCGAACTGGCCGGCGGCGGCAAGACCAACCGTGACATCGCCGCCACGCTGTTCATCAGCCATAAAACCGTGGAGCAACACATCACCCGCATCTACCGCAAACTCGGTGTCACCAACCGCGCGGCACTCGCCCGACGGATCAAACCCCCGCAACACTAGGGAAACCCCTGATTCAACTGCCGCCGCCCGCCGATACCGTTGGGGCATGGCCGGAATGCCCCATCACCTCGTCGAATGGTTCCGTGCCGACGCCGACCAATCGTGGGTCGATCACATCACCGCCGCACTCGGAGCGGCCGGTCCCGAACCTGACGTGCAACTCATCATCATCATCGCGGTACCCAGCGACGAGGTGATCTTCGGATTGTTCGCCGCCTCCTCGTCTGAGAACCTTCGACAGGTCTGCGTCCGCGCGGGGGTGCCTCCCCAGCGCCTGACCGCCGACGTGCAACCCACAGTGCTCGCCGCGCGCTAGAGGGTCGTCACGCTGCGGCGAGCGCCGCCAACATCGCCGCGCACGTCACCAGGTGCAGCGGCAGCCGCAACAGGCTGCGTCGTGTCCACCGGGTCGCCGCTGCCTCGTCGACTTCGCCGGGATCCAGCTTCTCGAACTCCGAGGCTTTCGGGCCGAAGTCGATCACCGACCAGATCCGCATCACTGTGTGGCCGGCCAGGGCCACCAGCAGCGGCCCACCGACGACAGCGTCACCCCAGGTGAAGACCAGCGTCGCCACCAGCAGTAACTCGAACAGTACGTATACGGGACGCCAGAACCGCACTCGCGAGATGCCACCGTTGTGGGATTGGACGATGCCGGGCCGCTTGGGCCAGGTCGGATCGACGACGACCGCCTCGTAGAGCGCACCGCCCAACGCGATACACGCCACCAGCGTCGTGACGGCGATCAGGACCAGAATCGAAGTGCCCACGCCTCCCGATTATCCTGACTGAACCATGGCATCGATCCAGCCGTTCCGAATCGCCGTCGCCGACGAGGTCCTCGTCGACCTCACCACTCGCCTTCAGCGCACCCGCTGGCCCGATGCCGAATGCGTCGAGGACTGGACGCAAGGCATCCCGCTGACCTACACCCAGGAGTTGGCAGCGTACTGGGCCAACGAGTACGACTGGCGCACAAGGGAAGCCATGCTGAATCGGTTCGACCAGTTCACCACGCACATCGACGGCCTTCCCATTCACTTCATCCACCAGCGCTCCGCGCACCCGGCCGCCTTTCCCCTGATCATCACCCACGGGTGGCCGGGTTCGATCGTCGAGTTCCACAAGGTGATCGAACCGCTCACCGAGGCGGGTTTCGATGTGGTCTGCCCGTCGCTTCCGGGCTACGGTTTCTCCGGCAAACCCTCGAGCACAGGTTGGGGTGTCGAGCACATCGCCGAGGCGTGGGACCAGCTGATGGTCCGACTGGGGTATTCCCGCTACGGTGCGCAGGGCGGTGACTGGGGTGCCGCGGTGACCACCCAGATCGGCCGCAACGCAGCGCACTGTGTGGCCATCCACACCAACATGCCGATCGGCCGGAGACCGAAGGATCTGCGCGATCCGACAGCCGACGAAGCCGCCGCCCTCGAGCGACTCGGCTATTACCAGCAGTGGGATTCCGGGTACTCGAAGCAGCAGGCGACCCGCCCGCAGACACTGGGCTACGGCCTGGTGGACTCTCCGGTCGGGCAACTCGCCTGGATCGTGGAGAAGTTCTGGTCGTGGATGGACTGCGACGGCCATCCCGAGAACGTGCTCACCAAAGACGAGTTGCTCGACAACGTGATGATGTACTGGGCCACCGCCAGTGGCGCGTCATCGGCTCGGCTGTACTGGGAGAGCTTCGGCAGTTTCGCGGGCGGCGAGAAGGTCACAGTCCCCACCGGCGTCGCGTCGTTCCCCAAGGAGATCCTTCGCTCGCCGCGGCCCTGGTGCGAAGCCAACTACAACATCACCCGCTGGACGGACATGCCGCGCGGTGGACACTTCGCCGCCTTCGAGCAGCCTGACCTCTACATCGAGGACGTTGCAACGTTTTTCGCCGACTTCCGGTGACCCTCAGAGCACGGTCGGCGGTGTGAACGTCTGCACCGTGGTCACGTACTCGTCACCGACGCGCTGAGTCACCGTCACGTACGGCGTGCCATCGGTTCCGAACGCGACGGGCTCCAGCGTGCCGCCAGGCCCGAGATCCACGTCGAGCACCTTGGTGGCGCCCTGCGGCGACAGCGCCCATACCCCGGCGTCGGCACCCAGCAAGGTGGCGTAGGCGGTGCCGTCGGCACCGAAAGCCAGGGCGGCCTGGTCGAAGACGTAGTTGGACTGCTGCGGCACCAGCGGACCTGTGGCGTCCAAGGTCACGACCGTGGCACCGTCCTCGTCGATCCCCAGGAAGTGATATGTGAACGTCGCCGATTCGACCGTGACGAGGTACGCGATGCCGTCGGGGCCGAACTCGATCGACTCGTAGTTCGGCTGCAGCGGCGATCCCGGCAGCGCCGTTGTCACCGCGTCGTTGGACAACGTGAGCACCGCCTCGGAGGCGACGCGTCCCTGAGCGTCCCTGAACTGGATCACCTGGTAGACCGCACCGTCAGGAGACACGCTCACCGGGTTGGTGACCACACCGCCCTCTGGCAGTGCCACTGTGCGTGTGATGGTGCCGTCGGGGCCGAGCACGGCCAGATACGTTGTGCCACCGTCTGTATAGGCGACATAACCGTTCTCGCCGGCATTCGGGTTGCCGACACTGGCCCCGGCAGAAGGGACACTCGGGGTGACAAGGACGATCGAACCCGGGATCGCGACGGTGGCGACCTCGCCGTCACTGCTGACGACCGCCACACGGTCGATCAGTGAGCTGAAGTCTCGAAGCGCCACGTACACCGTGCCCGTCGGGGTGACGGTGATCGCGTTGATGACAAAACCGTCTATGGGGTCCGAGGTCGTGATGGCGTCTGAGGAGATCCTCGAGATATAGGACATACCGGTGGACTCATCGTAGGTGGCCTGGTACACCCCGTCGGCAGTCACCACCGTCTCCCTGACCGGCCCGCCCGGGATCTCGCGGATCGTGCTCGACGTCCCGGTGAAGGTGTACACCCGTGTCATGTCGCTGCCGGACAACGACTGGCGACCGACCATGAAGTACGCCAGGCCATCCGGACCGATGACCGCGTCGTCGGGAGTCATCGCGCCCAGCGGAAGGGACACCCGTCGAGCGTTACCGCTCGGCCCGACCGCCAACAGCGAGGGAATGCCGAACAGCGGGCTCTCGGCCACGACGTAGGCACTGCCGTCAGGCGCAATCGCCGGCGCGCCGCCCGCCACCCCGAGGGAATACACCCGGACCCCGTTGGTGGTCGACAGGCGGACGAGTCGATCGCCGGACTGGCTGAACTGCCGGGTCTGCAGGAACACCGTCCCATTCGAGGTGACCTGCACGGGTGCGGACGCCTGGCCGATCACCGTCCCGGCCTTCTTGACCTCGCCGAACCCGTCCACGATCGAGATGACCGTCGTGTTGGTGGATTCCTTGTAGGTCGTGAGGACCAGGCTGCCGTCCGGACGCACCACCGCAGGTGCCTGCTCCCGCGGAGCGCCGGCGATGTCGCCGGTGGTCCTCAGCACCTGGCCGTTCTCGTCGAGAATGCTGACGCGCGTGCGGGTGGGCAGCATCGTCGTCGGATCCACGTCGTAGACAACCTGGTACACGGTTCCGTTGGAACTGACGATGACCGGCCCGGCGGCCCTGCCGGGGGTCGACGCGCTCGCCTCGATGACGGGCGTGACATCGACAGTGACGCTCGCAGTCCGTAGCCCGCCATGGCCATCGCTGACGGTGAAGGTCAACGTATCGGTTCTGGCGTCAGCCGGGGCCCCCGGCTCAGATGCGGCTTCGCGTGCCGCGGCGGTCGGCGTGTAGGTGAACGTGCCGTTGCCGTTGTCGACCAACGTTCCCTTGTCGGTTGCCGGGCTTCCGGTGAAACTGAGTGTGTCCCTGTCGAAATCGAAGGCGCTCACGGTGACGATCACCGAGCCGGTACCCAGATTTCCCGCGCCGGCGCGTGCCCGCGCGCCGAAAGGCACCGCATTCGTCGGCGAGATGTCGAGAGTGACCAGCTGTGTCGCGGTGTTTCCCGCAGTGTCGGTGATGGTGACGGTGAAGGTGTTGACTTTGTCCGCGTCGGTGGCATCGTCGGCCGCCGCTGCGTGGCGGGCCGCGGCAGTCGGGCTGTAGATGAAGCGCCCCGACGACAGCACCGTGACCTGCCCCTTGTCGGTGGTCGTTGACCCCGTGAAGGTGAGGCGATCGCCGTCGGGGTCCGTCGCCGTCACCCGACCGCTGACCGAACCGGTGAAGAAGCCCGGGCCGCCGTGGGTCACCTCACCGGGCACCGGTGCCGCGTTGTCGACGGCGTCGACCAGTTCGGTGGTGCCGACCTGCGCCCCCGACTGGCTGATCTCGTCTCGCTGCTGCCCGAACTGACGCCGCGCGAACGCCAAAACTGCCCACAGCAGCGGTGATTCGATCGGCGCGGCGGGGCTGTCGGTGCCGTGCGGTGACACGAAGGGCGCGAGCAGAGTGGTGACCACAGCAGCGGCAGATGTCGCAGGCAGGTCAGCCGCTACGTCCTCGTCCGCGACACCGGCCGACTCGGTGACAGTGCCGGGGATGACCGCCTCGGCCTCGCCCCGGGTGGGTGGCTGTTCGGCGTCGGCGCCCTCGGAAACCGTTGCATCCTGGTCAGTGTCGGGCTTGTCGCCGTCGTCGGATTCGGCATCCGGCGAGGGCTCGACTCGCTCGGATGGGGCTTGCGGCGGGTTGTCGCGGGAGGACTGCTTCCTCGGCTTCGACGTCTCTACCTCGGCGTCGGCATCGTCGTCACTGGATGCGTCATCGCTCGGATCATCGATGTCGCCGGACCCGTCGCCGACGTCGGTGTCCGACTCTGCGTCGCTGTCGGTGTCGGTGTCGTCCGACTCGTCGTCGGCGTCGGTGTCCGACCCGGCGTCGCTGTCGGTGTCGGTGTCATCCGACTCGTCGGTGTCGTCTGAATCATCGGTGTCGTCTGAATCATCGGTGTCGCTCGATTGGGGAGCGTCGGCATCGCCTGTGGAATCCTTACGCGGAGTCGCATCCTGTGACGACTCGCGGGCCTTGTCGGCGGTGCCGCCGGATGACGTGTCATTGCCCGGTTGCGCCCAGACCACCCCCGGCGAAACGACCACCGCGGTACCGATCCCCAGTGCAACGGCAAGCGCACCGACCCGACCCACATAATTAGCTTTCGCCACCGTAAATTCCCCCCTCATAGGAATCGTGCCGAAGCAACACTAGGTCACACCGCGCCCGGGGACACGGAATTTCCTTGACTGCGAGTCGAACCCGGCTTCTACACAGGAATCTCACAGCGATCGAGCGGCGACCTATGATCGCCGATCGACGACGTCTTCGTAGCGGTACTCGGTAGCTATGACCTCGCCCGAGCGGTGCGCGTCGTCCTCGCGTCGACGCAACTCGACTCGGCGGATCTTGCCCGAAATGGTCTTGGGCAGATCGAAGAACTCGACGCTGCGCACCTTCAGATACGGCGCCAGATGGTCGCGTGAGTACTCCAAGATGGCTCGGGCGGTGTCTTCATCGGCCGCCCATCCGTCGGCGAGCACCACGTACGCCTTGGGCACCGCCAGTCGGGTGGCATCGGGTTGCGGCACCACAGCGGCCTCCACGACTGCGGGGTGCTCGATGAGCACGCTCTCGAGTTCGAACGGCGACACCTTGTAATCCGACGACTTGAACACATCGTCGGTGCGACCGATGTAGGTGATGTAGCCGTCCTCGTCGCGGCTGGCGACGTCGCCGGTGTGGTAGTAGCCGTCCCGCATCACGAGCGCGTTGCGTTTCTCGTCGTCGACATAACCCGTCATGAGGTTCACCGGCGTGGCGCTCAGATCCAGACAGATCTCCCCCTCGTCGGCGAGCTCGCCACTGAGTGGGTCGACCAGCACTACGGGCACCCCGGGCATCGGGCGTCCCATCGAACCCGCTTTCACCGGTTGACCCGGAGTGTTTCCGACCTGCAACGTCGTCTCCGTCTGACCGAACCCGTCGCGGATCGTCAGCCCCCATGCACGCTGTACCGCACCGATCACCTCCGGGTTCAGCGGCTCGCCGGCGCCCAGGATCTCGCGCAGCGTCTCTGGCCGCTCACCGAGCTCGGCCTGAATCAGCATGCGCCACACGGTCGGTGGGGCACAGAAGGTGGTGACACCCGCGCGACGGATCTGCTGCAGAAGGGCGGCGGAGTCGAAGCGGGCGTAGTTGTAGACGAAGATCGTCGCCTCGGCGATCCACGGAGCGAAGAAGCAACTCCAGGCGTGCTTGGCCCAGCCCGGAGAGCTGATGGCCAGGTGGACGTCGCCGGGCCGCACCCCGATCCACGCCATCGTGGACATGTGCCCCACTGGATAGCTCACCTGCGAATGCTCGACGAGCTTGGGCCTGCTGGTGGTCCCGGACGTGAAGTAGACCAGCAGCGGGTCGGTGATGTCGGTGGCGGGATCGAACGGCCCGTCCGGCGCCGCCGTGTCGGCGCCGGCGTACGCGTGCCACCCTGCCACGTCGCCGCCCACCGAGATCCCGGTGAACTCGGCATCGATCCCGTCGAACTTTCCCGAATCCGAGGAGTTCGCAATCACGAAGCGAGCACGCCCGCGACCGATCCGATCGGTGATGTCGGCAGGGCCGAGAGCGCTCGTTGTCGGCATGATCACCGCGCCGAGTTTCGCGACGGCCAGCATCGACTCCCACAACTCGACCTGGTTGCCGAGCATCAGGATGACACGATCACCCTTACCGACACCGAGTCCGCGAAGCCAGGCCGCCACCTGATCGGACCGACGGGCGATCTGCGCGAACGTGATCTTCTGCTCGCTGCCGTCCTGCTCGACGATCCACAGCGCGGTGTTGTCGTTACCGGCGGCGATCACATCGAACCAGTCGGTGGCCCAGTTGAAGGCGCCGTCCAACCTCGGCCATTCGAAGGTCTGCACAGCCGTGTCGTAGTCGGCGATCACGTCGACCAGTCGGTCGCGCGCGGCGCGGTACTTCTCGGTGTTCAACGAGGTTTCAGTCATGGCTACCAGCATCCACGCCTCGATGGGCATCAGGCCAGCGACCGCACCCAGGACTGATGCAACGCTGCGTAGTGACCGCCCTCGCGCGCGGTGAGTTCCTCCGGCGAACCGTCTTCGACGATGCGGCCGTGCTCGAGCACCAGCACCCTGTCGGCGATCTTCACCGTCGACAGCCGGTGTGCGATCACCAGTGCGGTGCGGTCGGCCAGTACCGTCTCCAGCGCCCGCTGCACCATCCGCTCACTCGGGATGTCCAGCGAGGAGGTCGCCTCGTCCAGGATCAGCACCGCGGGGTCGGCCAGGAACGCCCGCGCGAACGCGACGAGTTGCCGCTGCCCCGCTGAGAGCCGCCCGCCGCGCTTGGCGACGTCGGTCTCGAATCCGTCGGGCAGCGCTTCGATGAAGACGTCCGCCCCTACTGCCGCGGCGGCGCCGCGAACCTCCGCGTCGGTGGCGTCAGGCCTGCCGAAGCGGATGTTGTCGGCGACGGTCCCGCCGAACAGGAAGTTCTCCTGGGTCACCATCACGACGTGACGACGCAAATCGGCCTGCGCCACATCCCGCAGATCGACCCCGTCGAGCGAGACCGACCCCGACACCGGGTCGTAGAACCGTGTCACCAGCTTGGCGATCGTCGACTTGCCCGCGCCCGTCGTGCCGACCAGTGCGACCGTCTGCCCCGCGGGTACCACCAGGTCGAGTCCCGGCAACACCGGCCTACCCCGCGCGTACTCGAATTGGACGTTATCGAAGGTGATCTCGCCGCGGACCGCCCCCAACTTCACCGGGTTGGGCGGGTCATCGATGCCCGGCTTCTCCGCAAGCACACCGGCGAGTTTCTCCAGCGCCGAGGACGCGGACTGAAATGTGTTGAAGAACTGTGAGATCTCCTGCATGGGTTCGAAGAACATCCGCAGATAGAGCAGAAACGCGGTCAGGGTGCCGATCGTCATCTCGCCGTGCAGCACCCGATAGCCGCCGTAGAGCAGCACCACGCCGGTGGTGATGTTGCCGACCAGCTTGACGCCGGGCATGAAGACGGCGAGCAGTTTGAACGTCTTCTCGTTGATCACCCGGTAGCGATCGGCGACGTCTTCGAAGATCTCCTGGTTACGCGGCTCCCGCCGATACGCCTGCACCGCTTTGATTCCCGTCATCGTCTCGACGAACTGCACGATGACCAACGCCGAGATCTCGCGGACCTCGCGGTAGATGAGGGAGGACTCGCGGTGGAACCACACCACCAACAGCACCAGAACGGGGAACGCCACCAGACACATCAGGCCGAGCTTGGGGTCCAAGACGACCAGCAGCACCGAGGTGCCGATCAGCGTGAGCACCGCGGTGATCAGGCTGTCGAACCCGGTTTCCAGCATGTCCTGGATGGCTTCGACGTCGTTGGTGGACCGACTCACCACCCGGCCGGAGGTGTACCGATCGTGAAATGCGATGTCCAGCTTGCCGAAATGACGGAACACCCGCCTGCGCAGTTCGAGCAGTACCTTCTGGCCGGTGCGGCCCGAGCGGCGCAGGAAATACAGCCGGCTGACCGCCTGCACCACCACCACGCCGCACAGCGCCGCGACGATCGTCATCAACGTCGTGGCCGGCCCGCCCTCGAGTAGCGGCGGAATGCCGTCGTCGATGCCCTTCTGCACCAGCAGCGGAACCGACAGCCGTGCCACGTTTTCCACCACGACGATGACGGCCAGGAAAGCCACCGTCCACCGGTAGGGCCGAAGCAGCGAGCCCAGCAGCGCACGCGCCTCACGCTGGCGTGGCACCGTTTCGTCGATGGGCAGGTCGCCCTGCTCGTCGAACTTGCCGCGCCAATCGGTTGTGGTCTGCTCCTCGGGCGAGCGCTCGTCGGTTGTCGTCTGCTCCTCGCGCGAGCGCTCGTCGGGGGCCGCCGTCACAGCCTCTCCTCCAGCACTCCACGCTGCAGCCGCGCCCGCTCTTCGTCTTCACGCCACGTGCAGTCCCGTTCGGCCCCGTCGTCGAGTTCGTCGTCCGCGGCCAGTAGGTACCGGTAGGCGGGGACGGTCGCCAGCAACTCGGTATGGGTGCCGACGTGGGTGATGGTGCCGTTCTGTAGCAGCGCGACCCGGTCGGCGAGCAACACCGTCGACGCGCGGTGCGCCACCACGATGCCGGTGACCGAATGCAGCACGCGGCGCAGCGCCTCCTCGACCTCCGCCTCGGTGTGCACGTCCAGCGCGGAGAGCGTGTCGTCGAGCACCAGGATCCGCGGGTTGGCGAGAATGGCCCGGGCCAGCGAAAGCCGTTGGCGCTGACCACCGGACAAGCTCATGCCTTGCTCGCCGATACGGGTATCCAGGCCGAACGGCAGTTCGTAGACGAATTGGGCGGCCGCGACGTCGATGGCCTGGCGCAGGTCGGCTTCGGTGGCGTCCGGCCGGCCGAGTCGGAGATTCTCCGCGACCGACATCGAGAACAGCGTCGGATCCTCGAACGCGGTGGCGACCGTCCGCCGCAGCGCCTCCAGCGATAACTCGCGGATGTCCTGCGCGTCGATCCGGATCTCGCCCTCGGTGACGTCGTACAACCGGGACAGCAGACTGGCCAGCACCGATTTGCCGGACCCGGTGGAACCGACAAGGGCCAACGTCTCACCGGGTTCGACGGTGACATCGACGTGCCGCAGCACCCACTTGTCCGCCTCGGACGCGCTCACATCTTCGCCGTCGGGGAACCGGAAGCCGACATCGACCAGTTCCAGGCGCCCGCCCCGCGCGGGCTGGTCCCGTGGTCCGTCGACGATTTCGCGTGGAGCGTCGAAGATCTCGGCAATACGGTTGGCGGCGGTGAACGACTCCTGCGTCATCGACAGCAGGAAGCCCAGCGACGCGATCGGCCACACCAGCGACAGCATCATCGTGATGAACGCGACGAGCGTTCCCATCGTCACCTGGCCGTGGCCTGCCGCATAGGCACCGAATCCGAGGACCACGATGAGCGTGAGGTTGGGGATGATCTCCAACAGCGTCCAGAATTTCGCCGACACCGAAACCCGGCGCACCTGGGTGTCGTACAGATCGGTCAGTTGGTCGTCGAACCGATCGTAGACGTAGTCCTCCCGGCCGAAGGACTTCACGACACGAAGGCCGAGGGCCGACTCCTCGACGTGGGTGGCCACGTGGCCGGCCTGGTCCTGGGCCTGACGGGACAGTCGGGTGTACTCCTGCTGAAAGTGCAGCACAGTCAGCGTGATCGGCACGATCGAGACCAGCACGACAACCCCGAGAGGCCAGTACATCGCCAGCAGGATCGTGGTGACGACGGCGATCTGCAACACGTTGAGCATCAGGAAGATCAGGCCGAACGACATGAACCGACGAATCGTGCTCAGATCGTTCATGATTCGCGACAGCAACTGACCGGACTGCCACCGGCCGTGGAAGGACATCGGCAGGATCTGAAGCCGGGCGTAGAGGTCTTTGCGGATGTCGGCCTCGACGCCCATCGTCGCGCGCGCCACCAACCAGCGGCGGATGAACCACAGCACCGCCTCGGTGACACCGATCCCCATCGCCGCGGCACCGAGCAACCAGAGCCCCTGCTGATCCTGCTGCCGCACGGGGCCGTCGATCACCGCTTTGGTCATCAGCGGGATCGACACGGTGGCGGCGAGGCTGGCGAGCGCGACCACGATCATCGCGATCCACCGGACGCGGTACGGCATCAGGTAGGGCATCATTCGCCACAGGTCTGAACTGGCCCTCACCTGCTTGAACGGCGGCGCTATCGCGGGCGCCGCGCGCAGCGCGTTCGAGGAGTCACTCACTTAGTAGATCTTCCCATTGCGCGCAAGTGGTTAACCCATCCGCCGAAACGGTGTTCCGCGCGCAGAAAGGGGCGTGGGAGCCGCGCGGGGTGCAGTTCCGGCGGTCGGTGCCGAACTGGGTGCGGTACAGGTCGGCGTAGCGACCACCGCGGGCCAGCAACTGCGTGTGGGTGCCGCGCTCGACGATGCGCCCGTCCTCGACGACCAGGATCATGTCCGCGGCCCGCACGGTCGACAGGCGATGCGCGATCACCAGGGAGGTCCGGCCCACCAACGCTTCGGCGAGCGCCTGCTGCACCGCCGCCTCCGACTCCGAGTCCAGTGATGCCGTCGCCTCGTCGAGCACCACCACCTGCGGGGAGGCCAGCAGCACTCGCGCGATCGTCAGCCGCTGCCGTTGGCCACCCGAGAGCCGGTAGCCACGCTCCCCCACCACGGTGTCCAGACCGTCGGGCATGTCGGCGACCACATCGGCCAACCGGGCGCGTTCCAGCGCCTCCCACAGCTGATCGTCGGTCGCCTCCGGAGCGGCCAGCCGGAGATTCGACCCGATCGACTCGTGGAACAGGTGCCCGTCCTGGGTGACCATGCCGACGGTGTCCTTCAACGACTCGAACGTCAGATCACGCAGGTCGATCCCGTTCAACCTGACCGCGCCGGAGTCGACGTCGTACAGGCGGGCCAGCAGTGCTGCAATGGTCGACTTACCCGCACCCGACGATCCCACCAACGCCACCATCTGACCGGGTTGCGCGGTGAAGGACAGGCCGTGCAGCACCTCGTCCCCGCCGCGCTCGTCCAGCTCGGCCACCTCCTCCAGCGAGGCCAGCGACACCTTGTCGGCGGACGGGTAGGAGAATCGGACCGAGTCGAATTCCACGGTGACCGGGCCGGCGGGCACCGCCGTGGCACCGGGTCGCTCCTCGATCAGCGGGACCAGATCCAGAACCTCGAAGACCCGCTCGAAGCTCACCAGCGCAGTGGCGACCTCCACCCGCGCATTGGCCAGCGCGGTCAGCGGTGCGTACAGCCGGGTCAGCAGCAGAGCCAGCGAGACCACCGCGCCGGCCTGCAGTTGCCCGCCGATGGCCAACGCCCCGCCCAGCCCGTACACCAGCGCCAACGCCAACGCCGACATCAGCGTCAACGAGTTCATGAACGTCGCCTGCAGCATCGCGGTGCGCACCCCGATGTCGCGGACTCGGCCGGCGCGCACCCGGAATTCGCGGGACTCGTCGCCGGAGTCGCCGAACAACTTCACCAACGTCGCCCCGGGCGCGGAGAACCGCTCCGTCATCTGGGTGTTCATCGTGGCGTTGTGGGCGGCGGCCTCACGCGACAGCCGCGCCATGGAGCTGCCGATCCGGCGTGCCGGGATCAGGAACAGGGGCATCAGCGCCAGCGACAGCAGCGTGATCTGCCAGGAGATGCTCAGCATCACCACCAGCGTCAGCGTCAGGGCGACCAGGTTGGACACCACCCCCGACAGCGTGTCGGAGAACGCGCGCTGCGCGCCCATCACATCGTTGCCCAACCGGCTGACCAGTGCGCCGGTGCGGGTGCGGGTGAAAAACGCCACCGGCATCCGCTGCACGTGGTCGAACACCGCGGTGCGCAGGTCGAGGATCAGACCTTCGCCGATCCTGGAGGACAACCACCGCGTGACCAACGACACCCCCGCTTCGGCGACGGCGACCGCCGCGATCACCAGCGCCAGCGCCACGACCACCGCCGAACTGCCGGCGCCAGTGATCTGGTCCACCACCCGACCGGCGAGCAGCGGGGTCACCACGGTCAACACCGCGCTGACGACGCTGACCGCCAGGAACACCGCCAGCCTGCGGTGATGCCGCGCAGCGAAGCGCCAGATCCGGCCGAGCAGGCGTCGGTCCGCCAGCGATCGCAGATCGCCGCCTCGCGCGTGCGTCTGCCGATAGAGCGATTGCCTGGCAACCGTTTCCAAACTCATGTTTTCACCGTAGAACCTCAACAATGGATGAGGTCAAAGGCTTCCCCGGCGCCCACACCCGCTAATCCTGCTTTTGCCCAGGAAAATTCGAGCGCGGTCCTGCACAACGCGGATTCCGGCGTGAATCAGGCGCACGTGCACAGCGTCCCGCGACTGGGCGGTGTCATCGGGCAAGATTGCGTCCATGGACAGTGGCGTGGGCTCACCCAGGGTGCTCGTAGTCGACGACGATCCTGACGTCCTCGCTTCCCTGGAGCGCGGACTGCGGTTGTCCGGGTTCGAGGTGTTCACCGCGGTCGACGGCGCCGAGGCGCTGCGTAGCGCCACCGAAACCCGGCCCGACGCGATCGTGCTCGACATCAACATGCCGATCCTCGACGGCGTCTCGGTGGTGACCGCGCTTCGCGCGATGGACAACGACGTGCCGGTGTGTGTGTTGTCGGCGCGCTCGTCGGTCGACGACCGGGTGGCCGGACTGGAGGCCGGCGCCGACGACTACCTGGTCAAACCGTTCGTGCTGGCCGAACTGGTCGCGCGGGTCAAAGCGTTGCTGCGCAGGCGCGGGTCGACGGCGACCTTCTCGTCGGAGACCATCGCGGTCGGACCTCTCGAGGTCGACATCCCCGGCAGACGGGCCCGGGTCGACGGGGTCGACGTCGACCTGACGAAGCGGGAGTTCGACCTGCTGGCGGTGCTCGCCGAGCACAAGACCGCGGTGCTGTCCCGGGCGCAGTTGCTCGAACTGGTCTGGGGTTACGACTTCGCCGCCGACACCAACGTCGTCGACGTCTTCATCGGCTACCTGCGGCGCAAACTCGAGGCCAACGGCGCGCCGCGGCTCCTGCACACCGTTCGCGGCGTGGGATTTGTCCTCAGGCAGCAGTAGGTCGTCGTGACCGTGCTGTCCCGGATCTTCCGTCGCACGCCGTCGCTGCGCACCCGAGTCGCGCTCGCCACCGCGATCGGAGCGGCGATCGTCGTAGTCATCGTCGGCGCCGTGGTGTGGGTCGGCATCACCAACGACCGCAAGGAACGCCTGGACCGGCGCCTCGACGAGGCCACCGGCTTCGCCATCCCGTTCCTGCCCCGTGGACTCGACGAAATCCCGAACTCCCCCGACGACCAGGACGCCGTCATCACGGTCCGGGAGGCAGACGGGGAGGTCACGTCGACCTCCAAGGTCGTGCTGCCACAACTGGAACCCGGTTATGCCGACACCTACATCGGCGATGTGCGTTACCGGGTCCGCACGGTGGAGATCCGGGCCCCCGACCCGATGTCGGTGGCCGTCGGCGCCACCTACGACGCGACCATCGCCGACACCAACAACCTGCACCGCCGAGTGCTCATCATCTGCGTGTTCTCTGTCGGGGCGGCGACGTTGCTCGGTTGGCTGCTCGCCGCGTTCGCGGTGCGGCCGCTGAAACGGTTGGCGCAGCAGACCCGCCAGATCGACGCCGGCGACGAAGCACCCGACGTCGACGTGCGGGGTGCCAGCGAAGCCGTCGAGATCGCCGACGCCGTCAACGGCATGCTGCAGCGCATCTGGAGTGAGCAGAACCGGACCAAAGCCGCACTGACCTCAGCACGTGATTTCGCGTCGGTCTCCGCACACGAACTGCGCACGCCACTCACCGCGATGCGCACCAACCTCGAGGTGCTCTCGACACTGGATCTCGCCGAGGACCAGCGCAAGGAGGTCGTCAACGACGTCATCCGCACCCAGACGCGAATCGAGGCCACGTTGGGAGCGCTGGAACGTCTCGCCCAGGGTGAGCTGTCCACCGCCGACGACCATGTGCCGGTCGACATCACCGAACTGCTCGACCGCGCCGCGCACGACGCCATGCGGGTCTACCCCGACCTGGAGGTGTCGCTGGCGCCCGCTCCGACGGTGATCATCGTCGGACTGCCGGCCGGTCTGCGGTTGGCGGTGGACAACGCGATCGCCAACGCCGTCAAACACGGCGGCGCCACCCGGGTGCAACTGTCCGCGGTCAGCTCGCGGGCCGGCGTAGAGATCGCGATCGACGACGACGGCGTCGGGGTCCCCGAAGAGGAACGAGCGGTCGTATTCGACAGGTTCACCCGAGGGTCCACGGCGTCGCACTCGGGATCCGGACTCGGCCTGGCGCTGGTCGCCCAGCAGGCCGACCTGCATGGCGGCACAGCGACTTTGGAGGCCAGTCCGCTGGGCGGAGCGCGCCTGCTGCTGCGCCTTCCGGGCCCGCGCTAGCGGGTGGCCAGCAGGTCGATGACAAAGATCAAGGTCTTGCCCGACAGGCGATGCCCGCCACCGGCCGGCCCATAGGCCTTCTCCGGCGGGATCGTCAGCTTGCGCCGCCCGCCGACCTTCATGCCGGGGATGCCGTCCTGCCATCCCTGGATCAGCCCGCGCAATGGGAACTCGATGGACTCGCCGCGATTCCAGGAACTGTCGAACTCCTCGCCGGTGTCGTACTCGACGCCGACGTAATGCACCTCGACGTTGGCGCCCGGAACGGCTTCGAGGCCGTCGCCGACGACGATTTCCTCGATCACCAACTCGGTGGGGGCAGGACCATCGGGGAACTCGATCTCGGGTTTGGTAGCCATTCGACCAGCCTAACGGCCGACTTGTCCGGATCTGCCTCTCGCCGGCCCTCCGGTACGGGCACACTGAAAGGCGTGACCAACGACCAAGACATCCTGGCGCAGGTGAACGGACTCGTCGCCGAGGAGAAGGAACTGCGCGACAAGGTGCAGCATCACGAGATCGACGAATCCGAGGAACACCGGCGTCTGCAGTCGATAGAGGTACAGCTCGACCAGTGCTGGGATCTGCTCCGGCAGCGGCGCGCCCTTCGTGCCAGCGGGGGCGACCCGGATGACGCGCAGGTGCGCCCGGCCGGTGAGGTCGAGGGCTACCTCGGCTGACCGGTGACGCCGCAGCGGACGCACAGTGACGTCGTCGTCGTCGGGGGTGGACACAACGGCCTGGTGGCCGCCGCGTACCTCGCCCGGGCGGGTCGCAGCGTGCGGGTGCTGGAGCGACTGGACCACGTCGGCGGCGCAGCGGTCTCGGCGCACGCCTTCGAGGGCGTCGACGCACGGCTGTCGCGCTACTCCTACCTCGTCAGCCTGCTGCCGCGCAGCGTCATCGACGACCTCGGCGTGCGAGTCCGGTTGTCGCGGCGCCGGTTCTCGTCGTACACACCCGATCCGTCCAACGGGGGCCGGACGGGGTTGTTGATCGGCCCGACCTCGACGTTCGGCCTCGTCGGGGCCGGCGCCGACGAGGCCGGATTCGACGACTTCTACCGGCGCTGCCGAGCGGTGACGTCGCGGCTGTGGCCCACGATGACCGAACCGCTGCGGACCCGCTCCGAGACGTTCCGGACCGTCGTCGCCGACGGTGGCGACGACGCCGGGGCGGTGTGGCGGTCGGTCTTCGAGCGCCCCATCGGCGAGGCGATCACCGCGGCGGTCGCCAACGACCTGGTCCGCGGGGTGATGGCGACAGACGCGCTGATCGGAACGTTCGCCCGGCTCGACGACGAATCACTGCGGCAGAACGTGTGCTTTCTCTACCACCTGATCGGCGGCGGAACCGGCGAATGGGATGTGCCGATCGGCGGCATGGGGGCGGTCAGCGGTGCGCTGGCGGCGGCGGCAACCGGGTTCGGAGCCGAACTCGTCACCGGCGCCGAAGTTTACGCGATCGAACCCGATGGCGAGGTGCGCTATCGGCAGAACGAGTCGGAGCATCGAGTCGCCGCCGACCATGTGCTGGCCAACGTCACGCCGGCAGTGCTGGCCCGGCTACTCGGTGAGGAAGAGCCGGATACGGCCCCGGGAGCACAGGTCAAGGTGAACCTGATGCTGCGGCGACTACCCCGCCTGAGGGACGAAACCCTCACTCCGGATCAGGCTTTCGGCGGCACGTTCCACATCAACGAGACCTTCACCCAGCTCGAGGCGGCCTATCGACAGGCAGCGGCCGGGGCAGTGCCAGATCCGTTGCCGTGCGAGATCTACTGTCACTCGCTGGCCGACCCGACGATTCTGTCGGATTCGCTGCGCGCCGTCGGCGCGCACACCCTGACTGTGTTCGGGCTGCACACACCGCACAGTCTGGCAACGTCGGGAACACCCGACCGGATGCGCGACGACCTGACCTCCGCAGTGCTCACCTCACTGAACTCCGTTCTGGCCGAACCTGTTCAGGATGTGCTGATGGAAGACTCCTCCGGTCGGCTCTGCATCGAAGCCAAGACCACAACCGACTTGGAGCACTCGCTGGGCATGACCAACGGCAACATCTTCCACGGTGCGCTGACATGGCCGTTCGTCGAGGACGACGAGCCGTTGACCACGGCGGCCCAGCGGTGGGGAGTCGCGACGGCACACGACCGAATTCTGTTGTGCGGATCGGGTTCTCGACGCGGTGGCGCTGTCTCGGGGATCGGCGGTCACAACGCGGCGATGGCGGTCCTGGAGGGCTAGCGACCGATCAGTTTGCCGACGATCGATCGCAGTGCCGCCAGGTCGTCGCCGTCGAGATCGGCGAGTACCTCGGGAGCGGGATCGTGGACGTCGTCGATCGCCGCGACCATCGCGCGGCCCGCCTCGGTCAGCGACACCAGCTTGCACCGACGGTTCGCCGGATCGACCCGGCGGACGACCAATCCCCGTTCCTCCAGGTCGTTGACAGCGACGGTCGCGGCGGGCGCGTCAACGGTCGCCGCAGCAGCGACCTGCTTGACCGACAGCGGGGTGCGCGTCAATCGCTGCAGGATGCGGATCCTGCTGAACGGCAGGCCGGATTGGTCAACGACAGCCCGCTTCCAGCCATCCTGGTGATCGATGACGAACGCAGCCAGATCGCGCCAGACTTCGTCGGCGATGCTGTTGTCAGACATGGGCCTCCTTGACCGGCTCCGGCGGTCCCGCGATCAGCGGTGCCAGCCGCTCCGCCGAGCGCACACCGCGCGGCGACGTCGCGAACAGACCCAGCGCCAGGATCACCAGCCCCAGGCCGGCGCTCATGAACCACAGCGGGCGGGCGGCGGTCGCAAAGTCATCACCACCGGCCGCCATGGCGGTGCCCGCGATCGAACCGCACAGCGCCACACCGATACTGACGCCGACCTGCCGGCTCGTCGAGGTCACCGCCGAGGCCGCGCCGGCTCGATCGAGCGGCATCCCGCTGACCGCGGCGTTCGTGATGGGAGCGTTGACCATCGAGAAGCCGATTCCGAAGACGGTGAAGATCACCAACAGCACCCATACCGGAGTCGTCGCGGTCAAAAGCGTCAGCAGGCATGATGCGAGGGTGATCAACACCCCGGCCGCCACCAGCGACGGCCGCGCCCCGTAGCGACCGACGAGGCGTCCCGACAGCGGGGAGAACAACAACGCCCCGAGCGCGATCGGCAGATAGATGAGCCCGGTGTGCATCGCCGAGTAGCTGCGCTCGTTCTGCAGATACAACGACATCATGAACAGGAACGCGCCCCACGCGGCGAACGCACTGACTGCGGTGACTGTTGCGGCGGTGAACGGGATGCTGCGGAAGAACCGCAGATCCAGGAACGGGTCGCGGCGCCGGGATTCGTAGCGCAGGAATCCGATGAAGGCGACCACTGCGACAACGGCGATGCCGACAACGCGGGCGTCCGTCCAGCCCAGTACGGGGCCCTCGATGAGGGCGTAGACGATGCCGAACAGGAAGGTCACCGCGAGCATCTGACCGACAGGGTCGACGCTTCTCATGGTCGCCGATTTGGTTTCGGGGACGAACAGCGCGGTGAGCAGGATCGCCACCGCACAGATGGGCAGGTTGATCCAGAACACCGAACGCCACCCGATGGTCTCGATCAGCAGGCCACCGACGATCGGCCCGAGCGCCATCGAGATGCCGACCACCGCACCCCACACACCCAAGGCGCGGGCACGCTCCACCCGGCCGGTGAAGATCTGCGAGATGATGGACAGCGCAACAGGATTGAGCATCGAACCACCGATCCCCTGCAGGAATCGCGCGCCGATCAGGGTGTCGATGGTGGGCGCGAGGCTGCATGCGAGCGACCCGATCGCGAAGAGGGCGAGGCCGGTCTGGAACACCTTGCGGCGACCGAGGCGGTCCCCGGCGGCTCCGGAGAGCATCAGCAACGATGCGAGCACCAGCGTGTAGATGTCCACGACCCACTGCATCTGCGCGGACGTGGCGGTCAGGTCGGTGCGGATCGTCGGAATTGCGACGTTGACGATGGTCGCGTCCATCGACACGATGAGCAGACTCAGGCAGCAGGAGACCAGAATGGTGGCCTTGCGCCTGGCCGTCATCACGCCGACGGGTGGATTCACCCGACTATTGTGAAACTACAACTGTCGCGGTGCAACGTGCACTACGTCACCCTCGATGGGCGCGACCGTGCGCAGAATGCCAACGATCGCGGCGTGTCGGCGTGCAGACCCGCGCGCTCGCGGAAACGCGGGGGTGGCTCAGCGGCCGCCGATGTCGTCGTAGTCGCGCTCGGTGTAACCGGTGTAGATCTGACGCGGCCGGCCGATCTTGTTGGGCTCGCCGTGCATCTCTCGCCAGTGGGCGATCCACCCCGGGAGCCGTCCCAGCGCGAACAACACGGTGAACATCCGGGTCGGGAAGCCCATGGCTCGATAGATCACGCCGGTGTAGTAGTCGACGTTCGGGTAGAGCTTGCGCTCGACGAAGAAGTCGTCGGTCAGCGCGATCTCCTCGAGTTCCTTCGCGATGTCGAGCAGCGGGTCCTGCACGCCGATCTTGGCGAGGATCTTGTCGGCCTGCTCCTTGACGATCCGGGCGCGTGGATCGTAGTTCTTGTACACGCGATGACCGAAGCCCATCAGCTTCACGCCGTCCTCGCGGTCCTTGACCTTCTTGACGAAGGTCGCGACGTCGTCGTCACCGTCGCGGATCTTCGTCAGCATTTCGAGCACTGCCTGGTTGGCGCCGCCGTGCAGCGGACCCCACAGCGCGTTGATGCCGCCGGAGACCGACGTGAATAGGTTGGCCTGCGAGGACCCGACCAGCCGCACCGTCGACGTCGAGCAGTTCTGCTCGTGATCGGCGTGCAGGATGAACAGCATGTCCAGGGCCCGCACGATCTCCGGATCGACCTCGTAGGGTTCGGCCGGCAGACCGAACGTCATCCGCAGGAAGTTCTCGACGAGCGTCAGAGAGTTGTCCGGGTACAGGAACGGCTGCCCCTCGGACTTCTTGTAGGCGTACGCCGCGATCGTCGGCAGTTTGGCCAGCAGCCGGATGGTGGACAGCTCCACCTGGCCCGGATCGAACGGATCCAGCGAATCCTGGTAGTAGGCGCTCAGCGCGTTGACAGCGCTGGAGAGCACCGGCATCGGGTGTGCGTTGCGCGGGAAGCCGTCGAAGAACCGCTTGAGATCCTCGTGCAGGAGCGTGTGCCGCTGGATCTGGGTGGTGAACTTCTCCAGCTGCTCGGAGGTCGGCAGTTCGCCGAAGATCAGCAGGTAGCTGACCTCGATGAACGTCGACTTCTCCGCCAGTTGCTCGATCGGGTAGCCGCGGTACCGCAGGATCCCGGCGTCACCGTCGATGTAGGTGATGGCACTCTTGGTGGAAGCAGTGTTGACGAAACCGCCGTCGAAGGTGGTGTAGCCGCTCTTGGCGAGCAGCGACCCCAGAGCGATGCCGTCCGCTCCCTCAGAGGCTTGGACGATGTCAAGGTCGAGCTCGCCACCTGGGTACTTCAAGGTGGCATGTTGCTGCCCGGCTTCGGCGTTATCGGCCACTGGGATCCCTTCATGTCTTTCGGGAGTACGAAGTCTGCCTACAAAAGGTAGTCCCATTGCACCAGTCACGCCCGCGGGGGCGGACAGCGGGTCAGGCAGGTTGGCCAAGACGCGCGATTTCGCCCGCGAACTCGGCGTAGGTGGCTTCGAAGACGGCGACGATGTCAATGGCCACCAGTGCAGCGAGATCGTCGGTCAGTTCTCGCAGCGCGGTCATCAGCAGAGCCGACCAGACGGCGGCTATCAGCTTCACCCTGCGGTCGTCGACCGTGGTGCCCATCCGCTGGGCTATCACCGCATCGACGGCTCCCGCCCGGAATTCGACGGCAGCCTGCCGCAGCGTCGCCGATGACACGGTGATCCGCATGATCTGCAGCAGCCGATCCGACGACAGGCCACCCGCGGTAGCCAGCAGCGTGCCCTGCGCCATCGCGATGTAGGCGCGCCGCAGGGCTTCGAAGTGACCGATGTCGAGAGGCTGGCGCGCCAGCTCGTCGGCCACGGTGGCGAGAACCTCGTCGATCAGCGCGAGCGCGATGGCGTCCTTGGTGGCGAAGTAGCGGCTGAAGGTGCGCGGCGACACGTCGGCGATGGCGGCGATCTGGTCGACGGTGGTGCCGTCGAAGCCCTGCTGGTCGCACAGGCCGACCGCGGCGTCGATCAGCGTCGCGCGGGTCCGGCGTTTCTTTCGTTCGCGCAGACCGAGGACAGATTCCCCCCCGGCTTCGATCACGAATCAGATGCTAATCCGTCTTGCTATGAAATAGATGAGAATGTGGCACCCGCCGACAGTTGCCGAACGGCACCACTTTGTCGGTGCGCGTGCCACAGTCACGCGGGATCAGGGCTGCAGACGCTCGACGACCGAGCCGCGGACCCGAATCCTGTTGTGCACCCGGTTTTCCCGTCCCTGCCAGAACTCGACGACCTCGGGTGCGATCAGGTAGCCACCCCAGTGTGGCGGTACCGGGACATCCTCGACATCGGCGAACCGCTCGGTGACGTCGGCCAACTGCTGCATCAGGGCTGCACGCGAGTCGATCGGTCTGCTCTGCTGTGAGGCCCACGCTCCCAGCTGGGAACCGCGCGGACGCTTGCTCCAGTAGTCGGCCGTCTCCTCGGCGGCCACCTTGGTGACGGGACCTCGGAGATGAACCTGACGCCCGAGCAGGTACCACGGGAAGGTCGCCGACGCGTACGGATTGGCCGCCAACTGGTCCCCCTTGTCGGAGTCGTAGTTGGTGTAGAACGAGATGCCGGAATCGTCGACGCTCTTGCACAGCACCGTGCGGGTGACCGGCCGCCCGTCGTTGTCGACCGTGCCGACGACCATCGCATTGGGTTCGGAGACACCTGCCTGTTCGGCTTCGGTCATCCAGCTGCCCAGAAGAGCCACCCAGCCGACGTCGAGCCAATCGGCGTCGAGGTCGCCGCTGCCGTCCTTTTCCACCGATCCGTACTCCACCCGCATCCGGGCCAGATGTTCAGAAGTGCCCACGCGACAACGCTACGCCGACAGTGCCGTCTGGTCGGCCCGCTTACGTGGGTGCAAGAATCGGCGCATGACTGCGGTGCCGAAGGATTTTGCCCCCGGGTTGGCGGGCGTGGTGGCGTTCGAGACGGACATCGCCGAGCCCGACAAGGACGGTGGTGCGCTGCGCTATCGCGGTGTCGACATCGAGGATCTGGTCGCGCGCCGGGTCACGTTCGGCGACGTGTGGGGCCTGCTGGTCGACGGGCGGTTCGGCCACGGCCTGCCGCCCGCCGAGCCGTTCCCGCTGCCGATCCACAGCGGCGATGTCCGCGTCGACGTGCAGGCGGGCCTGGCGATGCT
>NZ_JBAUJR010000251.1:0-28837 GCF_049683935.1 Mycobacterium sp. | reverse complement strand
GTCGAAGCGGGTGGCGCTGGACCGGGACGCGGCGCGCACGGGGACGTCCCGGATGCGCAGCCTGGGGACGACGCGGCGCCCGGTCTTGCCTGTCGCGCCGAGAACAAGGGTGTTGTTGTCAGTAGTCATGACACCGATTGAACCCGCAACAATCGGACGAATCCATGGGTGAAAGCCCGAATGGCCTGTTCATTCGTCTAGCCTCGATGACATGGACGTGTTCGGTGACCTGTTCCGGGGGGTGCGGGCCCACGGCTCGCTTTTTGGCAGTTCCACCCTGACCGCGCCGTGGGCGCTGCGCTTCGTGGACGGCGCCCCGCTGACTCTGTGCACCGTCATCGGCGGCTCGGGTTGGATCGTGCCCGAGCATGGCTCGCCAGAGCCGTTGCGGGCCTACGAAACGGTTGTCGTGCGGGGGCCTGCAACGTTCACGTTCGTCGACCGACTCGACACGACGGCGGAACCGATTGCGTGCGGGGAGTTCTGCGCGACACCCGAGCACGGCGGCACCCGGCACCGGCTCGGCTGGAGCGACACCGACCCCGGCATGGCCGACGCGACGACGTTGATCGTCGGCGCCTACCCGGTGCGCGGCGAGATCAGTCGTCAGTTGCTCGACGTTCTGCCCGTCGTGCTGCGGGTGGAGGCCGGCGGCACGGGTGACGCCGTGCTCGACCACCTCGCCGCCGAGGTCGCCGCCGACATCCCGGGGCAGCAGGTGGTGTTGGACCGGTTGTTGGACTGGATGCTGGTATGCACGCTGCGTGAGTGGTTCGACAGGCCCGGCGGACAACCGCCCGCCTGGTGGGCGGCCCAGCGGGACCCGGTCGCCGGCCACGCGTTGCGCCTGATGCACGCCGAGCCTGCGGCGCCATGGACGGTCGCCACGCTGGCCGATCGCATCGGCGTGTCGAGATCGACGCTGGCGAAGCGGTTCACCGAGTTGGTCGGTGAGCCGCCGCTGACATATCTGACCCGCTGGCGCATGACGCTGGCGGCGGATCTGCTGATCGAAAAGCAAGAGGCGACCGTGGCTGCGGTCGCCCGCACCGTGGGTTACTCCGAACCGTTCGGATTCAGCGCGGCCTTCAAACGAGTTCGGGGTGTCAACCCCAGCGAGTTCCGGAGCACCGCCACCGCGTCGAGCGCCTGACCCGGGGCTCGACCAGGGCGTGTTTTGACTGTGCCCCGGCGGCACAGTCTCCAATGGGCGGGTGAAGATGCGGCATTCAGTGCGATCCGGCGGCGCGTTCGTTGCACTCCTGGTCCTGATGACGGGCTGTGCGACGGCACCGCAAGAAGCGCCACCGCCGCACGACGCGTCGACGTCCGGACTCGACCGGTTCTACGGTCAAGAGCTCTCCTGGGGAGCGTGCGAGGACTATGCGATCACGACGATCGAGCAGGTGGTCTTCGCAGGCGCTGAAACGGCCGAGTGTGGCCGCCTCGAGGTGCCGCTGGACTACCAGGATCCCGAAGGCAGGACCGCGAAGCTGGCCGTCATGCGGGTTCCCGCGCGAGGCGAGGCGATCGGTTCTCTCGTCATGAACCCGGGAGGTCCGGGTGGCTCGGGGTTGTTCGGCGCCGCCGCCACGGCCGCGTCGCTGCCGGAAAGCCGAGTGACCGAACGCTTCGACATCGTCGGCTTCGATCCCCGCGGGGTGGGTGCCTCAGAGCCGGCGATCGACTGCTACACCGATGCCGAAGCCGAGCGTGGTGACGTGTGGCTGTCCACCCAGGGCAGCACTGTCGAATGGTCGCAGGAGGATACGAAGCAGATCTTCGACCGGTGTGCCGAGGGCTCCGGCGGGGCCGAGGTGCTCGCCGGCGTGGGCACCCGGGACGCTGCCCGCGACATCGACGTGCTGCGCGCGGTGCTCGGTGACGAGCAACTCACATTCCTGGGGCAGAGCTACGGAACACGACTGGGTGCGGTGTACGCCGAGCAGTTCCCGCAGAACGTCCGAGCCATGCTCCTCGACGGCGGCATCGACCCGCACCAGGCGACGTTCGAGCGCCGCGTCGGCGCCTACGCCGGATTCCAAAGAGCTTTCGACCAGATGGCCGAGTTCTGTGTCACGCAGGACGACTGCCCGCTCGGCGACGATCCAGAGCGGGCTGTCGAGGTGTTCCAGCAGATCATGCGGCCGCTCCGCGGCGCGCCGATCCCGGCGTTGGATACCGAGCTCGACTTCGATGAAGGGATCGGCGGCGTGGTCTCGGGCCTCTACGCCGAGGAGGCGTGGCCGCGCATCATCACCGGTATCAACCAGGTCCGGCAGGGCAGAGGCGACGAGCTGCTGCAGATCGGCTACGACTTCGCCCTCAGCGGTCCCGAAATCGGCTGGACCAACCTGCCCGAAGCGAATTACGCCATCAACTGCATGGACGAGGATCGACTGACCGAAGAGCAGGGCAACGCGCTGCGCCGGGCGATTCTCGACGCCGCACCGTTCATGGATCCCGGCGTCGCCTTGACGGGAGCGCGCGACGGGTGTGAGCACTGGTCCGCCGAGCCGACGCTCGGCTTCCCGTACGCCACCGACATCGACGGGCTTGCGCCCACACTTGTGGTGTCGATCACGGGAGACCCCACGACTCCGCACGCCGGCGGTGTCAATCTCGCGAGAACGCTTGGCAGTGCGCTGCTCACCGTCGAGGGGGAGGGGCACACCGTGGTGGCCGGGGGCACCAATGAGTGCGTCGACGACATCGCCGCCGACTACTTGATCGACCTCACGCTGCCACCGGCGGGTGCCACATGTCCTCTGTGATCGATCAGTGTTGACGGTCCAACGAGGCCGTGGTCGTGGCCGCGGCCGTGACGGGACGCACGACGGCGGCCGTGGCACCCGTCATCGCAAACAGGATGAACGTGGCAGTGGCTCCGTGTGCGTCGATCAGCGCACCCGCGGTGGGCGCGCCCAGGGCCTGACCGAGCGCAATCATGAAGAACGACAACCCGACTCCGAGCGATGGCGAGTCCGGGTAGACCCGTGTACTCCACACCAGGAGCAGCCCCGTCAGCCCGATGTAGGCCGCCCCGAAGATGCTGACGGAGAGCATGATCGCGACGATGCTCCACGGGGCGATCGCGAGAACGACGGTGGCGCAGGACATCGCGAGGGTGGTGCCCACCCACGCATGCCTGAGGCCGATCCGTTGGGCCAGGTCGCCGCCGAACGCACCGGCGATACCTGCCGCCCCCAGCACCATCCACGCGATCGATGCGACAGCGATGCTGGCGGACCCGCCGGTGCTGATCTGATCGCGGCCGAAACTCCATACCGTGATGCTGCCGAGGCCGGTGAGCAACGCCGCCACCACCAGACCGAAACTCCCGGTGCGCCAACGTTGCACCTGCACCGGATCGACGGTGGAGTCGGACGCGTCACCGACGCTGAATGCCACCCATATCGTCGTGACCGCGGCGATCACCGCATACACGCCCCAGGCCAGTCGCCACTGGTCGAACAGGGCGAAGGCGATCGGCCCCGAGACGAGAACACCGACGCCGGTGCCGGCGTTCACGATGGTCTGAGCACGGTCACCTGCCGCACCACGGATCCGATGGGCTACGGCCGCGGCCAGCGGTGGCGACGCGATGCCGGTGCTGGAACCGGCTACCAGGACCCCGACCGCCAGCAGCCACGCAGAGGGTGCCAGCGCGACCATGGTCATGCCCGATGTGGCGACAACTCCCGCGCCGATCGCCACCAACCGTGGTCCGAGACGTCTGGTCAACGTTGCGCTGGCCATGATCGCGACGCAGTAGCCGACATAGCTTCCGGCCGCGATGATGCCCACAAGCGTGGAACTGAGGCCGAACTCTTCGGTGAGCACCGGCGTGAACAGCCCGTACGCGAAGCGTGCGAACCCATAGCAGCACGCGATCAGGGCGGCACCCGACGCAACCAGCGAGTAGAACGATCGTTGCACTCGACCTATACTGTCAGCATGCCACCGATTCGGCAACCCGCTCGCGAACGCCTGCTGCGTGCGGCCGACGAGTTGTTCTATGCCAACGGGATTGCGGGTACGGGCGTCGACGCCGTCGTCGCGAGGGCCGGTGTGGCCACCGGATCGCTCTACAAGAACTTCAGCGGTAAGGACGACCTCGTCGCCGCGTACCTCACCGACCGCGACCAGCGGTTCCGCGCGCTGTGGGAATCCCAGATCGATACGGCGACCAGCCCGGTCGACCGACTGCTGGCGATCTTCGGCGCCACCGACGAGTGGGCGCGTCATTCGAATGTGCGGCGAGGATGCGCCCACGTCGCCGCGGCAGCACAATTGCCACACGGCCACGCCGGTATCAGTGCCGCTGCCGAACACAAGCGTTTTGTGATCACCCGGCTCACGTCACTGGCCGAGGCAGCCGGACTTCGCGACCCACGTCGCGTGGCAGGCGACATCGCGATGATCTACGACGG
This sequence comes from Mycobacterium sp., assembly GCF_049683935.1. Taxonomy (GTDB): domain Bacteria; phylum Actinomycetota; class Actinomycetes; order Mycobacteriales; family Mycobacteriaceae; genus Mycobacterium. Next base: position 24,404 of record NZ_JBAUJR010000251.1, on the reverse strand, counting down.
GATGCTCAGCGCATTGGCGATCGGCGTCGATGCGGCACCGGTCGAGCGAGGTCTGCGCCTGGCCGAGCTTGTCATCGAGCGGGAACGTCGTCCGCGAATCTGACGGAAAACAAGAACACAGAGGGGTTTTCAGTTGCGACTCATCACCAGGGCGGTCACGGCACTGCTGTCGGTCGTCGTGCTGTGCACGATGTCCATCGCGGTACCTGCCGCAGCACGGCCCGATGTTGTCGCCGCGGCGGTGGACGAAGCGTTCGGGCCACTGCTGGCCGAATACGGGATACCCGGGATGGCGGTCGCGGTGACGGTCGAGGGCCATCAGCACCACTTCACCTACGGAGTCGCGTCGAGACAGAGTGCAGCGCCGGTGACAACCGAGACGATCTTCGAGATCGGTTCGGCTGTCCAAGGCTTTCACTGCGACTGCAGCCACCTACGCGCAGGCACTCGGCCGGCTCTCACTCAACGAGCACCCCGGCACGTACCTTCCGGAGTTGGCGGATAGCGCGATCGACGAAGCGACCCTGCTGAATCTCGGAACCTACACCGCCGGCGGGTTGCCGCTGCAGTTCCCGACCGACGTCACCGACGACGCCCAGATGCGGACCTACTTCCAACAGTGGACACCTGATGCCGCCCCCGGCGAACAACGTCGGTACTCCAACCCCAGCATCGGACTGCTCGGCCGTGTCTCGGCGATCGCCATGGACAGCAGTTTCACCGACCTGCTCCAAGGCCAGGTCTTCCCGAAACTCGGGCTGAGTCGCAGTTACATCGAGGTGCCGCAGTCCCAGATCGACAGCTACGCCAGGGGTTACGACACCGACGACGTACCGACCCGGGTGAGCTCCGGCGTTCTCGACGCCGAGGCCTACGGCGTGAAGTCCACGGCGGCGGACATGCTCCGTTTTGTCGAAGCGAACATCGCCCCCGGTGGCCTCGATGCGCCGATGCGCGAAGCAGTCGAGGGAACGCACACGGGGTACTTCAAGGTCGCCGACATGGTCCAGGGGCTTGGCTGGGAACGGTACCCGTACCCGGTGAGCTTGGATCAGTTGCTGGCCGGAAACTCAACCGACATGGCAATGCAGTCGAACCCAGTGACGGCTCTGACCGGGCAACCCGCCTCGGGTCCGACGCTGTTCAACAAAACAGGCTCCACCAACGGTTTCGGCGCGTACGCCGCATTCGTCCCGGACCAGCGGATCGGCATCGTCATGCTCGCGAACAAGAACTTCCCCAACTCCGCCCGGATAACCGCCGCCCACACTGTCCTGCAACAGCTTTCAACTGGTGCGTAGCACACCCGAGGCTCCACGCCGCCGGAGGCGATGGCCGTGGATCGTCTCCGGCATCGTCGGCGTCCTCGTGATCCTCGCGGGCACCGCGACGGCAGCGTTCCAGTACGGCCTTCCCTGGTGGATGGGGGAGGGTGACCACAATCGCGTCTACGCCGGCGACGCCGGATCGGTGCGCTATCAGGTCCACCTTCCGCCGCAATACGACGGCGCGACCCCGTTGCCGGTGATCATGGCGATCCACGGTTGCGGAATGACCGGCTACGGCTGGAATTCCATGAAATCCACCACCCAGTTCAACAGTCTGGCCGACCGTGAGGGCTTCATTGTCGTCTATCCGACACAACGGATGTTCCGCAGCGCGGTCAACTGCTGGAATTCGGCCGACCCACGGGAGCAGCATCGCCACACCGGTGACCCCGCGTTGCTCGCAGGCGTGGCCGGGCAGGTGATCGAGGAGTTCAATGCCGATGCGGCTCAGGTGCACGTTGCGGGGGCATCCTCGGGCGCCGGAACCGCGGTGATCCTCGCGGCCACCTATCCGGATGTGTTCGCGACGGCGACGTCGGTCGCCGGGGGCGAGTACGGGTTGAACCAGGTGGATCCGGACGACCCCGACGCCACGGCGCCGGAGTACACCGCACGCCAGGCGTGGTCGCAGATGGGCGAGCGCGCCCGGCAGGTGCCGCTGCTGGTTTTCCAGGGAGAGCGCGATGACGTCGTACCGCCCCTGGTCGGAGCGCGTCTGGTCGAACACTGGACTGCGGTGGGCGATCTTGTCGACGACGGCCTTCTCAATGACAGCCTGACGCTGGTCGAGGAAACCGACACGGTGCCGTCTGCTCCGGGCCGACATGCCTACACCCATACGACTGTCACTGCGCCGGAGGGCAACTCGATTGTCGAGTCGTACCTCGTGCGGGAGATGGGCCATGCATGGCCGGGACCCGACGCCGACGGCTTGTACACCGATCGTGCCGGTCCCGATGCCAGCGCCATCGTGTGGGATTTCGCCAAGCGCCACCCGATGGCGTAGGCACGGGCCGTCAGGACAACGATGCCAGCGCCGTCTGCGGGTTGTACCCGGCGAACTGGTCCAGATTGCCGTCGCGCAGCTTGTTGACCCATCCCGGGTCGGCGAGCAGTGCGCGTCCGATAGCCGCGATATCGAACTCGCCGGACTCGAACTGCTCGACCAGGCGGTCCGTCGGAGCGGAGCGAATCAGCTGTCCCGGCTTCTCGCTGCGGAACTGGGTCTCGAGCCCCACGGAGCCGACTGCGATCACCGGTACACCGGCAACCTTCCTGGTCCACCCGGCGAGGCTCAATTCGGAGTCGAACTCCGGGAACGCCGGTAGGTAGTGCCGGCGCGTCGACGGATGAAGCATGTCGACTCCCGCGTCGACCAACGGCGTGAGCAGTTCCTGCAGCTGTGTCGGGTCATCGGCAAGGGTTGCCGCATAGTCCGTGGCCTTCCACTGCGAGAAGCGGAAGATGATCGGGTAGTCCGGGCCGACAGCATCGCGCACCGCGGTGACCACCTCGGCTGGGAAGCGGGTCCGCGCGCTCAGCGATCCGCCGTAGTGGTCACTGCGAAGATTGGTGCGCTCCCAGAGGAATTCGTCCAGAAGGTAACCATGCGCGCCGTGCAACTCGACGGCGTCGAAGCCGACTTCGCGCGCCGTGGCAGCGCTGCGTGCGAATTGATCTGCGACCCGTCCGAGTTCGGCGAGACCGAGTGCCCGTCCCCGCGATTCCCCTTGTCCGTCAACTCCTGAAGGACTGACCGGCACGACGCCATCCGCAGTTTCGCGTAGTGCGCCCTGGTGCCACAGTTGCGCGGCGATGGCGCCGCCCTCGCTGTGAACGGCGCCGACGACGCGCGTCCAACCGGCGAGCACGTCGTCGCCGGCGAGTGTGGGGATGGTGTAGGGGTAAGCCGCGGCGGGATCGGGCAGGCGCACGCCCTCGGTGATGATGAGTCCGACTCCGCCTGCGGCGCGTCGGCGGTAGTACTCCGCAACATCGTCGCCGGGCACTCCGTCGGGTGAGGCCTGCCGGGTCATCGGCGCCATCGCGAATCGGTTCGGCGCGGTCAGCGAGCGGACGGTGAGAGGTTGAAACAGGTCGTCGATTGCCACGACTCGGTTCAACACCGGAGTCGGTCCGGTGATTCCGGCCGGCTCGGTGGGACGCAAGAGCAGGGGTGAGGTCCTGTCAACCGCCGATGAAGTGCCAGGTGCCAAACGCGATGGAGACGGAGACGGCGGCGGCTGCGATGCCCACCCCGGCGGCGATGAGGGCGAATTCCCGCAGCCCGAAGGACGAGGGCCGCGCCCAGGTGCGGGTCGGATAGGCGCCGAAGCCCCGTGCCTCCATCGCGGTCGCGAGCTTGGATCCGCGCCGTAGTGCAAAGACCAGCAGTGCGAAGGCTTGTCCGAGAAAACGTCGCAGTCGGGCGTGGTCGGCGACCCCGCGGGCCCGGCGCGCGTAACCCAGGTACTGCCAGTCCTGCTGTAACAGGCCGACAAGTCGCATTCCGGCCAGGGCTCCGACCACAAATCGGGCGGGCAGTTTGAGTGTCTGTCCCAGCCCGTCGGCGAGTTCGGTCGGATCGACGTCGACGAACAGCAACACCGACGGCAGCGCGATTGCCAGAACCCGCAGGAACATCGCGAGTGCGAGCTCGATGGATCCGTCGCTGACGTTGATCAACAGGAAGTGCCAATGGACAGTGCCGCGCACCTCGCCATACAGCAGATTGGTCAGGGCGGTCAGCGCTGCCGCAACGGTGATCAGTGCCCCGCGAAACAGGAACGCACGCAACCGAACTCCGAGCGCGATGAACAGCGGGATCTCCAACAGCAGCGCGGTGAGAGCGGAGACCCAATCGACGCTGAGCACCAGCGCCAGAGCGATGACGGCCGCGGTCGCCAGTTTGGCCACCGGGTTGATACCGGGTCGAGCAGCATGGGGCGGGGCGGCGACGGCCGATGTCATCGAAGTTCGATCCGATCGTCGGCCAGCAGTTCGACGAAATCGGCATCGTGGGTGACCGCGACCACGGCGGTTCCCTCGTCGGCGATCTCGGCCAGCAGGTGCAGCAGTTCGGACCAGGTACGTCGATCCTGCCCGAAGGTCGGTTCGTCGAGGACGATCAGGCCCGGACGGGTCATCAGGACGGTCGCGACGGACAGCCGCCGCTTCTCGCCGCCGGAGAGCGTGTAGGGGCTCCTGTCTGCCAGGTGAGCCAGGCGCAGCCTGTCGAGCAGAGCGTCTCCGAGAGAACTGATCTCGGCCTTCTCGCGTTTGAGCGCCTTCGGCCCGAGAGAGATCTCCTCGCGAACCGTGCCGGCCAGGAATTGATGCTCCGGATCCTGGAAGACGCTCGCGATGCGGGTGAGGAGTTCCTTGGACCGCCATCGAACGGGCTGACGGTTCTTCGGAGACGGAGCGAAGTCCGACCGTGCCTCGAGGGTGCCGCCGCGGGGTGGCAGGAGACCTCCCAACGTGAGTGCCAACGTGGATTTTCCGGCACCATTGGGTCCGGTCACCGCGGTGACTCGCCCCGGGGCGATCGCGAAGTCGAGCCCACCTCGCACCTGCGGCCCCGAGCGGTAACCCACCGACAGGCCGGTTGCCGTCAACAACGGTTCTGACGCGGGCGCTGAGGCGCGCACGATACGCGGGACGGGGGCGTCGGGCACCCAGATCCCGGACCGCACGAGATGGTCACGCTCCCGTCGAATCGTGTCCTCCGGCGCGCCGTCGGCGATGATGTCGCCATCGGGGCCGAGAACGATGACGCGGTCGATGACGGGAAGCCAGACCTTAGTGCGGTGTTCGACGACGACGACGGTGGTACCGGCGAGGTCAGCGGCGGCGGCCACGGCATTGCGGACCTCGATGACGCCGGCCGGGTCGAGGTTGGCGGTCGGCTCGTCGAGGAGTAGCAGACCGGGATTCATCGCGAGTACACCCGCCAGGGCCAGGCGTTGCTTCTGCCCGCCGGAAAGATGGGAGGTGTCTTGCGGCAGTGGAAGCTCCAGGCCCACCGAGTGCAGCGCCTGTGTAACGCGCGGCCAGATGTCGTCACGTGACACGCCGAAGTTCTCCATTCCGAACGCGACGTCGTCACCGACTCGGGACAGGATCACCTGGGAGTCAGGGTCTTGCAACACCATCCCGATCCGCGCTCGTTGCTCGGCTGGACGCACCCCGTCGACGAGCAGACGCCCGGCCTCATGGCCTTCTTCGGAACCTCCGAGCAGCCCGGCCAGGCCGTGCAGCAGGGTCGACTTGCCCGACCCCGACGCCCCCAGCAGCAACACGCGCTGACCGGGGTCGATGCGGAGGTCGAGATCGCTTACCGCCCAACGGTTCTGCCCGGCGTGCTGCCAACCCCACTGGTGAGCCGTCACCGCAACGCCACCGGCGGGGAGAACCGATCCTGGAATCATCGTGCGGCAGGACTCGTTACCCTGCCGGAGTCGAATCGACTGAGAGCGCCGGTCTTCGCCAGCCCGCGGACCACGAACCACGACAGCACACCGGCGATGAGCGCACCGGAGACCACTGCCGACACCGTGAAGATGACGGCGAAAGCCGTTGTCGATCCGGGGTAGTAGATGATGAGCTCGTTGATGGCCAGCGCCAGTCCGGCTACCGCGCCCGACAGGACGGCCACCGGCAGGTTCCAGCGTCGGTAGAGGAACACCGCGAACACGAGTTCGGCGCCCAGGCCCTGAACCAGTCCCGATTCGATGGTCATGACACCCCACTGGTTGCCCACCAGCGCCGACACCGTAGCCGCCACCAGTTCGCCGTACAGAGCGGCGCCGGGCTTGCGGATGACCAGTGCGGTCAGCACGCCGGCGAACAGCCATCCGCCGCCGACAAGTCCTTGCAGGCCGGGGAGCAGCGCTATCAGTGGGGCGGAGAGGGGATTGGATGCGATGTTCCAGAAGACGAAGACGAGGCCGGCGGCTACCGCCAGCACGCTGGCGACCACGATGTCGACGACGCGCCAGCGGTTTGGGGGCCTGTGATCGTTGTGCTGCACGCCAGATTTCACGTTCATCTCCCTACGCCGGCATTATCCGGTCAGGTTCGACGGTCGACAGCCGGTCAGCTGTCCTCTCAGCGCACTCGGTGTGCGCTCCCGTGTGGTTCTCCGGCTCCCAAGCTAGCGCAGCCAGGTTGGCAGCGCTACGCCGGGCGGGACTCATTCCTCACCAAGGTCCAGGATTGGCCGTCGGCGTTCTCGATTGCCACATAGTCGGCGGCGATGCGGGGAGCATCGCGGGTGAGGAATCGTTGCTCCTGGGCCGCCCAGCGATCCCAATGCGGCCGATAGGTGTCACCGTCGCGGTCCAGAGCCCGCTGCTTGCGGACATCGTCGGGAGTCTCGACCCAGATGCCGAGGTCGGCCAGTGCGCGGTGGGACGCGGCCAACGCCCCCACCCCCTCCACGATCAACCGGCGGTGGGGGTCGACGGTGTGCCATCCGTCGGGGGCGCCGGTGTCCCAGTCCCAGCGTCGCCAACGTCCCGGAAGGCCGGCGGCGCGCGGCACCAGCAGTTCGGCGCGAAGATGCTCGATCGCCCAGTCCAAGCCGTCCCAGCCGGGGTAGATGTCGTCGAGGCGCACTACGGAACTCGTGGGCCACAACCGCTGAAGGTGTTCTGCCAGTGTCGATTTACCGGAACCGGACCGGCCGTCGATGAGCACGGTGGCCGCGTCGGTGGACGCCACCTGGCGGGCGATGTCATCGAGCCTCACATCCGGAAGCGTACGTTCGAGGCATGGCAGACCGTGTTCTCGACGGCGCATCGATCGTCGTGGCGGGGGCCAGCGGCGGCATCGGCCGCCGGATCGCGACCCAACTCGCCGAACAGGGCGCCCTACTGACGCTGGTCGGCCGTGACCTGAGCGCCCTTCGATCGCTCGGGATCGACGCGACCCTGCTGTCCGCGGATCTGCGCGACGGGGAGGCAGGCAGATCGATCGTCGAGGCAGCCCTCGGCGCGAACGACCGGATCGACGGTGTGGTCAATGCAGCTGGAATCGTGGCGTTCGGGTCGCTCGCCGACACCGACGACGCGGTGATCGAGGAGTTGTTCCTCACCAACGTGCTGGGACCCCTGTGGCTGATGAGGGCTGCGCTCCCGGCGCTCACCGAGTCCCGTGGCTTCATCGCGAACATCAGCGCCGTGGTCGCCGAACAGCCTCTCCCCGGCATGGCCGCCTATGCCGCAACCAAGGCGGCACTGACCGCGGCGGACCGTGCGCTGAGTCGTGAGCTGCGTGCCGCCGGTGTCACCGTGATCGACGCACGCCCGCCGCACACCGAGACCGGCCTCGCGGGTCGCCCGATCTCGGGTACCGCACCCAAACTCCGCGACGGGCTGCAACCCGACGCCGTCGCAGAGCGAATCGTCACCGCGATCCGCGCGGGCGAACGTGAGGTTCCCGCCGAGGCGTTCGGGGACTGACGTCCCGGACTACTCCAGAACGAACACCGGGATCTGGCGATCGGTCTTGGTCTGGTACTCGGCGTAGGGCGGGTACGCCTGCACCGCGAGATCCCACCAGTGCGCGCGTTCCTCGCCGTCCACCTCGCGCGCGGTCAGTTCGACGATCGTCGTGCCGTCCTGCGCCGTCACCTGCGGGTGCGCCTTGACGTTGTGATACCAGGAGGGGTGCTGCGGGTCGCCGCCCTTGGATGCGACCATCGCGTACTTGCCGTTCTCCTCGACGCGCATCAGCGGCACGTAACGCTTCTTGCCGGACTTGGCGCCCGTGGTCGTGAACAGGACAACGGGACGGTCCATGATCTCGACCCCGTCGGTGGTTCCCTGCTCCAGGATGCGGGCGGTCTGTTCGCGGACCCAGTCCGTGGGGCTCAGTTCAGCTGGTTCAGTCACGGAGCGCGTAACACCGACGAGCGTCAACTTATTCCCGCAGCGACCACTTGTGCTGCAGATGTGACCGACTTCGACGATGGTGGGACTGTCCCCAGGTGCGCGAATGTGTCATCTGACGGACGCGCGGGGCGATGGAAGGGCAGTTCAGGACACATGGCCGGCGATTCAGGACATGCACAGAACGCCAGAACGGTGGTGTTCGCGCTCTACGACAAGGTGACCCTGCAGGACGTCGCGGCGCCGCTGGAGATCTTCGCCCGCGCGAACGACTTCGGGGCCGCCTACCGGGTGCTGCTTGCCTCACCGACGGGAGCGGCCGTCGGGACGACGGCCTTTGCCTCGCTGAGCGTCGACGTCTCGCTGGCCGAGGTCCCCGACTCGATCGACACCCTGCTGGTGCCGGGCGGCGTCCCGGCCGACTTCACCTTCACACCCGGCCTGCACGACATCCCCGAAGAGCCGACACCCGATGCGGTCCCGGATGCGCTGGAGATTGTGCGCGTCCTCGCGCCGCGGGCGCGCCGGGTGGCTTCGGTGTGCACCGGCGCATTCGTCCTCGCCGCCCACGGACTGCTGGACGGCCGCAGGGCAACCACGCACTGGGCGCACTGCCAGGAACTTGCTCGCAACTACCCGAAGGTGAAGGTCGACCCGGACTCGCTGTTCGTCCAGGACGGCCGCTACATCACCGGCGCCGGCATCACCGCCGGCATCGACCTGGCGCTCGCCCTGGTGGAGAGTGACTACGGCCCGGCGGTGGCGCGCCGCGTCGCGCGATGGATGGTCGTGTTCCTGCAGCGACCCGGCGGGCAGGCTCAGTTCAGTGTCTGGGCCGAGTCGGCGTTCCCGGTCGTGGGTGGGCTGCGTGAGGTCGTGGATTCCGTCATCGCCGATCCCGGCGCAGACCACTCCATCGCGGCGTTGGCCACCCGCGCCGCGCTCAGCGAGCGGCATCTGGTGCGGATGTTCCGGGATCAGGTCGGGATGACACCGGCCAGATTCGTCGAGCAGGCCCGACTGGAAGCGGCCAAGGTCCTCCTCGCGACAGGAGACCACAGCCAGGACACTGTCGCCCGCCGCGCCGGGTTCGGCACTCCGGACACCATGCGACGCACCTTCCGGCGCAATCTCGGTGTGTCACCCGGCGTGTACCGAAACCGCTTCCGCACCACGGGTATCCACCAGTAAGCCGGTCCCTCGCAGCGGCGGCACGCGGTGCGCTGCGAGATGGTCACGGACCCGCGCGCCGTACCGCAGACCGCTGCGTCGGGCGGCCGCGTGAAACGACTCACCCGCGAGGACCAGGCCGACCGCGTTCTCGAGCCGAACGTCGTAGACGTACTGTCGCAGCGTCACGCCGGTCTGGGCTTTGAACAGTCGGGCGAGGTGTCGCGGACTCAGCCCGAGTCGGGCTGCCACGGCGTCGAGTTCGTAGTGCCCCGCGGGGTCGGCGTTGACTGTTGCCATCAACCGTTCCAGCCCAGGATGTTTGGGCCGAGGTGTCCGGGCGGCGACGGAGATCTGCGGATGGCCCTCCAGTCGCCTGCTGAGTACCACCATCTCCTTGGAGATCTGCTGTGCCATGTCCGGGCCGTGATCGTCTGCGACCAGAGCCAACGCCAGGTCGATGCCCGCGGCGACACCGGCGGAGGTCCAGATCTCGCCGTCGCGGGTGTAGACCGATTCGCGCTCGATGATCGTCGACGGATGGCGCGCGGCGAACGTGTCGAGGTGCCGCCAATGCGTTGTCGCGCGGCGACCGTCGAGCAGCCCCGCCGCACCGAGGGCGAACGAACCGGCGCAGATCGACGCGACGCGCCGGGCACCGGGAGCGTGCGTACGGATCAGTTGTTGCAGCGGGCGCGGAACACCCTCGGCGACAAGGCCGTCCCCGCCCGGAACCAGGAGCGTGTCCACCCCGGCCGCCAGCCGCGACGCCGGGGCCGCGTCGAAGGACAACCCCGACGAGCACCGGATCGTCCGGGAATCGCCACACGAGTAGAGCGCTACGGAGTAGGCGCACCCCATCGTCCGGGCCACGTCGAAGACTTCCAACGGTCCGGTGACGTCCAGCGTGCGCACGCCGTCGAACACCAGCATCGCGATCGTGCGATTCTGGTGTTCGGCGTGGTGACACATGGCGCAAGCGTCGCCGAGCGGACGGACGGACGCAGTCCGATGTCCGGATTTTCGCCCCACGTGTCCGTGTTGGTCTGCCCGCCCGAGCGATGTCCGGTTCTGCCCGAGAGATGTCCATCCCGGCAGCCAGCGGACAAGCCCCGGTAACCGATCGGAAACACGCCGGCCCCAACGTTGTTCACGGGTTCGATCCTCGATCTCGGCGACACCTCTCGATCTCGACGACACAAGGTGGAACTGTATGGATTCTCGATCTGCGCTGACACTGAGCATCGGTGTGCTCGGTGGCGTGGCGGTGGCATTCACCGCCACGGTGATCACCGTTCCGATCTGGGTGGTGTTCCTGGCATGGGCCTCGTTCTTCTTCGTCGGCGGCGGACCCGCCGGCTGGCTCCGGTCGGTGGCGTCGAATCTGGTGGGTGTGGCGATTGCCTGCGCCAGCCTGTATGTCGCTCACCTGCTCGGTGGCGGGCTCGCCCTGACCGCCGTCGCCGTCGGTGTCGGCAGTGCGCTGATGGTGCAGGCATCGTGGGTCGGATTCCTGTCCACCACTCCCGCTGTGGTGGTCGGCTTCGCCTCGACGGTGTCGACCGTGGCCGGGACGGGACAACTGGTCACCGCGACGAGCATCTCCCATCCCGGTCTCGTGGCGGCGTGTGCCTGCGTGCTGGGCGCGACGTTCGGGATTCTCTCGGAGTACCTAGCGAACGTGATGACACGAACGGCTCCAGCCAGCCGTCCTGACACGGAAGGTGCCACGGCATGAAACTTCAGCACTATCTCGGCGGTCTCGAAGGCCTGCCCCAGCCCCTGAACCTCGAGAAGCGGGTGTTCGTCGAGGACTGGGAGAAGCGGATCTTCGGCATCCACGTCGCGATGATGGGCCTGAGCAACCATCTCGGCTCCGCACTGCCGGAGTACCCGATCGCCGAGGTGCCGACCGAGTTCCACGACGAATGGACGTGGGCGGACCTGCGGACCGGTGCCGAGGGGATGAATCCCTTCGATTACTTCAAGTTCCGCTACTACGAGAAGTGGCTCGGGGGCATCACCCAGTTCTTCATCGACAAAGGCTACGTGTCGGAGGAGGAGATCGGCGCCCTGCTCGGTGGCACCTCGCCGGAAACCGGTGAGACGGGTGCACCGGCGATCGATGCTCAGGTGATCGACTACCTGCGCCGCGGTGACAGCCCCAGGCGCGACGTCGCGCACCCGCAGTTCGCCGTCGGCCAGAAGGTGCGCATCACCAACGTCCCGGCCGGAGCTCACACCCGGCTACCCGGCGCGCTGCGTGACCGGATCGGCACGGTGACCCGCATCTTCGAAGGCGACTACGGCTACTTCGTCCACACCGGTGACGGCATCGGGGACCCGATGCCGATCTACATCGTCGAATTCACCCCCGACGAGCTCTGGGGTGTGCGCGCCGAACCGGGAGCCAACACCTTCTACGCCGAGCTGTTCGAGGCCTATCTCCAACCCGTCCAGGAGGACCAGTGAGTGACCAGTTCGCCTACCCATCCGACCGTGAACAGTCGAGCGCCGAAAAGGTTGCCGCACTGGAGCATCTGCTGATCGAGAAGGGGGTCATCACCAACCAGACCGTCGACAAGGTGCTGTCCTATTTCGAGTCCGAGATGACACCGTTGAACGGTAAGAAGATCGTCGTCAAGGCCTGGAAGGACCCGGATTTCGCCGCCCGCGTGGTCGTCGACACCCCTGCGGCGATCGCCGAGCTGGAACTGCCCGAGGGCATGGCCGGAGCCGAGGGCGAACACCTACAGGCCGTCGCCAACGTGCCGGGCGTGCACAACCTGATCATCTGCACCCTGTGTTCGTGCTTCCCGTGGCCGGTTCTGGGTCTGCCGCCCTACTGGTACAAGGATCCGGTGTTCCGGTCCCGAGCCGCGCGCGAACCCCGAACCGTACTGGCCGAGGTCGGAGTCGAGCTCGCCGAGGAGACCGAGATCAAGGTCTGGGATTCCAGCGGGCACTCACGATGGTTCGTAATCCCTGAACGGCCCTCCGGGACTGATGATTTCACAGACGAGCAGCTGATGGACCTGGTCACCACCGAATCCATGATCGGTGTGGCGTTGGCGGGGCAGTCGGCATGACCCTCCACGAAACCTGCACCACCGACCAGGCCGCCCCGTCGTTCGACCACGACTGGCAACGCCGGGCTTTCGGTCTGGCTCTGGCACTCTCGGAGTTCGGTCACTATCCGTGGAGCGAGTTCCAGCAGAGCCTGATCGACACGATCGGGGGCTGGGAAGCATCGCCGGAGTCCGCGCGTGGCGAATGGGAGTACTACGACCACTGGGTGACCGCGCTCGAAGACGTGGTCCAGCACAGAGAAATCCTCACCGCACCGCTGCACGTCGACAACGGCGACCACGCGGTCACCGACGACCACCACTGACCGACCAACAGACAAGGAACTGCGATGCACATCGAACCGGGGATCGTCGAAGGATCGAAGATCGTCCTGAGTTACCTGTCCGCGGCAGGTGTCGGCGCGTACGCGCTGAACTCGGCGTGGAAGCACATCAAGGAGCGCGGTTCGGCGTCACTGGTTTTCGGCACGGTGGCGACGACGGCGATGGTGTTCGTGTTCTTCCAGGTGTTCCCGCATTTCCCGGTGGGAGTCTCCGAAGTCCACCTGATCCTGGGGTCCACCCTGTTCCTGTTGTTCGGAGCGGCGCCTGCGGCGTTCGGGCTGGCCGCGGGACTGTTGATCCAGGGGTTGTTCGTCGCGCCCTTCGACCTCCCGCAGTTCGGCATGAACGTCACCACCCTGTTGGTGCCGTTGTTCGCGCTGCAGTATGTGGCGAAGAGGACCATCGCCCCGCAGACGCCGTATGTGGAACTGAAATACCGTCAGGTCCTCGGTCTTTCGGCGACGTACCAAGCCGGCATCGTGTCGTGGGTGACGTTCTGGGCACTGTACGGCGAGGGTCTGACCGCCGAAACCTTGAGCAGCGTGGCGATGTTCGGCGTGGCCTATCTGTCGGTCATCATCCTCGAACCGCTGGCCGACCTGGCGGTGCTGGCCGGTGCGAAGGGGTTGCACCGGTTCCGGGACAACGCCGTGCTCGAGCCGCGGCTCTTCGCTCCCGCCTGATGAGTGCTATAGGCCAGGTACGTCCGCCGGCTGGGGATCGCGCCTCCGAGGCGTGGGCGCTGACCCGCGCCCGCGGAGTGCGGTGATCCCCAGCACGCCGGCGAACGGCAGAAGAACGAGTCCGGGCAGTTGGTAGCGCCACGAGAACTCGAACGCCGCCGACGCAAGCAGAATGGTCACGGCCATGCCGACCGCCAACAGAATGGCCGAGCGGATGCCGCTGTGTCGGGCGCGGCCGAGCCCGAATCCGGCGAGCAGTGCGACGATTCCGAGGACACCCAACAACGTGCCCGGGGTGTAGCCGACGCTGAGCTGGTATCCGCGCAGAAACGCGGCGAGGGCAGGCACGGCGGTGGGATCTCGTCCGCTGAACTCTCGCGAAGCCTGGATGCTGTAGTCCAGGTCGACGGTGGGGTACTCCGACTTGAACTGCCATCTGGCGACGGTGACGTCGCCGGGCGCGTCGGCGCGAACGGGGCGGAACCCCTTGAGGAAGTCCAGTGCCACGGCGCGGGCGACGTCCAGCGGCTGCTGGCGTATCACGGCCCAGCCGAACGATCTCTGTACCGCGAACAAATCCGTGCCCGCGGGAAATCGAGCTCGCCAGGTCGGGTCGGTCTGGATGTGGGCGTAGGCGTCGAGGCGCTTGCGCTGCCCCAACGGTTCCTCGGGGCAGGCGAGCGCCGGCAACGGTTCAAGTGTCAAACTGTCGCAGTCGGCGACCACGGCGGCACGGCCGTAGAGCACGTTGCCGGTGGTCCGGGTCAACCCCCACTCGCCCGTCTCCGCGTGGAAATACGCGCCGTAGCCCGCGATCACCACGCCGAAAGCCACCGCAAACGCCAGCGTGCGCGCGCCGATCGTGCGCCAGCCGGCCCACTCACGCCATGACCGCCAGGCCCCGCCCGCGATGACGAGGTAGCACACCGCCGGAACGACCAACGGGAACGCCACCAGCCGCAGCATCACCGCCATACCGAGCAGCAGCCCACCGAACGCGGCCCGACGCGGGTTCGGCGCGCCGACCCCGAGCAGCACCCACAGGAGTGCGACGAGGAGCACCTGCTGCCAGGCGTCGGACATGATCAGTTGTTCGATCTGGATCTGGTAGCCGTCCAGCAGCAGCGGGGTGGCGGCAAGCGCGGCCAACCACCGATTCGCTCCGTGTCGCAACGTCAGCGCATACAGCGCGATCGCCGAGCCCACACCTGCGCAATGCTGAAGTGCGGTAACCAGTTCCAGCCCGCCCACGGCGAGGGTCGGGGTCAGGATGAAGAGCTCGTACCCGATGGGGTGCAAGCCACCGGGGTTGTAGATGCCGATGTTGCCGAGGTACCGGAAGGAATCGCCGAACATCAACGCGGGCTGGTAGGCGAACCAGGCCAGCGCACGCAACGTGACACCGACGACCACCACGGCCAGGAACACCCGATGCCGGGTGACCAGACGACGGGTCGCGCGTGCGGGGGAGTCCGTCAAATTCAGGCGTTGCTGGGCTGCGCCCACTGCACGGTGGGGTACAACTTCTCGACGTCGACCCGGTGCTTGTTGGCCTCCACGATGCTGAACAGCGACTCGATCAGCGTGTTCGAGAGCAGGTGAGGCTGCAGTCCGAGCTCGACCAGGCGGGTGTGCTTGACGTTGTAGTAGTGCTCGGCGGCCTCCGTCCGAGGGTTGTTCATGTGCTCGATCTGTACCGGCCCGGGGAACTGCTCGGCGATCACCCCGGCGATGTCGCGCACCGACATCGACTCGGTCATCTGGTTGAACACCCGGAACTCACCTCGGTCGGCGGGGTGCTCGACGGCGAGGCGGATGCATTCCACGGTGTCGCGGATATCGATCAGCCCCCGCGTCTGCTGGCCCGTTCCGTAGATCGTCAGGGGTTCACCGAGCACGGCCTGGATGACGAACCGGTTCAATACCGTTCCGAACACGCCGTCGTAATCGAACCGGGTCGACAACCGCTGATCCGCCGCCGTCTGGGGGGTCTGCTGACCGTAGACGACGCCCTGGTTGAGATCGGTGGACCGCAAACCCCAGTTGCGGCAGGCGAACTCGATGTTGTGCGAGTCGTGCACCTTGCTCAGGTGATAGAAGGATCCCGGCCGCTTGGGGAATAGGACCCGGTCCTTGCGACCGTTGTGCTCGACATCGAGCCAACCTTCTTCGATGTCGATGTTCGGAGTGCCGTACTCCCCCATGGTCCCGAGCTTGACCAGGTGGATGTCCGGATCGGTCTCGGCGATGCCGTACAGCAGGTTGAGCGTTCCGACGACATTGTTGTGCTGCGTGTAGACGGCGTGCGCCCGGTCGATCATCGAGTACGGTGCTGCCCGTTGTTCGGCGAAGTGCACGATCGCGTCTGGGGCGAAGTCCCGCAGCGTGGCGTAGACGAACTCCGGATCCAGCAGATCGCCGGGGTAGACGCCGATCTGTTTCCCGGAAACGTCGCGCCATGCCGCCACCCGCACGTCGAGGTCCTCGATCGGGACCAAGCTGCAGACGCCGAGTTCCTCGTCGTAACCGCGTCGCGCGAAGTTGTCGAGCACCGCCACATCGTGGCCGCCATCGGAGAGATGCAGGGCGGTGGGCCAGCCCAGGTATCCGTCACCGCCGAGCACCAGAACTCGCACAGACTGCCTCCTCCTGGATGTGATGATCACGACGAGCCTAAGCCTTGACAATGGTGGCGTGCACAATGGCGACAAGTACCCACGCATCGAGGAGTGACACATGGACGATCACCGGGGGGCGTTCACCGCGGCCACCGGCCGTCAACTCGAGGCCGCGGGACCGGACAAGCCCCGCTATCGCCGGTACCAATACGAACTGATCGCGCCGCACTGCGGCAGGTCGATCCTCGAGGTGGGAGCCGGCCTCGGCGAGTTCGCCGAGCAGTTCGACGACCTGGACCGACTCGTGGTCACCGATGTGGACCCGGCCGCGGTCGCCGTCATGGCGCGACGCTTCGCCGGGCGCGCCGAGGTCGAGGTCCGTCAGCTCGAGTTGGGGACAGCGCCCGATCTCGATCGCCCCGTCGAGTCGGTGGTCGCGATCAACGTGCTCGAGCACATCGAGGACGACGCCGGCGCGCTGCGGTCACTCGCCACGGCCGTCGAGGTCGGCGGCAGGCTGGTCCTGTGGGTGCCGGGCTATCAACAGCTCTACGGCGAGTTCGACCGCAAGGTGGGCCATGTTCGTCGCTACACGCCGAACTCCCTCGCCGAGGCCGTACGGCGAGCGGATCTCGACGTCGAACTCGTCAGGCCGGTGAACCTGCTGGGCGGCGTCGCCTGGTGGTTGGCCGTTCGCCGGGGCGGGGCCGGCGCACCCGATCCGAGGTTGGTCGCCGCCTTCGACCGCTGCGTGGTGCCGGTGACGAAGGCGCTGGAACGTCGGGTGCGGGTGCCCTTCGGTCAGTCGGTGTTGTGTGTGGCCCGCAAGCGGAGCGAGTCGTGATTCGACCGTGGCGCAC
Source organism: Mycobacterium sp. (assembly GCF_049683935.1). Classification (GTDB taxonomy): domain Bacteria; phylum Actinomycetota; class Actinomycetes; order Mycobacteriales; family Mycobacteriaceae; genus Mycobacterium. The sequence continues at coordinate 7,439 of NZ_JBAUJR010000251.1, read as the reverse complement.
ACGAATTCCACTGTGGGGTCGCTACACCGGCGCCTCGGTCATCGCCGGGATCCTCAGCGAGATCGTCTTCCTGGTCACCTACTGGTTCACGGCCGGTCCGCTGCTGGCGAGTCTGCTCGCGTTCGTCGCAGGTGCTGTGCCCAACTATCTGATGAACCGGTACTGGGCCTGGCAGCGCCGCGGACGCCCGGACCGCACCAGGGAAGTCCTCCCGTACGCCGTGATCGTGATCGTCACCGCGCTGACCGCGATCCTGGTCACGACGGCCGCCGACCGCTGGGTTCGTGACCACGTTGCTGCGCAGGCGCTGCAGGTCGGCCTCGTCGGGGCCGCGTTCCTGGCGACCTACGGCGCCATGTTCGTGCTGAAGTTCGTGCTCTTCGACCGGTTCATCTTCGTCGACCGCGCAGCGCGTACTCCCGACACCACGTCCGCAGCATGACGCGGGCGTAATTCGCACCGTAGACCAGGTCACCACCCTTCTTGGTGGCACCGTCGCTGCGGCGGCTCATCGTCATGGGCACCTCGAGGACCCGCGCCCCCCGGGCCAGGACGCCGAGCAGTAGCTCCGATGACTGGTACTGCGGCTCGAACAGCGGAACCGAGCAGGCCAGATCGGCGCGCATGGCCCGGAACCCGAACGACGTGTCGGTGAGACGGCGCCACGTCAGCAGCGAGGCCAGCATCGCGAAGACGCGCACTCCGAGCCAGCGCAGCCGACTGTCCGAGTCGTGTCGGCCGAGCCGGCGCGAACCGGTGACAAAATCGGCACGGTCCTCGACCAGCGGGCGCACCAGTTCGGCGAGCTCTGAGCCGTCGTACTGGCCGTCGGCGTCGGTGGTCACCACGTAGCGGGCGCCGCAGTCAGCAGCCAGGCGGTAGCCGAGTCGCAGGGCCGCACCCTGACCCCGGTTTCGGGGCGCGACGCAGGTGTAGGCCCCGTGCCGGTCCGCGATCTCCGCCGTCTGGTCCGTGGCGCCGTCGACGACGACGAGCACGTCGACCGGAATGCCGCAGCAGCTTCTCGGTATGCCCGCCAGCACCGCGCCGATGCCGGCGGCCTCGTTGTAGGCGGCGATCACCACCACCAGTTCCGCGAGGCGCGGCTGCGGATGGCGCCGGTGGAACTCCGCGACGGCGAGGGTGTCCACCTCGTCCGGGTAATCGGCGAGGCGTGTCACGCGGTCGCGCCCGAAGCCTCGTCGCGGAAATAGCGCCACGTGCTCTCGAGCCCGTCCGCCAGCTCGACCGACGGGCGGTAGCCGATGGCCTGCGCACTGTGCGACAGGTCGAGGACCACGGCGGGCATCTCACCCTGTTGCGCCTCAATGTGTTCGGTGACCAGTGGCCGGTCGGTGACACGGCGAACGGTCTCGACGAGTTCGAGCACCGACACCGAACGTCCAGATCCGACGATCGCGCTGCCGGTGTAGTTGCTGTCCCGACCGAGCAGAACAGCACGAACGACGTCGTCGACGTGAACGAGGTCACGGCGCTGCGAGCCGTCGCCGTAGATCCGTACGGTCGAACCCGAGAGCGCCGCCCGCATCAGCCTCGGCACAAAACTGTCCTTGTGTGCCATGCCGGATCCGTACACGTTGCTGAATCGCAGCGCGCAGGTCGTGATCCCGTATGACCCTGCATAGCCTGACAGCAACATCTCACAGGCGGCCTTCGTGGCTCCGTAGGGCGTCAGCGGCCGCAACGGCAGCTCCTCGGTGATCGTGGTGGTACCCACGTCGCCCACCACGGCGTTCGTCGACGCCAGCACAAATCTGCCGACCCCCCGGATTCGGGCCAGCTCGAGCAGTTCGTGGGTGACGGCGACGTTGTCGGCGTAGGTGTCTGCGGGCCTCTCCACCGATCGGAGAACCGACGTCGCGGCGGCAAGGTGGACGATGGCCACGGTGTCGGGGGCGACCGCCTGTTCGCGGACGGCCTTGTCGAGGAGGTCGCCGACGACGTCGGTCACCCCGTCGCGCGGCTCGGCGGGCTCCTGCCGGTCGACGACCGTGACGGGAATCCCCCTGTCGTGAAAGGCCTTCACGACGGCGCGACCGATGAAGCCCCGGCCGCCGGTGATCAGCACGCGGCCCTCACTGTGTGCGTCCACAGCGGTCAACGTAGCGCGCTTGCGGTCGCGGGCTGCTACCGCGCCCGCCACTGCGGCGGGCGACGGTCGCGCCAGGCCTGTAGTCCTTCGGCGACGTCTTCGGTGGCTCCGGCCACCTTGCGCATGGTCTCACCGAAGCGAACCGACTCGATCCAGCCCATGTCGGCGGTACGCCAGGCGACCTCCTTGGTCGCCCGCTGGGCCAATGGCGCCGCCTTGGTCAGGGTCTTGGCCCACGCCATCGCCTCAGCCTGAAGATCGCCGGGTTCGACCAACCTCCAGATCAACCCGATCTCCTTGGCGCGCTCGGCGTCCATCGACGCGCCGGTCAACAGCAGTTCCATCGCGTTGGCCCACCCGACGCGGTGGGGCAACCGGATCGCCCCGACGACGGTGGGCACCCCCAGCGTCACCTCCGGGAACCGGAAGCTGGCCTCGGTGCTGGCGATGACGAAGTCGCAGAACAACACCCCGGTCAACCCGTAGCCGATGCAGGGGCCGTGCACCGCGGCGATGGTGGGCTTGAACAACTCCATTCCGCTTTCGAACGAGTTGATCGTCGGCTTCTCCCAGAACGTTCCGCCGAACGTGCCCACCGAGCCTGCGCCGTCCTTGAGGTCGCCGCCGGCGCAGAAGACGTCGCCGTTGGCGGTCAGGATCCCGACCCAGGCGTCCTCGTCGTCGCGGAACCGATCCCAGGCCGCGTTCAGGTCGTTGCGCAGCGCGCCGTTGATCGCGTTGCGCGCCTCCGGCCGGTTCAGGGTGATGGTGGCGACGTGATCTTCGAGTGCATAGGTGACGAGGCTCATGGCTGGACCCTAATTGCCGAGCCAGATAGGTTCGACGCTCATGGCCCTGTCACCGGACATCGTCGGCATGACCTACCTGTACCCCGACTACTACGAGGTCGGGGTGGAGAAGATCCGCCAGTACGCCAAGGCGGTGAAGAACTCCGACGCCGCGTTCTTCGACGAGGACGCCGCCCGCGCGCTGGGTCACGACGCCATTCTGGCTCCGCTGACCTTCATCTCGATCTTCGGGCTGCAGGCCCAGCTCGCCTTCTTCGCGCATGCGGGCATCCCCATCGAGGACGAGCGCATCGTCCAGAGCGAGCAGGGACTCACGATGCTGCGGCCCATCAAGGCGGGCGACAGGCTCTACTGCCACATTCGGCTCGAGTCGCTCCGGCAGGCGTTCGGAGCGGACGTCCTGACGATCAGGAGCAGGATCACCAACCAGCACGGCGAGACCGTGCAGGAGGACTACACCACGATGGCGGGCCGCACCGAATCGCAGTGACGCCCCACCGGGTATCAGCGATCCCGCCGGAATGCGGCGGTGACCTCGGCGACCCGCGGGTCGGCGCGCAGTTCCTCAAGCGTCACCGGCAACGGGAGTCGCCAGTTCGGGTATTCGTCAATCGTCCCAGGGAGATTGGGTTGCCGCGGCTCGGCGATGACGTCGTAGGGCGAGATGAGCTTGAGTTGGCTCGCGGTAGCCGCCAGGAACCGGTGCATCGCGACGATGATCGCCGACTCGTCGGGTTCTGACGCCGTGTCCAGCAGTCCTTCGGTGCGCAGCAGTGCCACCCACTCGTTGCGCTCCCTGTCGGCGTTCGCCCGTTCGGCGGCGACGTCGTCGAGCAGACCCAGGTCGGCGCGCGCCGTGACGTGCTCACCGCGCAGGAACCCCGCCGCGGTGGGCAGGTCGTGTGTCGAGAGGCTCGCGGCCGCGCGTGCAGGCCAGTTCGCCGACGACAACAGGGGCTCCTCCGGCGCGGACTGATCGCGGGTGAACCACGACACCGCACAGCCCAGCATGCCGTTGTCGGAAAGTGCTTGGGTGACTTCCGGTTCCACCGTCCCCAAGTCCTCGCCGACCACGGTGGCGTTTGCCCGGTGGGCCTCCAGGGCCAGCACCGCGAGCATGGTGTCTGCGTCGTAGTGCACGTAGGTGCCCCGGTCGGGTCCGTCGCCCGGCGGGATCCACCACAACCGCCACAGGCCGGCGACATGGTCGATGCGCAGGCCGTCGGCATGGGCGAGAACCGCCCGGAGCATGTCGCGCAGAGCGGTGTATCCCGTGGCGGCCAGGCGATCCGGCCGCCACGGCGGCAGCCCCCAGTCCTGACCACGCGGGGTGAAGTTGTCCGGCGGTGCTCCGACGCTGACTCCCGTCGCCAGGACGTCGGCCAGTGCCCATGCGTCGGCGCCGTCGGCGTCGACTCCCACCGCCAGGTCGTGCAGCACACCCAGTGCCATGCCGGAGTCCCGGGCGGCAGCCCGCACAGCGGTCAACTGTTCGGCGCACCGGTGCTGCACCCAGGCGTGGAATGCGAGCCTGGGCGCCAGTTCCCGACGGGCCGACGAGACGGCCGACCCGGTGACGTCGCGCAACTGTTGCGGCCACCGACTCCAACGGCCGCCGTACCGCTCGGCGAGTGCGCAGTAGGTGGCCCAGTCCCGTAATCCCTCGGACGCAGTCGGATCACCCAGGGGATCGGGGCGCCCCTCGGAACGCCAAAGAAGCTCCAGTGCAGCGCGTTTGGCGGCCCACACGAGATCGTGATCGATTCGCTCGGTGCCGGCGGAGACCCGCAGCGCGTCCACTTCCGCGCGGGTGTCCGGGTCGGCGTGTCGGTAGGCGCCGATGTCCTCGATGCGTAATGCCAGCGGGTTGGCGAACCGCCGGCTGGACGGTGTGTAGGGGGAGGGCTGCACCGGATGTGTCGGGCCGGGTGCGTGCAGCGGGTTGAGCAGTACTGCGCCGGCGCCGTGCTCGGTGGCGGTCCAATCGACGAACTCACGAAGATCGCCGAGGTCGCCGATGCCCCAGGAACGTGCCGAGCGCAGTGCGTAGAGCTGCAGCATCCAGCCCCAGGTGGCAGGGGCCGAGGGCACCGTCGGAGGCGCCGCCACGAGGGTGGACCGATGCCCGTCGCGAGTGTGCAGTTGATACCACCCCGGCGCGAGGTCGCCGGGCAGCTCATCGTGCACCTCGATGTGGGCGCCGGACTCGTCCACCAACAGCGCTGCCCCCGGCGCGGATCGGGGACGTCCGTCGACCCGGACCGCCACCGTGGGTGCCGGCACGCCGGAACGTTCTCGCTCGGCCAACGCGGCCAATTCGGCCCGCCGAGCGGCCTCCGTCGAGGCGTCGACGTCGAGTAGTCCGAGCACTCGGATGACCACGTCGGCGTCCACGGCGACCGGTTCCCGCCGCTCGTTGCGGTAGGACGTGGCCACGCCGTGTGCAGCGGCCAGTTGGCGGAGATCCTCGGAAACCGGACTCGGTTGGGCTACGAACATCGCGCAGCTATACCCGCACCTCTGTCGCTTACACCGACGTGCGACCGGTGCCACGTTGTGGCGGTGGCTCCGTATACGGTCCAAGGATGAGTGCAGTCTCGGTGATCACTGGCGGAGCGGGCGGCATGGGTCTGGCGACGGCCAAGATCGTCGGTCGGGACCACAGCGTTGTCCTGTGCGACGTCAGGCAGGAACGACTTGATGCCGCGGCCGCCGCTCTCGACGACCTGGGGATCACCGCCACGGCGGTCAACTGCGACGTCACCGACGCGCAGGCGGTCGCGGGACTCTTCGAGACCGCCGCCGGCCTCGGGACGGTCGCGTCGGTGATCCACACCGCCGGGGTCAGCCCCAGCATGGGCGGCGCCGACTACATCATCAGGACCAATGCCCTGGGCACGCTCAACGTCGGCGAGGTGTTCTACGAAACCGCCGCCGAGGGCGCCGCGATCGTGAACGTGGCGTCGATGGCGGCGCACCTGCTGCCCGAGGAGGTGATGCCGACGGGCAAGTACCCGCTGGCGATGCGGGACGTGGACACCTTCATGACGGAGATGATGTCGACGTGCGGCGTCGTCCCCGACGAAGCCCGCTCCGGGTTCGCCTATGCGGTGAGCAAGGGCTTCGTCAGGTGGTACAGCTCATCGCAGGCCGAAAGGTTCAACAGTCGGGGGCTGCGCATCGTGTCGGTGTCCCCGGGATCGGTCGACACGGAGATGGGCAGGCTCGAAGAGCAGGCCGGCGCGGGTGCGATGGTCACCAACGCGGCGGTGCCGCGATGGGGAAAACGCGAGGAGATGGCCGAGTTGCTGGCCTTCTGCGTCAGCGACAAAGCGGGTTACCTCACCGGTACCGACATCCTCAACGACGGCGGGGTGGTCGCCTCGATGAGGGAGCGCGCCAGGCTCGCCGCCGAAGGCGGCTAATCGGCTGCCGCCGCCGAAGGCGGCTAATCGGCTGCCGCCGCCGACGGCGGTTGTGGAGCTAGCTGGAGCGCGCGCTCTCCAGCAGCCCGCGGATCTCGTCGGGAATCGGCACCGGTCTGCGGGTGGCGCGATCGACGTACACATGCACCCAGTGCCCGACGGCTGCGACCGGATGATCACCGGCACCGAGCGGATCGTGCGGAGTCTGGAAGACCCCGAGACGGTAGGTGACGCTGGTTCGGCCCAGCCGCTCGACCACCAGCCCAACCGCCAGCGGATCGGGGAACTTCAGCTCGGCGTAATACCGGCATCCGGATTCGGCCACCACCCCGAGCCACGGTGCGGACAGCGGGTCGGTACCGGTGGCGGTGGTGATCCACGCGTTGATCGCCGTGTCGAACAATGCGTAGTAGACCGCGTTGTTGAGGTGACCGAACATGTCGTTGTCGGTCCAGCGCGTCAACACCGGCCAGTGCACCGGGAAATCACCGCTTCGCAGCGACCGTTCCTCACTCGTCATGGCCGTAGTTTGTCAGTCAGGGCAAGCTGGGCCTCATGAAGATCCGCGGAGCCGTGCTCGACCAGATCGGTTTACCCCGCCCGTACGCCGACTCCGGTCCGCTGTCGATCGCCGACCTCGACCTGGCGCCGCCAGGGACCGACGAACTGCTGGTGCGCATCGAAGCTGCCGGCCTGTGCCACTCCGACCTGTCGGTGATCGACGGCAACCGGGTGCGGCCCGTGCCGATGCTGCTCGGCCACGAAGCAGCCGGCGTGATCGAGGAGGTGGGCGGGGACTCCGATCTGGCGGTCGGCCAACGCGTGGTGCTGACCTTCCTGCCGCGGTGTGGACAGTGCGCCGGCTGCGCCACCGATGGGCTGGCACCATGTATCCCCGGCAGCGCCGCCAACGGTGCCGGCACGCTGATGGCCGGTGATACCCGCCTGACCCGTGATGGCGCACCGGTGCTCCACCACCTGGGGGTGTCCGGCTTCGCGGGTCACGCCGTCGTCGACCGCCGCTCGGTGGTGCCCGTTGACTCCGACGTCCCGCCGGTGGTCGCCTCGCTGCTGGGCTGCGCCGTGCTCACC
>NZ_JBAUJR010000250.1:0-1540 GCF_049683935.1 Mycobacterium sp. | reverse complement strand
GTGGTGCGCGCTGCGGACGCCAGTCGCGACCACCACGCGTGGTCGCCCCAGCCCTGGACCACCCGGTTCGGTCTGCCGGTGCCGCGCCGACCCGCTCCGCTGCACCCCAACGCGGAAGGAATGCGTGCGGTCGCCGAACTGGTCGTCGCCGCAGCCGGCCGATGATCGAATTATCCGAGCTGACAAAAAGTTACGGGTCGAACAAGGCAGTCGACGGGCTGACGTGCTCGATCGAACCGGGAATGGTGACCGGCTTCCTGGGCCCGAACGGTGCCGGCAAGACCACCACCATGCGGATGATCCTCGGCCTGGACCACCCGACCTCGGGCGCCGCGACGATCAACGGCAAGACCTACCGGCAGCTGACCGACCCGCTGCGTGAGGTGGGTGCGCTGCTCGACGCCCGGCAGGTCCACCCGAACCGGTCGATCCGCGGGCACCTGCGCTGGATCGCCGCCGCCAATCGCATCCCGGCGGGACGCGTCGACGAGGTCCTCGACATGGTGGGCCTGAGCACCGTCGCCTCGGCCCGGGCGGGCACACTGTCGCTGGGTATGAGCCAGCGACTGGGGATCGCCGCGGCGCTGATCGGAGATCCTCCGGTGCTGCTGTTCGACGAACCGGTCAACGGCCTGGACCCGGAGGGCATCCACTGGGTGCGCACGCTGATGCGGACGCTGGCAGGCGAAGGCCGCACCGTCCTGGTGTCGAGCCACCTGCTCTCGGAGATGGCGAACACCGCCGACCGACTCGTGGTCATCGGCAGGGGAAGGCTGATCGCCTCCACCACCGTCAGCGAGTTCGTCGGCCGCTCCGGCGGTGCCATCGTGCGGGTGCGCAGTCCGCAGTTGCCCGCACTGCGCGAGGTCCTCACCGCGGCCGGCCTGACGGTGGACGACGGGCCCGACGCGCTGACGGTGCGTGAGGCCACCACCGACAGCGTCGGCGAACTGGCGGCGGAGCACGGGATCGTGCTGCACGAGCTCAGCGCCGAGCAGGTCTCCCTGGAGCAGGCTTACCTGTCGTCGACCGACGACGCCACCGAGTTCCGGGGCGGACACCGATGACGGGGCCGACCACCGTGGCCGCCGTGATGAACGCCGAACGGATCAAGCTGACGACGGTGCGGTCCCCGCTGTGGTCGGCGGCGGCCGCGGCGCTGCTGAGCTTCGGCATCGCCGCACTGCAGGCCGCCACGGCATACGACTACCAATCGCTGACAGCAGCGGACGCGGCGCTCGGTGTCGCGGTGTTCGGGGTGCCGGTGCTGATGGTCGTCGCGGCGATGACGGTGACGGGGGAGTACCGCACCGGGATGATCCGCACCACGTTCATGGCCAGCCCGAACAGGACCCTGGTGCTCATCGCCAAAGCTGTTGTCGCCGCGGTGTTCTCCGGCATCACCGCAACGGTCATGGTCCTCGGATCGCTCCTTGTGGCGCGTGTCGGCCTGGACCCGGATGCCGTCGGCACCACCGCGGCGATCGCGCTTTACGCAGCGCTGGCGGCCGTGCTCGGCGTGGGCGTCGCGGCGCTGCTG
>NZ_JBAUJR010000249.1:0-15029 GCF_049683935.1 Mycobacterium sp. | reverse complement strand
CGCCTCCGCCTCGGCGGCCTCGGCTTCCGCCTCGTCGGCCAAAGCACGAGCGTCGTCCCCGTTCGGCGCGCGGTCTGTGTCCTGCGGCGGCTGATCGACGGGGTCGGCGTCGATCACCGAATCGCGGCGCCTGAAAGACGGCACACGGACCTCCTTGTCTGCTGCGTCCATACGCAGGTACGCGATGAGAACGTCATTCTTCTTTTTTGCGTATCGACTTCACGATACCCCTGCTTCACAGGTCCGGACCAAGGCCTCGTCTGCGGAAATACTATTCACACGCTGTGCGAACGCTCAGCGGCGATGGTCCTGCAACTTGTCTTTCATCACCTTGCCGGTGGCGTTCAACGGCAACTCGTCGAGGAACTCTACATACCGAGGCACCTTGAAACCGGCCATTCGGTCGCGACTCCAGGCGATGAGTTCCTCGGCGGTCAGAGCGCCGCTGTCGTTCGTCGGCTTGGCCACGACGAACGCCTTGCCCACCTGACCCATCCGCTCATCAGCCACCCCGATCACGGCGGCCTGCGCGACCGCCGGGTGCTCGAGGAGGAAACCCTCGATCTCGGCGGGATAGGCGTTGAAACCCCCGACGATGAACATGTCCTTCTTGCGTCCCACGATGCGCAGGCGACCCGCGTCGTCGACCGTGCCGAGATCACCGGTGTGCAGCCAACCGTCGGGGTCGATCGCCTCGGCCGTGGCGGCCGGGTCGTCGAGGTACCCCTGCATCACGGTGTAACCGCGGACCAACACCTCGCCGTCCTCGGCGATGCGCATCTCGACGCCGTCGCAGGCCACCCCGGCGGTGGTCGCGATGTCGGTGAACGAGTCCCCCGGCCGCGACAACGTCACCGTCCCCGCCTCGGTGAGGCCGTACCCCGTCGCCAGGGTCTGGAACGGCAACTCCTCGTGCACCCGTCGCACGAGTTCGACGGGGATGTCGGCGGCGCCGGTGACACCCGCGCGAAGCGTGGCCAACGCGGCCTTGTCCTCGACGGCGAGCAGCGAGTGGTACAGCGTGGGCGGCCCCGGCAACATCGTGACCCGCTCTGCTGCAATGAGTTCCACAACCCGGTCGACATCGAACACCGGTACCGGCAGCATCGTCGCACCCCGGATGAACGACGCGATCAGGCCGGCTTTGTAGCCGAAGGTGTGGAAGAAGGGGTTGACCATCAGGTAGCGGTCCCCCTGGCGCAGGTCCGCCAGATCGCACCACTCCTCGTACAGACGCAGATTCTGCAGGTGATTCATCATCACACCCTTGGGGCGCCCGGTCGTGCCCGAGGTGAAGATGATGTCGGAGATGTCGGTGCCCTCGACGGGACGACTGAACGGGGTTCCGCTGGAGAGGAAGTCGGACTTCAGGTCGATCACCGGCACATCCCCTGGCGCAGTGTGTTCCACACCGAGGAAGCCCTGCTGGACCAGCACGGCCTTGGCCCCGCTGCGGCTGATGATGTCGGCCGCCTCGTCGGTCTTGAACCTCGTGTTGACGGGAACCAACACCCCGCCGGCGGTGATCAGACCGAACGCGGCGATGATCCATTCGGCGCTGTTGGGCGCCCACACGGCGACCCGCTCGCCCTGCGCGATTCCCAGGTCGGCGAACGCGCCTGCGGCGCAGCCGATCCGGCTCACCAGATCGGCGAAGGTCAGGCGCAGCGGACCGTCGACGACTGCTTCTGCGTCGCCGAACCGGTCCGCCGCGCTGGTGACCAATTCGGGGAGGGTCTCCCAACGAGGCTGGTAGGTCACGTCGTGACGAGGCGCCCCAGGTTGCCACCCATGATCTTCGCCTGATCCTCGAGGGCAAGATGCTCGAGCGCGGTCACGTAGTGCGTGGGCTCCGCGAGCCCCTCAGGATGCGGCCAATCGGAGCCGTAGAGCACCTGGTCGACGCCGATCAGGTTGATCAGATCGTCGATGCCCTCTTCGTAGAAGGGGCTGACGTAGATGCGGTTCTTGATCTCTTCCATCGGGTTGCCCAGGAAGGCCTCAGGCGCCTTCTTCCAGACCTCGGCCATCGAGTCCAGCAGCGGGAACATCCACTTCGATCCCGCTTCGACGATTCCGACCTTCAGCGTCGGGAACCGGAACAGCGCACCGTGGATCACCCAGGAAGCGACCGCGTCCTGGATCGGACGCCACTCGTTGAGGATGCCCATCGCGTTGGTCTGGAAGGGCAGCATCTCCTGGGCGCCACCGTCCCATTCAGAGGTGTAGCGCGAGTAACCGCTGTCGCTGGAGTGCATTCCGACGAAGATGTCGTACTCGACGCACTTCTGCCAGAACGGGTCGAACTCAGGCAGCGCGAACGAACGCGGACCGCGGAATCCGGGAACCGGTGCGGGACGGATCAGGATGGCGCGTGCGCCGCGCTTGACCGCCCATTCCAGCTCCTCGATCGCCTTCTCCACGATGGGCAGGGTGATGACAGGGGTGGTGAAGATGCGGTTCTTGTAGTTGAAGCCCCACACCTCGTCCAGCCACTCGTTGAGGGCGTGCACGATGACGTGGATGGCCACCGGGTCGTCGCTGAGGCGCTCCTCGATCAGGCTGGCCAGCGTCGGGAACATCAGCGTGCGGTCCAGGCCCAGTTCGTCCATCTTCTCGAGGCGGGGACCGGGCTCGAAGAACGCCGGGATCGCCTTCATCGGCTCGCCGAACAGTTCACGCTTGCTCTTGCCGTCGGGGTTGCCGAACTTGAAGTACTCCTCCCAGGCGCCCGGCTTGGCGACCACCGAGAAGGTGGGGTTCGGGATGTAGTTGCTGATCTGGCCACGCAACGCGATCTTGGTACGGCCGTTGATCTCGACGTACTGGACGACGTCCTTGTACTCCTTGGGGAGGAACTTCGTCAGCGCCTCCGGCGGCTCGTAGAGATGGTTGTCCGCATCGAACAGCGGAAACGGGATGTCGACCCGGTGCGAAAGTTGACCCATGAAACTCTCCTTATCGTCTTGGGAGAATCTTATTCTCATAAGTGTTCGATCGCAATGAGCGGGTGGGCTAACCGGAGCGGGCCCGCAGCCCCTCATCCGCCACGAGCCGGCGAATGGCGTACTTCTGGACCTTGCCGCTGGCCGTCCTCGGGTAGTCGTCGACCTGATGGAGTTCTTCGGGCCATTTCTGCCGTGCCACGCCGGCCTGGGCGAAGTGCTCGCGTACATCGTCGACCGTCGGCATCACCTGCCCGGCCCGGATGCGCAGAACCGCGGCGGTCCGCTCTCCGAGCCGCTCGTCGGGTGCTGCGACGACGACGGCCTCGGCGACCGCCGGCATGGCCAGCAGCACCTCCTCGACCTCGAGAGCACTGATGTTCTCCCCGCCGCGGATGATCACGTCGGACTTGCGGTCGGTGATCGTCAGGTATCCGTCGCCGTCCAGCACGCCCACATCACCCGTGTGATACCAGCCTTCGTCGTCGAACGCGACGGCGGTCAGGTCGTCGTCGGTGTAACCGAGGCACAGATCGGGTCCACGCGAAAGGATCTCGCCGTCATCGGCGATCCTGATCTCGACGCCAGGACGCGGATTGCCGTCGGTGTAGAGGCGCTTGTCCTCCGGTGCCTGCGGACCCGAACCGGTGATAGACGGATGCTCGGTGCTGCCGTAGGACCGGAAGACGAACATGCCCAGGTCGGCCAGCCTCCTGGTGACCGCCGCGGGCACGGTGGATCCCCCGAGACCCACCGTGGTGAACAGCCGTCGGTGCTCGTCGGTGCAGTCGGGATGGTCGAGCAGGCTGGTGACGAAGTACGGCGGCCCCCCACCGATCGACATACCGTCGGACTTCATCAAGGCGAGGACCTTCTCCGGATCCCAGACATCGACCAGATCTATCGGGGCGCCCTCGAGCACAGGGATGAGGAAGGCACCGACCATTCCGATGAAGTGTCCGACCGGCGTGGCCGTCAGCTGCCGGCCGCGGTCGGGCGGATAGTTCGCCAGCAGTTGGCGCGTCTCACAGGTCAGCGTCTGGTGGCTGTGGACGACACCCTTGGGTGCGCGGGTGGTGCCCGACGTGAACGCGATCAGCGCGGGGCCGCCCGGATCGGTCTCGACCGTGCCGGCGAGCGGTTCGCCGTCGAGCAGTTCATCAAAGCTCTCGGTGCCGACGAGTCCGACGATCGGGACGTCGGCGCACAGATCGGGCTGATGGTGCATCCGGCCGAACTCCGCAGCGGTGATGAAGACCTTGGGCCGCGCGCTGCCCAGGATGTGGGTGAGCTCGCTGCGGCCGTAGAAATGAACGATCGGCACGATCACCGCACCGAGGAAGGAGGCCGCCCAGAACGTGATCGCGGCCTCGCGCCAGTTGGGCAGTTGAATCGCCACGACATCGCCGGGGCGGACACCCCGCGACCACAGGCCGGCGGCCAACCGACGTGCGTCGCGTTCGACGTCACCGAAGGTGCCGGCGTAGGGGCGAACCTCCGAATGCACGGCGAAGCCGACGTCCGGGTTGTCCCTCAGTCCCTGCGCGAGGAGATCCCCGAGGGTCTCCTGGGTCCACCACCCCTCTTGCTGGTAGAGATCTATCAGCTCAGCAGGGATTCTCCGCATGTCTGGCGCCACCTCCGGTTCGGAAGGCGATGCTATTCTCCGCCCACGAGAATGCCAATACCGAGAATGGAGAACGGGAGATGGTCGACCTCGAAATCGACGACGACGGTTTGGCGGTCATCACCATCGACCGGCCGCAGGCGCGCAATGCGATCTCGCTGGAGACGATGGACCAGCTCGAGACGGCCCTCGACGGCGCCGAGGGGGCGGCCGCGCTGGTTCTGACCGGGGCGGGCGATCGCGCCTTCGTCTCGGGCGGCGACCTCAAGGAGCTCAGCGCGTTGCGCACCGAGGCGCAGGCGGCCGCGATGGCCTTCCGGATGAGATCGATCTGCGACCGTATCGCCGGCTTCCCCGCTCCGGTGGTGGCAGCGCTCAACGGCCACGCACTGGGTGGCGGTGCCGAATTTGCGGTCGCCGCCGACATCCGCGTCGCATCCGACGACATCAAGATCGGTTTCAACCAGGTCGCCCTCGCGATCATGCCGGCGTGGGGCGGCGCCGAACGATTGGTGAGCCTGGTCGGCTACAGCAGGGCACTGCTGCTGGCCGGCACCGGGCGCATCGTCGAGGCTGCCGAGGCCGAGCGGATCGGGCTGATCGATCAAGTGTTTCCCCGGGCATCCTTCGACGAGCAGTGGCACGCCATCGGACGGTCGCTGGCCGCCGCGCCGGCCGGCGAGGTCAAACGCGTGATGCGCGGAGTTCCGACAACCGAGGCCGTTGCGGCCTTCGCCCGGCTCTGGGTGTCCGACGAACACTGGGCTGCGGCGGACAAGGTGATGAACCGCGCCAGATAGGCCCGCCCACTCGCCGTACGACGAACGGCGCCGACACCGTCTGTCCCCATGATTCTCTCTGGACGAGAACGCCATTTCCGATTATCGTCAACGTCGTGTCGACATCGCAGCGGGCGCTCGCGCCCGAAATATCCACCTGGCCGGCGGACAATCCGCAGCTGATCGGCAGCAAGTGTGACAGCTGCAGCGCTGCCACCTTTCCCGTACAGCAGCGCTGTCCGCGATGCAGTTCGGGATCCATGTCGGAGCTCCTCCTCCCCCGCACCGGGACGTTGGTCGCATGGACCACGCAGGGGTTTCCGCCCGGCGCACCGTACGCGGGGCCCACCGGCAAGGAATTTGTGCCTTTCGGCGTCGGGCTGGTGCAGCTCGATGACGTGATCCGGGTCGAGGGTCGGCTCACCGAAAACGACCCGGCGAAGCTGGAGTTCGGTCAGGCCGTCGAGTTGACGATGATCCCGTTCACCACCGACGCCGAGGGTAACGAGGTCGTCACCTTCGCATTCCAGCCGGCCAGCAGCTAAGGGACTGAACAATGAGCAACTCCAACTCCGCCAACGATGTCGCGATCATCGGCGTGGGCCTGCATCCGTTCGGCCGGTTCGACAAGACCGCCATGGAGATGGGCGCCGAGGCGATCGATCTGGCGCTGGCCGACGCCGGTGTCGGCTGGAAGGACATCCAGTTCGGCTTCGGCGGCAGCTACGAGGTGTCCAACCCCGACGCGGTCACCCGACTGGTCGGCCTGACCGGCATCACGTTCACGAACGTCTTCAACGCCTGCGCCACCGCGGCATCGGCCATACAGCAGACGGCCGACACGATCCGCCTGGGCAAGTACGACATCGGGATCGCGATCGGACTGGACAAGCACCCCCGTGGCGCGTTCACCGACGACCCCGCCAAGCTCGCGCTGCCGCAGTGGTACGCCGAGAACGGCCAGTTCGTCACCACCAAGTTCTTCGGCATGAAGGCCAACCACTACCTCCACAAACACGGTATCTCCGAGGAGACGCTGGCGCGGGTCGCCAACAAGAACTTCCGCAACGGCGCGCTGAATCCGAATGCGTTCCGCCGCAAGGAGATCTCCGTCGACGAGATCATGGCGTCGCCGGTGCTGAACTATCCGTTGCGCCAGTTCATGTTCTGCGCACCGGACGAGGGTGCGGCCGCGGTCATCATGTGCCGCGGCGACCTGGCGCACAAGTACACGGCCAAGCCGGTGTTCGTGCGCGCCAGCGAGATTCGCACACGGACGTTCGGCGCGTACGAGGTGCACGCCACGTCCGCGCCGCTCGACGAGGATCCCTCGCCGACGGTGTTCGCCGCCAAGGCCGCCTACGAAGCGGCGGGCATCGGCCCCGAGGACGTCGACGTCGCGCAACTTCAGGACACCGACGCCGGCGCCGAGGTCATCCACATGGCCGAGACGGGCCTGTGCGCCGACGGCGAGCAGGAGAAGCTGCTGGCCGACGGTGCTACCGAGATTCACGGTGCCATCCCGGTCAACACCGACGGCGGTCTGATCGCCAACGGTGAGCCGATCGGCGCCTCGGGCCTGCGACAGGTGCACGAGCTGGTCCGCCAATTGCGCGGCGCAGCCGGGGACCGGCAGGTTCCGGGCGAGCCCCGTGTCGGCCTCGCCCAGGTCTACGGCGCGCCCGGCACCGCCTCGGCGACCATCCTCTCGCTCTGACAGCCACGCCCCGGCGGCGCGTCTGGATGTTCGGTTGCCGATCGGCTACTCTCTGCTGAGTAGCCGATCGACAACCGGCGCAGAGCGACGAATTGGGGTGTGCGGGATGCAGATTCTTGCCGAAGCCGAGGACCTGCCGAAGACGGCGAACATCAGGACACAACTGGTGGCCCTGTGGACGACTCCCATTGTCGTCGTGATCCTGATCGTCGCGTTCGTCGCCTTTCCCGGCTTCCTCCCGCCGATGTCGCCGTCGATGTCCGCCGACGAGGTCGCCGCGTTCTACGCGGACCACACCGCGATGATCCGGTTCAGCATGATCACCTACAACCTGTGCGCGATCATGCTGCTGCCGTTCTTCATGGTGATCGTCGTCCAGATGAAGCGGATGGCGGCTCAGAGTCACGCGCTGGCCTACTGCTATCTGACGGCGGTGGTCAGCGGCGCCACCATCTTCGCGCTGGCCAACATCTTCTACCTCGTTGCCGCCTACCGCCCCGACCGCAGCCCGCAGCTTCTGCTGCTTCTCAACGACCTGGCCTGGATCACGCTGGTGGCCCCCGTCGGCATGCTGGTGGCACAGAACCTGCTCCTCGGCCTCGCCGTGTACTTCGACACCAGCGCGCACGCCGGCCCGACTCCCGTATTCCCGCGCTGGGTAGGTCATTTCGCGGTCGCGACCGGGTTGGCGATGGCGCCGGCCGCCGCGGCCGCGGTCTTCCGGACCGGCCCGCTGGCCTGGGACGGTGCGATCTCGTTCTGGCTGCGCGTCGTCGCCTTCGCCCTGTTCGTCGTCGTCATGTTCTTCGTGCTCCGCACGACGCTGCATCGGCAAGCGATCGAGGAGGGCGTCGCCCGATGAGCACGGTTGTCACACCCGAGGCGGACACCCCGGCGACCGGATCTCGGCCTGGTCCGGCGGGCAAACGCGACCTGTGGATCATCTTCTCGATCGTGCCGGCGTTCTACGCCGCGTTCGGGGCGATCTTCTTCCTGCTGGCACGGGTCATGCCGCCACCGCGGCCCGACGTCACCACCGAGCAGAAGGTCGAGTTCTTCGCCGCGCACACCACGACGATCCAACTCGGTTTCGGGCTGTTGATCCTGATCATCGGCGGCGCCGGGGTCGCCAACGGCATCGTCGTCTACCACATGAAACGCATGTCGGCCGGCTCGACCATGGCGTACGTGTACATGGGCGGCATGGCCGTCGGCGCCCTCCCGGGGTGCCTGCTGGTTGCGCTCTGCTTCCTGGTGGCGACGTTCCGTCCGGACCGCGATCCCGAGGTGCTGGCACTGCTCTACGACCTGGGATGTCTCTCCTACGTCGGCTCGCTGGGCTGTTTCACCGCCGCGTACTTCGGCTTCGCCATCGCGATCCTCTACGACCGCAACAGGATCTTCCCGAAGTGGCTTGCCTACGTGACCATTTGGCAGATAGTCACCGAGATCATGGCGGCGCCGCTGTTCGTGTCGTCGGCCGGTCCGTTCTCCTGGAACGGGTCGATGTCGTTCTGGACCGGGACGGTGATCTTCGGTTTCTGGCTGTCGTGCGTGATCGTCTTCCTCAAGAAGGCGAACGAGGAACAACCCGCCGACGAAACACCGCTGCCGTGACGGAGACGACGCAGGCTCAGAACCGCACCACCAAGAGTGCGCCGACCACGCGCGTTCCCGGCGACAATGCCATCTGGGTGATGGTGCTCGGCGACCTGATCATCTTCGGGTCGTTCTTCCTGATCTTCTCGGTGCACCGCGCCATGGCGCCACAGGAGTTCCTCGAGGCACAGCAACACCTGAACCTCACCATCGGCGTACTCAACACCCTTGTGCTGCTGACGAGTTCGTGGTTCGTGGCACGCAGCGTGCTGGCGGCCCGGGGTGGCAACCACGCTGCCGCGATACGCCTGACCTACGCCGGCGGCGCCTGCGGACTGCTGTTCATCGGGATCAAGGCCTTCGAGTGGTCGACGAAGGTGGCCGAGGGCCACACGATCGTCGACAACGAGTTCTTCAGCTTCTATTACATGCTCACCGGCGTGCATCTGTTCCACGTGCTGCTCGGCCTGTTGATCCTGGGAATCGTTGTGCGGGAGTTGGGTAACCCACGCAAGAGACGCATGATGATGGTGGAGTCGAGCGCGACCTACTGGCACATGGTCGATCTTCTGTGGGTAGTGATCTTCGGCCTGTTCTACGTGATGCGGTGATGGTGTGACCACCACAGAGGTGCGCAGTGCCCGGTCGAGTCGCGCGATCACGATCGCCTGGCTGATCCTCTCGGCTATCACGCTCATATCGTGGTGGCTGGCTCCGGGCCACTCGGGAGGTCTCGCGACGGCCAGCGTGCCGATCACCGTGCTCGCGGTGCTCCTCGGATTCCTCAAGTGCCGGATGATCATCCGGTCCTTCATGGAGGTTCGCCACGCGCCTTCGTGGCTGCGCCACAGTACCGATCTGTGGCTGGTCGTGCTGTGGGCGTCGGTGTTGGTGATCTACCTCTGGTGAGCACGCCGATCGTCACGATCGACAGACAGCGGCTCGCCCTCCAGACGGCGCAGCCACTGCTCGCAGAACGCAAAGGTCTCGGCGTGGCCGGTCGACATCCCGAGCGCGCGTTCCATCACCATCATCTGCGACACGCTCGTCGCGAATATCGTCCAGACCACCGGCGGCACATCCGCAGAGTCGATTCCGTGCTGACGGAGCGCGGCGGCGATGGCCTTGTTCTGCTCGTCGCGGAAACGCTCGGCGTAGTAGGCGAGCTCTGCGCGCAGGGCCTTGCGGTGGTTGGCCAGGCCCATGAACTCCATCGTCAATCGGGTGGCCTCCGGCGCCGTGCTGAACCGCCACAGCGCCCACAGCGGTTGCGGCGACTGCAGCGCGGTGTTGAGCACCGCCAGGCCCTCCTCGGCTCTGCGGCGGAACACCGCCAGAAAGAGGTCCTCCATGGTGCGGAAGTAGTAGTGCACCAGCTGCGGTTTGAGCCCCGCCTGATCGGCGACCCGGCGTGAGGTGACCGCTGCATATCCTTCCTCGATCAGCAATTGCTCGGCAGCGTCGAGCAGCACGGTGCGATTCTTCGCATCCGGCGCACCGATCCGTCGCGGCGATGTCATGGCTACCCCCGCTCCTCACCTTGCCGTCATGCCTGCGTGTCGCTTCGATCTTGACCCTAACTCTTACACCATGCTAAGCAGGTGCTCAGCATTATCGCGTTCCAGAGAATCCCGCGATCCACACCCGTAGCCCCGGAGGCCCGCACATGAGTGACTTCGACACGATCGACTACTTCACCGATCAGTCCCTCGTGCCGGACCCGCATCCCTACTTCGACCACCTCCGGAGCAAATGCCCCGTGGTGCGTGAGCCGAACTACGGCGTGCTGGCCATCACCGGCTACGAGGAAGCCGCGACGGTCCTCAAGGATCCCGACACGTTCTCGTCGTGCATCGCGGTCGCCGGGCCGTTCCCGCCACTGCCGTTCACCCCGGAGGGCGACGACATCACCGGGCAGATCGCGGCCCACCGGTCGCAGATGCCGATGTTCGAGCACATGGTCACCATGGATCCGCCCGAGCACACCAATGCGCGTTCGCTGCTCAACCGGTTGCTCACCCCGAGCCGGCTCAAGGAGAACGAGGACTTCATGTGGCGCCTGGCCGACGAGTGTCTCGACGATTTCCTCGCGGACGGCAAGTGCGAGTTCCTGAGTGCCTACGCAAAACCCTTCTCGCTGTTGGTGATCGCCGATCTGCTCGGTGTGCCGCAAGCCGATCACGAAGAGTTCCGCACCGTGCTCGGCTCCCCACGGCCCGGCGCGGTCGTGGGATCGCTCGACCACAGCGACCTGGTCGGCCTCAACCCGCTCGAATGGCTCGACGAGAAGTTCGTCGGCTACCTCGAGGATCGCCGCGAGTCCCCCCGCGACGACGTCCTGACCGCTCTGGCAACCGCGAAGTACCCCGACGGATCCACCCCACCCGTCCTCGAGGTGGCCCGCTCCGCGACCTTCCTGTTCGCCGCCGGGCAGGAGACCACCACCAAGCTTCTCTCGGCGTCGCTGCGGGTGCTCGGCGATCATCCCGACGTCCAGGACACCCTGCGCCACGACCGCAGCCGCATTCCGGTGTTCGTGGAGGAGGCGCTGCGGATGGACGCTCCGGTCAAGAGCCAGTTCCGGCTCGCGAAGAAGAACACCAAGGTCGGCGACATGGACGTGCCGGCAGGCACCACGTTGATGGTGTGCCCCGGCGCGGTCAACCGGGATCCCGACAAGTTCGAGCATCCCCACGAGTTCGACCTCAACCGCAAGAACGTCCGCGAGCACATCGCCTTCGGCCGCGGGGTGCACTCCTGCCCCGGAGGACCGCTGGCACGCGTCGAGGGACGGGTCTCCATGGAGCGCATCCTGGACCGGATGGGCGACATCAAGATCGACGAGGACAAGCACGGACCGGCGAACGACCGCGCGTACAACTACGAGCCGACCTTCATCCTGCGGGGTCTGACCGAACTGAACATCACGTTCACCCCTATCGGCTGACCATGCGACTGCTCGCCGGAATTGCATTCCACCAGGCCCGCACTCGGGATTCCGCGAGCAGGAATGCAATTCCGGCGGTAGATGAGCCGGCCAAACCGGGGCATATCTCAAGAGGCATGTTCTAAGATTTGAAAATGCTGTTCTGCAAGCCGATTCCACCTGCCGCTATCACCGCGGTGGGCATGTTGACGGTCGGCGCGGTCGTCGCCATAGCGCCCGCCGGCGCCCAACCGGCATTGCACCACGTGCGCTACACCGTGGGCGCCAGTCAGGACATCGTGAACGCGGAGATCTACTACCGCGACGTACAACCGCCCAACTGGGCCGAGTACAGCCACAACACGTACCTCTACACCCCGAACGCGGAAGCAAATCTGGGACCGGGTCAGCCATGGGTGCTCGAAGCCATGCTGGCCGACCCCGAAGACTGGGCCATGGTGGTCGTAGGCCTGCCGGGACCCACCACTCCTGCGCTCGAGGCACCCGGCTTCGTCTGCGAGTTGCGTGTCGACGACGTTGTCGTCGCCACCGATTCGGGAACCAAAGGCGCACTCTGCTCGCTGCGCAACTGGTGACTACGGCGGAGGCGGGTTGCCTCCGCCCACCGACTGGTCGCCGCGAGCCCAATAGGCCCGGTTGTCCTTGACTACGCAGGTGAGGAAGAGCCCGTCGGGCGCTTGAGCCACCTCACCGTCGAGGCTGGGACACAGGTCACCCTCGATCTTGATCCCGTGCATCTCCGGTGACCGGAACCAACGCGGCTCGTACCTTCGCGGCGACCCGCAGAACACCAGGCGGCCCCAATCCGTCACCCCGAATACGTAATAGGTGGTGTTGTTGCAGTAGGAGCCCAGCACGATGTTGGGCGCGATCCCCGGCGTGCAATTCGGGTAGTTGCATTCGGCGCCGGGAGGCGGCGGTGGCGGTTGGGCGGCCGCGGGTGAAGCGGTCAGGACCCACGCGGGGGCGGCCAGGGCAGCCATCGCTGCGACGAGGAAACGCACTCCGCCATTTTTCCATGCGCGGGAACGAAATTCTCGTTATTGGAGAGCATTACTCCAGAAGCCGATTAGGCTGGTGCCCATGCGCGCTTTACGTGTGATGGGCGGCGTTGCCGCGACGACGCTCGCCGTCCTTGGCAGTCTAAGTGCCGCCCCCGTGGCTCAGGGGCAGGATTTCGGAGTCAACATCTCCGGCACCTGGGAGGTGTACTCCGACGGAGAGTGGGCGAGGATGAACGAGGTCAAGTTCAAACAACTGCCCGTGCGCGAAACCTGGACTGTGAACGTGCAGTGCGTGAGCCCGATCGAGTGCACTGGCGAGGCCACGAGCAGCTTGGGGTGGACGGGCACGGTACGTCTGCGGGACTACTGGTTCATCGAACACGATGTGCCCAACTGGATGCCCTGCCCCAATGGCACATTCGCCACCGGACACCAGAAGTTCATCATGTGGGGCGTGGACCGCACCGACGAGGCCCGGCTTCTGAACAACTACACGTACATGGCGGGCCGAAACGTGACGAAGAGCGACAGTGGCGCGTGCGGTGTGAACAACCCGAAGGTCATCGAACTCCCCGTATCCGCGCAGAAGGTCGCCTAGCTGAAAGCTCTGTCCGGCAACCGATAACCTGCGGCGCTCTCAGGTCGGCAGCAGATCCTTCCATGTCTTCGGTGCGGCCCCGGTCGCCACCTGCTGCAGCGCGCCGTCGGCCGTCAGATACTGCCCCGTCTCCGGGTTGTAGTGGGCAGTTGCCACCGATGGTCCGCCAGAAGCGTTGGTGCCGAACGCACTCGGCGCAACGGGCAAGGGCTGGCCGGGAACCGTCGGCTCCTGCGGTGCCGGCGGTGCGATGCCGTTCGGCATCGGCAACGGCGGCGGGACAGGGGCCAGTTCCGGTGATCCCTGCGGGGTCCCGGACGGTGCCGCGCCGGGCGGCAGCGGTGTGCCCTCCGTCGGGGCGAAGATGCGCTCTTCGAAGTCGACGCGGTCATCGAGCGGGAGCCCCTGCGAGATCAGGTTGGGGTCGAACGGATAGGGGCCGAGGAGATGGTCGCGCATCGCCAACGGTTGATATCCCTTGGGGTCATTGCAGAGTTGGACCGTGGGCGCTCGTTTTCCGGGATGCTCGAGACAGGGGTAGTTGCGGGCGCCGCGGACATTGAGCGGGGAGTCCTGCGGGAGTTTGCAGTACAGCCCGTCGGGCGTGTCGAGCGTGGTCTCGTCTTCCGGCGAGCGCCACTGTGACGGCGGCAGGAAGCCGGTGGTGCACGGGTTCGGATCGCTGATGGTCAGGGCGAAGTCGCCGGCGGGCAACCCTGTCGGGTTGTTCTTGGGCAGGCCGAACGATTGCTGCGCCGCGATGATGCCCGGGAAGATCACGAGCAACTGCTCGATGCCCGGGTTGTAGGTCAGCAGGACCTGGCTCACTGTGGTGAGGTTGGCCAGCAGGATCGGCAGGGTGGGCTTCACCTGGTCGAGCAGCGAGCTGACCTCTTGGGCAAATCCCGGCCCGCGCTGCAGAATCGCACGTAACTCCGGGTCGTTCTGGACAACCTGCGCGGTGATCCCGGACAGGCTGCGTGCCCACGTCCGGATCTCATCGGTGGTCTCAGCCTGTGACTCCAGCAGTGGACCGATATCGTCGATCAGCGTGCGGGTCTCGTCGGACGCGCCGTTGATCTCGCCGGTCAACTCGGATGCGGAATCGAGCAGGGAACCGAACTCCGGGCCGGCCCCGTCGAACGCCTTGAACGTCTCGTCGAGCAGGTCGGGAATCCGGTCCTTGGGCAGGCTCTCCACCAGCGCGCTGAGCTGATCGAGCATGGGGCCGACCTGTTGAGGAATCGTGGTGGCCGACACCGGGATTCGTGAACCGTCCTCCAGGAAGGGCCCGGAGTCGGTGCGTGGACGGAGATCGACGTACTGCTCGCCGACCGCCGAGACGCTGAGAACGTCGGCCTGGAGATCCGCCGGGATCTTCGGAGACGTGTCGAGCGACAGCGTTGCTTCCGCGCCATTCTCTGTCAACGCGACGTCGGTGACCTTGCCGATCTGCACTCCGCGGTAGGTGACGTTGCTGAACCGGTAGAGACCGCCGGACGCGGGCAGTTCCAGCTTCACGGTCAGTCGACCGACGCCAAGCAGCGTGGGGACCTGCATGTAGGTGAAGATCATCACCCCGACACCGACGATCGACGCAATCGTGAAGATGATCAACTGGTTTCGTACAAACCGGGTCATCATCAGCCACCACCTCCAGGTGTCGGTGCCACGGCGGCAGGTGGCGCCGCAGGTGCGGGCGGTTGCTCCCCGTACGGTCCGGCGAAGATCTGCGATCCCGTGATCGGCTGTGCCTGCGGCAGCCACGGCGCGGCGGGCGGCGGTGGGCTCACCGGCAGCAGCGGTCCGGTGA